>CAVFDI010000129.1:0-2080 GCA_963621145.1 Paludibacteraceae bacterium | reverse complement strand
TAGTAAATGCCGTCGGAGTCTTGTTTCGCACCAATTACGGGAGAATTGCCATCTGCGCCAGTTGTGCCGCTTTTCAGCGTAATCACTTTGCCACTCACAAAAGTGATGGTGTAGCCTTCGGTCTCGTTGCCCGCAATGCTCGAAATCATGTCGTTTTGTTGCAGTGCGGCTATTAGTGTTTGCAGCGTGGTAATGTCGCTGTTCATCTGCTTACACTGCGCTTCGAGAGCCTCGACGCGCGTTTGCAGGTCGGCAACATCGCCTTTCAAACCATCAATATCGTTCAAAATATCCTTGTGGCAGGCTGTCAGTGCCAATGCCATCAGAATAAGGCAAAATCCAAATTTTTTCATAATCAAAATATCTTATATGGTAGGTTCTAAAAATTCTACGCGTTTATTGTTTTTTGGGTCGGTTCAAAAAAGTTTCTGCGATTTTTGTCGCTCTTTGCGAATTTTCGTTTCTAATCGGCATCTTTTTCGTCTTTTCTCAGTTACAGGACATCCCGCTCCTTCGAAAATCCAAAAAAAAATCTGCTCGATTTTAATTCAAAAATTCTTGCAAAGATAATTTTTAGAGCCTACCATAAATTTTTTACCAAACGCACGCTCATGCCATAATTGACCAAATTGATGTCGTCTAGTCGTAGCATGTGGTATTGGCTTCCGAAGTTGAGATAATAGCCAAAATCTTTTTTGCTATTGGGCGTGCTAGTCCAGTAGTTGCCTTCGGTCGACGAGAAATATGACGGATCGCTGTTTCGCAATCCAGCGGCAGGCAAGAAGATGGCGCCTGCGTTTTCCATTTTTTCCCACTGCGCAAGGTCGAATACATTTCTGTCGTAATTGGTTGTGCCAGCCTCGATGGTGATTTCCGAAGGCGTAACCCATTCGTCGGGCAGAACGATGATGCCGCCCACGCCATTGACGGTGGCAAAGGCATAGAGTGATGCTGCATTGGTGCGTTGTTGAAACAGGTAGATCCATTCGCTGTTGCTGAGTGTGCGCCAACTATTGGCAGCATAAAGTCCGATGGCGTTTGTTCCCCAATCGGTGAAGTTGTGAAAGTTGCTAAAACTGCCAGTGTATTTGGTCGGATTATCGCCTGTGCCCCAGCAGAAAAGGTCGAGCCAACCATTGTAGTTGCTAGCGATTTTTTTGTTGTTCTGGCCAATTATGTCGTATTGATGTTTGGCAAAACGCCAAGTATTATTTTGGGGGTGATATTGCAGATTGCCCGGCGAGAATACCACCGCGCCATCGTCGGCTACCGAGAATTTTGTGTGCAGTTCCCATTGTGCATAGAGCGTAACATTTTTGGTCAGCATCAATTCGTCGCCTGCTGTGCAGACTGCGCCAGTGCCATCGGCTTTCGAGTTCCAGCCGGTGAAAACGAAATATGTGCGGCTGAAGGCGTTGTCTTTCACTACAGCCACTTGTCGACTGGCGTAATTTTCTGCCGCCATAGAGCCTTCGCCGCCGTTGGCATCGTAGGTCAGAGTGAAAATGTCGGTGGTGCGGCGCACTTGCAGCGTGGTTTCGTCTGATATTTTGAAATAGACATAGCCGTCGTCGTAAGTTACATCAAGAAAAACACTGTCGCCTTGCTCGCCTTGGTCGCCTGTGGCGTAGATTAATTTTTGCTCGTTGCCGTCAATGTTCAAATACCAAAAACCATCGTTTTCGTCGATTCGCAGTGTGGGCGAAATACCATCGGTCCCATCGATGGGCAGCGGGTTGCCGTCGGCATCTTTCAATAATTCGCCATCGAGTGTCCAGTAGTAAATGCCGTCGTCGCCTTGTTTCACGCCAATGGCTGGCACAGTGGCATTTCTGCCTTTTGCGCCATTGTACACGGTTATGGCACTATTTTTCTGAAACGAAATGGTGTAGCCAATCACATCGTCGCCCTCTTTTATCTCGGTAATGCCCGTGATGTGATCATTTTGCTGCAGTGCTGCCACTATGGTTTGCAATGCACCTATGTTAGTGTTCATCTGCTTGCAGAGCGTTTCAAGTGCTTCGACGCGCGTTTGTAGGTCACTTACATCGCCTTTCAAACCATCAATGTCGTTCAAAAT
>CAVFDI010000128.1:0-2106 GCA_963621145.1 Paludibacteraceae bacterium | reverse complement strand
CGGCTACCGCAACCCTGAAACTTTGCAAATCTGAAATAAAAACACTACCTTTGCCCCACAGATTAGTAGCAAGTAGCAAGTAGCAAGTAGCAAGACATTTTAGTGAGAAGTTAGTAGTTAGAAGTTAGAAGTGAGGCGGCAGAGCCGCAAGCAGAACTTTGACGAAGACCCAAACCCAAACAACTTGAAACCTGAAACCTGAAACCAACACTAACGCGTTAAACTAATCAACTAATCTGAAATTTGAAATTTGAAATTTGAAATTAAAAAAAAGGAACTTTTTTTATTAACTTTTTAATTTTTTATTATCATGAAAAAACTAACTCTTTTTGTAGCTGCGCTGTGCGCTACTACAATGGCTGTGAATGCAGCCGAGACGGCAACGGTAGATTTATCTGCTGGAAAATTTACTGCTGGCACTAAAACTGACGCGGCCTATATTACATGGAAGGCTGTAAATGACAATATCACTATTACCCAAGTTAAGGCGAAAGGGAGTGCTGTAAACGGGAGTTATATTTCTGCTCCACGTGTGTATGGTGGTCAATACCTGTCTTTTGTTTGTGCAACGGGGTATACCATCACGGGTATAAATTTAACCTATAGTGCAGGTTATTATGGCAATACGCTTATAGCAGGTACTGTGGTTGCTGATGACGCAGTAACTGACGATCAGGCAGCGATTAGTCGCACGCTTTCTACGGCAGAGAAAAATGAAGATGATGGTACGCACGTGTTTACAACAGCAAATGCTGCTGGATTGGATAAAATCTACATTCAGAATCCTTCTGTTTCTTCTGGTAAGCAACTCCGTTTAACTAAGATTGAGATCTCTTATATCAAGGCTGCGGCTACGGAGCCAACCATTGAGTGTGCCAATTTAGATTTTGGTGTTGTAGTAGCAGGTGCTGGAGAGAGTAAAGAACTTGTGGTTACAGGTGAGAAATTGACTGAAGCTATTGTTGCTACATTGGAAAGCAGTGACAACTTTACAATTGCTGGTGATTTGACGGCAGCAGGTGGTACACTTACTGTTAGTGTTAATGCCAGTGCAGTTGGCGTAGTTTCTACCAAATTGGCTTTAACAAGTGGAACTGCTACAAAAGAGGTAACTATTTCGGCAAATGCAGTTGAGGTAACTGGTGCAGGTACGAAAGAAAATCCATTTTCTGTGGCTGATGTTATAAAACTCGCTAATTATGGTAAAGAGGCTTGGGTCGAAGGTTATATTATCGGTGCTTTGAATAGCGCTGGTTCAAAAATTGACAATACTCAAGCGTCTAATTTGGCTATCGCAGATGCTGCAACTGAAAAGGTTGTAGCAAATATGGTCGCAGTGCAATTGGTTGGTAGTTCGACTCCTCGTAAAGATTTGAATGTTGTTGATAATTCTTCGGTTATTGGTAAAAAAGTGAAGGTTTATGGTTCTTTGGAATCGTATTTGAACCTTAAAGGTGTTAAAAACACTTCGGATTATGTTTTGGAGACTGGTCCAACCACAGCCCTCGAGAATGTAGAGGCGCTTGAGGTATATGCCGAGAATGGCCGCATCTACGCAGCCGAGGGTGCAAGAATCTTCACCGTATCGGGCATCGATGTAACCGAAATGAACGGTCAGCTCAATGGCATTTACATTGTAAAAGTGGGCAACCAAGCCACCAAAATTGCCGTTAAGTAGCAAGTAGCAAGTCTCAAGTCGCAAGACAATTGATAATGAAAAAGGGGCGCGGCCGTTGGTCGCGTTCTTTTTTTGTGTGAAGCGATTTTTATTTCTAATTTCTGGTTTCTAATTTTCGGTAGCCAGATCGCCGCAATTATTATTCATTTTTCTCGGACGCACTCGGTGCGTCCCTACAAAATAATTATCGAATTATTGAATCATTGAATTATTGAAAGTCATTGTTCATCTGTGGTGCGAACACTTCTCACTCCTCATTCCTAACTTCTTGTTCGCACGTAGTGCGTCCCAACAAACCTAGAAACAGAAATTGCGCCAGCAATTTCGACAAACCAAGAAACCTTTCCAATCAGAAATCTAGAAATTAGAAATCAGAAACCTGCAATCTCCCAAATCTGCGTATTTACGCAAAAAAAGTAAATGGTTTG
>CAVFDI010000127.1:0-2125 GCA_963621145.1 Paludibacteraceae bacterium | reverse complement strand
AACTCATCAACTACGAAACAAACACTCTTCATATTCCTCGTCGCCATTTGCGTCAGTTGCGCACCGCAGAAGCGGCTCGCAGTACTCCTAGCGCGCCACCCCGAACTGGCACACGACACCAGTCTAGTAGTAAGCAAGCAAATGGTGCTGCAGGGCGACACGGCGTATGTCGATTTTACCTTAGCAGAACTCAGTGGCATGGTGCCTGACGGCGGTTCACCGGGACAGAGCCGCACACGAAATAATGACCTGACGGTCGCTACTGCCTCGGGCGCTTCGGCCACTATCTCTGCTATGTGTGAGGACAAATATCGCCTGCAAGTGCGCACACGCACCGACACGATTCACTACTGCGACACGATAACCGTGCCCGCCTACACCACACACATCGAGTATCGCGACAAGATAGTCAACGAGATGAGTCATGCGCAGTCCTTTTTCTTTTGGAGCGGCATCATCGCACTCGCATTAGTCGCCCTAACCATAATCCTGCGCGTGGTAATACGCTTTGTAAAAGTATGAGTATGAAATTGAGCAAACAACAAATAGGCATCGGCATTGCCGTCGTTGTGATGGTGGGCATAGTGGCAGGTGTGGTCATCTACATCATTACCCGCGAAATCCGCGAAACCATCACCCGCACCAACCCAAGCAATGCCCCTGCAGCAAAAGGAAAGAATATGAACATCGAACACTCAGCAAGTTACAACCAGTCGGTGCGTGGCTACCGCAACAACAATCCGCTCAACCTGCGCATCTCGTCGAACAATTGGAAAGGCAAAGTTCCTGCATCGGAAAACACCGACGGCGCTTTCGAGCAGTTCACGACTATGGCGTATGGCTTCAGGGCAGCACTGAAAAACCTGCAATCGTACATCAGCAAATACCATTGCAACACCATTCAGTCTATCGTCAACAAGTGGGCACCAGCCTCCGACGGCAACAACCCAACCACCTACGCCGCCAGTGTTGCCAAAACGACAGGTTATGCGTTGAACGCAACCATTGCCGCCAGCGACCGAGAGAAACTCTGCCGCATAGCCTACGCCATGGCTATCGTCGAGAACGGTTCAGCCCCTGTGATGGCTGATGTCTATGCAGGTTGGGATTTGATTTAAGAACGCACATGATCTTCATCGGCAATCTACATAAAGGACAAGAGAGCACGCTGCGTCATGGAGTGGTGGTGCGCTGCGACAGAGGGCACTCTGTGCTGTGCAATCCGTTCAAGGTGACGAGCGAAGATCAACGCGACCGTTCGTGCGATCAGTACCAAGTCTACTTCGACAAGAAAGTGAGCGAAAAGACCGATACCGCTTTCATGAACGAACTGCGCCGAATCTACCAACTTGCACTGACATCTGATGTGGTGTTGGCGTGTTGGTGTTACCCAAAGCGCTGCCACACACAGACCATCAAAGCCTTTTTGGAGCAGTTTCTGATGAAAGACAAACGCTACGCGCAGCGGCTGCGCAAGAAGCCCAACCCTGACCTCTACGATGATGAACAACAGCGGTTAGATTGGCTCAAAAAGAAAGGCTGCGACGCCCGCAAACGCAAGGCCTCTGCCTATCTCTTTATCAAGAATTGGCACTACATCGTTTCGGGACAGATGACGGCACGGCAGTTTGTCGAGGCACAACACCGCTACTGCGTCGCGCACTACTCACGTCGCTTTGCCGACTCGTTCGCCTACAAGGCGGTGTGCGTGCTCGAACAGGTCAAGAGCATCGAGAAACGCTTCTACCGCTATTTCGAGAGCGACGGCACAATCGCCTTGTCTGGACTCTATAACCCAAAAGATGCAGGCATGCGCTATCACCCCTATTTGGCTATCCATTGGAAAGATGAAAAAGTGGAAACACCCCCAACCCGAGCAGAAATACACGAACTGCAACGCCAAGCCGATGAGTCGCTGCCCGAGGAACTAAAATCCACCAACATGCGCCTCTACCGCGAGGGCAGAGAAGATCACAGTTGGTTAGAGGGTATTCAAGAAGAACGCGCGAAGAAAGGAGAACAGACAATTAACGAGCAAATGTTACAACAACTCAAGGAGAAATTTTCAAGGTAGGTTCTAAAAATTATCTTTGCAAGAATTTTTGAATTATAATCGAGCAGATTT
>CAVFDI010000126.1:0-2161 GCA_963621145.1 Paludibacteraceae bacterium | reverse complement strand
AAAAATTTGTACCTTTGCAGTTACATAAAAATTCAAGAAAATGGAGAAACATATTTTCAATGCTGGTCCGTGCAAACTGCCCAAACCAGCCATCGAGGCGGCAATTGCTGCCATACGCGATTTTGACGGAACAGGCGTCGGCCTGCTCGAAATTTCGCACCGCACACCTGGTTGGGAGCGCATTATGGCCGAAACTGAACAACTTTGGCGCGAACTGCTCAACATTCCCGACGAATATGCCGTGCTGTTTCTCGGCGGTGGCGCTTCGACGCAATTTTTCACCGTTCCTGCCAATCTGCTGAAGAAAAAAGCCGCCTATCTGCAAACGGGCGTTTGGGCAAAAAAAGCCGCTAAAGAGGCCAAATTTTATGGCGATGTAGAGATTGTGGCTTCGTCGGAAGACAAGAACTACACCTACATTCCGAAAAATTACACCATTCCTGCCGATGCCGACTATTTTCACATCACAACAAACAACACCATCTACGGCACGGAGATAAAAACCGACCTCGACTGCCCCATTCCGCTGGTTGCCGACATGAGTTCCGACATCATGAGCCGCCCTGTGGATGTGAAGAAATACGGACTTATCTACGGTGGTGCGCAAAAAAATGTCGGTCCTGCTGGCGTAGCATTTGTGATTGTGCGCAAAGATCTGCTCGGTCAGTTGGATCGTCCGCTGCAAACCATGGTCGACTACCGCACGCACATTGGCGCAGAGGCGAAAAACCGCTCGATGTTCAACACGCCACCAGTTTTTGCCATCTATGTGATGCACGAGACGCTGAAATGGATTAAATCGCTCGGCGGCGTGGAGGCAATGCACAAGCGCAACATCGAAAAAGCCACGCTGCTCTACAACGAGATAGACCGCAATCCGCTGTTCGTTGGCACAGCCGTGAAAGAGGATCGCTCGCTGATGAACGTCTGCTTTGTGATGGCGCCCGAATACAAAGAGCACGAGGCCGAATTCCTCGAATTTGCAAAGGCTCACGACATGGTCGGCATCAAAGGTCACCGCTCGGTGGGCGGATTCCGCGCTAGCCTCTACAATGCATGCGAACTGAGCGATGTGCAAGCACTTGTCGACTGCATGCAGGAGTTTGAGCATAAAATTCTCAATTAGTCTTGAAAAAATAAGCTCAGATTATAAACAAATGGCGACTCTCTTTCGAAAGTCGCCATTTTTCGTTTTTCGCCCCATTTTAAAGAAAAAAATTTTGGCATTTTTCCGCCGCCAGAAATTTTACATTTATTAAGTTTCTCGCATTTTATCTATGGTTTTTGTGTAAAATCACACATTTTCCATAGATAATTTGTGAATTTCGGAGAAAAAAGGCACAATTGTCCGACCTTAGGCGTACTCATCGAATGGCTGCTAAATGCCCCAAATGCCACCGAGCAAGACGAAAAAGGGTATGTGTGTGGATGGTGTGCAGCATCTGCGGTTCTCCGCTGTCGGGCAGTAACCACTGCACCTTGGTCGATGGCGAAGGAAACACCCGCAGCAAACAGGTAGGCAATTTCAGTTCGCTATGGCGCCCGTTTATACAAATAAACCAAAGGTACGACCAAGCCAAAACTCGTTACCAACATTACACTCTCGAAGAGGTAGTGAACATATTTGCCAAAGAGGAAATGCTAACGCTCAACCCCGAAGAGATGACCATTTTTCATCTGAACAACCAAATCGCTCGGTTCAAAAAAAACAAATAGAGGAAGCACAAGAACGCGACAAAAAGCGAGAAGCCCAATTTCATCAAGCGCTTATGAAACGCCATTTCGAGCAAATGAGCATTATGGTGTCGAATTAGAGCAAAAACTGACAGACAGCGAAAAACGCATAAAAGAGATATATGCCCTTCGTGCCGATTTGCGCAAGCAATTTCGAGACAATGACATCTCGCAGCGCGACTACATGCAACAGTTGGGCAAAATAGAATCAGGGGAAACAGACTTAATGTGCTTTTGCGAAGTATGTTCCACCGAATATATATGTGATGCAATCTTCGATGGCGAGTGCAGTTTGTAGGGGAGAAATAAATCGCGCGAGATTTTATCAGCAGCCAAAAAACAAGACTGCCAAACAATGAAAAGTTGCTGGGCAGTTTTTATCTTAAATTATTGTTAACCCTTCAAGTTTTAGCGGACAGCAATAATT
>CAVFDI010000125.1:0-2178 GCA_963621145.1 Paludibacteraceae bacterium | reverse complement strand
CTAACTCCTAACTAAAAAAAATGCCTACACAAAAACGCACCGTCCCCAAATCAAAAAAAAGCAAGAAAAAACTTGCCAATAAGCCACTTCTGCCTTATTTGCTGTTCGGTTTCGCCATTGCCATGGTGGTGATTTTGGGCGTCGAAATCAACTCGTGTCTCGAACGCAATTCGCTTAGCGAGGTAAATACCGATTGCGATTTCTGCCGCGAAGCCACCGCCAGCATCTCGTCGAAAAAGTCGTTCGACGACTATAACGATCTGCACTTGCAACATGCTCGCCGCAATGGCCTGCGCAACTACTATCGCACCAACGAGGCTTTCGAATCTGACCTCGATTCGCTGCTCGACAACGGTATTTTGCTGAAGATTTCGACCAACAAATACTATCAACTCGATCGATTGAAACATTCGCACCCGTACCTCACGCCCGAGGCGGCCGAGTTGCTGCAAGAGATTGGCATTCGGTTCAATCAAAAACTGCGCGAACGCGATTTGGCTCGATATAAATTTTTCGTAACATCGCTTCTGCGCACCGAGGAGACGCAAAAGTCGCTGCGCCATGTGAATGTTCAGGCCACGCAAAACGCATCGTCGCACTACTACGGCACCACTTTCGATATCAATTATCGCAAATTTTTCCGTTGGGGACTGCCAAACAACAACATAAAAACGCAATGCGCTTTGGAACAGGCCCTGAAAGAGACCCTAACCGAACTGCGCCAAGAGTGCCGCCTGCTCATAGTTCACGAAAAACGAAACAGCGTCTACCACATCACCGTGGTGAAATGTGGCAAGAGTAAGGAGTGAGGACAAAAGATAAAAGACATAAGACGGGGTAGTACGTTTTTTTAGAGCATAGACAGTGCACTGCAAAATTTCCCATTTCGTGCAGTTTGTTGTGTCATTTTGCATTGTTGGAACGTGTCGCGCGGGATTTGCAATCCTGCGCTCGCTGTATTATTAGGATTTGCAATCCGAGAAAATGAAAGGACGCACGCAGTGCGTCCCTACGTTAATTCAATAATTCGATGATTCGATGATTCGATGATTCGATGATTATACACTCGCCTCGTTCCTCCTGTCGTTTACAAATTGCAGTGGGTATTGTTGCGCGCATTGTCCCCTTTTCAAGGGGACGAGCGCAGCGGAGGGGTTCAATAGCACAATCTTATTATCCCCCCCCTTCTTAATTCTAAATTCATAATTCTTAATTAAAAAAAAGCCCCGCACCTCACGGCACGGGGACTCTGTTTTATTCTTGTTCTGCAGAATTATTCTACAATCTCAAAAGTACCATCTTTAACAGTCTCAGGAGTGTTGCCTTTGTAGTTGGTAAGTTTAGCAGTAACTTTTACTTTGTCTCCAACTTTCACTGTAGCAGCGGCATCGCCTTTCACCTGGAAAGCCAAGAAATCGCCTTGTTTGGCTGTTGTAGCGGTAGCGTCGTCGCTCATGTAGAACGAAACACTGCTGTATTGTTCGTTGTACGGTTTATAGATTTGCGAAACATAGCCGATAACCGTAGCCTCTTTGCTCGTTTTGGCATCCGCCTTCAGCGAGTTGGCGGCGGCCAAAGCCTCGGTTACAGTCATGTTGTCTGTTACAGTTGCGTCGTCTTCGCCTGGAAGTTCAACTGCAGTACCGTCCAACAATACTTTCTCAAGATCAGCAACACCTGCAACGCCGCAATATTTCTCAACAATGCCGTAGAGTGTGAGTTTTTTGCCAAGGTTGCCTGGGTTAGCGCTCAAGTTCAGGACGCTTGCAAAATAGCCCAATTTAACGGATGCAACGGCATAAGTGTCGGTGCAGTCGGCAGCATCGGCAATCAGAACATTCGTTGTAGCTGTGTCTGCACCAATTATCCATTTTGCATCTTTACCATTGTTGTAATTGTAGCAACCTACAATGTAACCAACAACCCACGATTTTGTTTTGCCTTCGTTTTTGGCGGGCAGAGTGCCGTTGTTCTTCATGTCAAGCAGATCTTGAACATTGTAAGGTTTGGCTTCTGAACCGTCGCGGTCGCCTGGTGTAACAGTTTCTTCACCATCTTTGTTGGTGTTGTTGTCGAACGGATCGGTGGTCTTGTCTTTTTCACAGCCGACAAACACTGTGGTGCATGCTACTGCGAGCATTGCGCCAAAGAAAAACTTTGAAGTTTTCATGATAAAAT
>CAVFDI010000124.1:0-2209 GCA_963621145.1 Paludibacteraceae bacterium | reverse complement strand
GTTATTGAAGGGCAGGGCGGTGTGGTTTTGCAGAAAGCTGTGGAATGCACAATCTGAAATCTGAAATCTGAAATTTTGCAATTTTGCGGTGCGCCCCTACAAACCAATTATCGAATTATCGAATCATTGAATTATTGAATTATCGAATGCTGACATTTTGCGTTAAACCGCACTATTTTGTCCTTATTCTTTACTCCTTACTCTTTATTCCGCAAAAAATCTTGAAGAAAGTTTTTTTGTTTGCAAAAAAATTGCTATCTTTGCAGCGATGAAATTTGCTAAAACAAATAGTAACCTCTGTGGCAACTTGCTTCGGTTTGTGAGCGAGCGTTTCTACACACACACACACACACAAGAAATAGGGCGTTTTCGGCGGTTCGCGCTGTAAAATGCCTGCATTGTGGCGACTTGTTTTCTGTATGGAAAACAGTGTCGTCTTTTTTGCATTATAATTTCCACCTATCTCAATCTTCAAATAAACAATAGCGAACTAAGAAATAATATTAAACAATTTATTTTTTTTTTACATCATGAAAAAAATATTTTTATCAATCATCGCACTATGTGCGTGCGCTGGCACTATAGGTGCCACAGAAACTGTACTGCTCGATGAAAAATTTGACTCCAGCCGCGGCGAATTTACCATCGAAAATGTTAATCTTCCAAGTAGTGCCGACTACGTTTGGAGCTTTGCCTCTTCGTATATGAAGGCGAGTGGCTACATTAGTGGTACATCATACGCTGCCGATGCGTGGCTGATTTCGCCCGCCATCGACACACGGAATGCGGCCGTATTGACACTGTCATTCGATCAAGCTGCGAAATTTCAAAACGGCAATCTGGCGGAAGAGTTCCAACTTTTGGTCGCAAAAAACCCGAGTAGCACTTTCAATGCAGAGGAATGGACAAATGTAACTATTCCAAACACACCAACATCTGGCACTTGGACTTTTGTTCCGTCTGGCGACATCGATTTGAGCGCCTATGTTGGTGCTGAAAATATGCGCTTTGCATTTCGCTACCTGAGCACCACCTCGGCTGCCGATACTTGGGAAATAAAAAATGTGAAACTTACTGCTGAAGAATATGCCGATGGCGACGCATTCTATGTGTACAATAGCGATGGAACGACGGTTGGTTTTAAAATTGCGAAAGTTGATAGTATTTCGTTTACACGACCTGGTTATTCAACTATTGTTCCATCTGGCACGATCGATGGCTACAATTATGTGGATCTCGGTTTGCCAAGTGGATTGAAGTGGGCAACTTGCAATGTGGGGGCTTCGCAACCTGAAGAGTGTGGAAAATATTTTGCGTGGGGCGAGACCTCTCCTAAAGAGACGTATAATTGGCAAACCTACAAGTTTACGTTAGGAAGCACCTCCGATGCTGAGCAATATGACGAAACTTTCGTTGGTAAGGTAACTAAATATAATGTTGAAGCAGACTATGGCACAGTAGACAACAAAACCACCATTGAAAGTGCAGATGATGCGGCTAGTACTAATTGGGGAGACGCATGGCGCATGCCGACATATTACGATTGGCAAGAGTTAATCGATAATTGCACTTGGACATGGACGACTATGAATAGAACGAAAGGTTATCTCGTAAAAGCGGTAAACGGTAATAGCATTTTTTTACCTGTTACTGGAACTCAAGTAGTGGACGAACTTCAGTCGGCAAGTTTTGGCATATATTGGTCAAGTTCTCTTTATACCGATGCTCCATGTCGTGCTTGGCATGTCGATTTTAATAGTTCTGAAGTCTATTGGTCATACTATGAACGTGTTTATGGTCGCGCAATACGTCCTGTGCATGGTGAAATACCCTCATACAATATTGTCGTCAATGAATGCGAAAATGGAATGGTATCTACTGATAAAACATCTGCACGTCCAGGTGATAGAATACAGCTAAAAATATCCCATGAAACTGGCTATGCGCTACAATCGCTTAGCATAATGTGTGGCGAAAACGAAATAACACTTTCTGATGATAATGTGTTTTATATGCCAGCTGGAGATGTAGAGATTTCGGCAAATTTTGTCTCTCTGACAGGTATCACCATTAGTCCAACCTCTATCGGTATTGAGCCTTACGACACCGTTCGTTTGAACGCAATTCTTGCACCTTCGGGCGTTAGCGCTGTTATTACTTGGGAATCGAGCGACACATCGGTTGTTGAGTGCCTCACAAATGGTGTTAT
>CAVFDI010000123.1:0-2265 GCA_963621145.1 Paludibacteraceae bacterium | reverse complement strand
GAATGGCGTTCACGCTCGATTCCCAACGTTCGCGTCCGCCCGCAATCACAAATTTTACCTTCGTCCAGCTGTTTTTGCGTATCAACTCATGCGCTGTCGTAATGTAATCGGCGTGCATCACTATGCCAACGGCGCTGATGCAGTCGGCTCGCTCGAACGCCTCCACCGAATGCTCCAAAATGCTGCGCCCATCGCCGAGCGGCAACAGCTGTTTTGGCACATCGCCACCAATGCGATTGCCCATTCCGCCTGCCAATATGATTGCGAAGTTTGTCATTCTGTTACCTCCCAATGTTCGCCTTTGTCTGCACCAATTCTGCGAATTTTCCATTTTGCTTTGAGCGCAGAAATTTGTTTTTCCACAGCGCGAGGGCTTATGTCAATCTCTTTGCTCAGTTGAGCAGCCGAAATCTCAGGCTTCTATCTCATAATCCGCAAGATTTTCTCCGAACTTTTTGTGTTGTTTTTTTCGCTACAATAACTTGCAAAGTTAATGATTTTTGGCGACACAATGGTAGGTTTTTCCCATAATTTCGTCGCAACTTTTCAAAAATCTTCATTTTTGGTGCAGGTGCTGCTTATTTTCTGGGTAAAAATCGTTACCTTTGCAACCTTTCAGAGTCGAAATGTTTTGCTGCTGGTTTTCTATTTTCGCCCCTCGAAAGTTCATTTTCTCTGAAAAAAAAGACTCTGCAGGTTTTTTTTCTGAAAAGATACGCCGAAAACACTGTAACTTGGCGGATTTTGTATTTTGTAATAAACAATTTTCTTCCCGATTTGTATTTTATAAAAAACAATTTTGTAATTTTGCACCGATAAAATGATTAGAGAAAATTGAAGGTATGAGAGAACTATTTTTACTTTTTTATCGGCGTTTGGCGCATGTGGATTTGCGTTTTGAGCGCTATTTGGCAAAAGAAATTAACTGGAACGCACGAATGGTTGGCATTATGGGCGCTCGAGGTGCGGGCAAAACGACTCTTTTGTTGCAGCATATTTTGCGCGAATTTGGGAAAACGCCAACCATTGTGCTTTATGTCAGTTTGGATCACCTATATTTCACAATTCACACGTTGCTCGAATTGGCGGAAGAATTTTACAAAAATGGCGGTTTGTATCTCTATCTCGATGAGGTGCATCGCTATGCCAACTGGTCGGCCGAACTTAAGCAGATCTACGACAACTATCCTGATATGAAGGTTGTTTTCACAGGTTCCTCGTTGCTTCAGATAGAGACTGGCGAGGCTGATTTGTCGCGTCGTGCCACGATGTATCATCTCTATGGAATGAGCTTCCGCGAATTTTTGGAGATGGAAAATGGTCTTGCGCTTCCGACCTACGAATTGGAAACAATTTTGAAAAATCATGTTTCCATCGTTTCCGACATTGTGCAGCGTGTGCGCCTGTTGCCAGCGTTTCAAAATTATCTGATATACGGCTATTATCCATTTTTTATCGAAGATAAAGAGGCTTATCCGCAGAAGTTGCTTGCTACTTTCAATCAGATTATTGAACAGGATCTTCCTGCAGTGGTCGATATTGAATATACTACCACTCAGCGTATTAAAAAACTTTTTGCATTGATTGCAGAGTTAGTGCCGCTTGTACCTAATATCTCTTCTTTGAGTCGCGATTTGAATACGACGCGTCTTTCTCTGCTCAATTATCTCTACTATTTGTGGCGCGCGCGAGCCATTCTGATGATCGACAAGCAATCTGTTGGACTTAAACCGATGGCGAAACCCGAAAAAATTTATTTGGGAAATACCAATTATGCGTATGCTTTCGCAGGGGAGAAAACCAATATAGGTAGTGTGCGTGAAACATTTTTTGTCAGCCAGTTGGAGGTGAAGCACAAGGTGGCATATTCGCAGACTCGAGCCGATTTTCTGATTGATGATTGCTACACTTTCGAGGTTGGTGGAGCGAACAAGACGTACGAGCAGATTCAAGGAACTCCCAACTCTTTCCTCGCTTTAGACAATATAGAGCAGGGGGTTGGCAGAGAAATACCGCTATGGCTCTTCGGGTTCTTGTATTGAAATTGTATTTTGTAATAAACACTTTTGCGGTAAAATTGTTTATTTGAAAAAACACTTTTGTTTAGGAAAAGACTTTCTATAGCTTTTTTGTATTTGCACTTTCTTTTGCCAACCGCACATAAAGTGTTATTTTTGTAAAACCAAAAAAATTATATAATGCCAAAAGTTCTTTTTATATGGTATAAACGCTCTAAGGGTATCTTAGAGGGCGGCGGACAGGTAA
>CAVFDI010000122.1:0-2297 GCA_963621145.1 Paludibacteraceae bacterium | reverse complement strand
AGAGGCTGTTGATCTTGGCTTACCAAGCGGCACACTATGGGCTACTTGCAATGTGGGTGCTAGCACGCCTAGCGATTACGGAAACTACTATGCTTGGGGCGAAACTACCTCCAAAGAGTCCTATGATTGGGCAAGTTACAAATATGGCAACGATGGACTTTTTACAAAATATATCTCTGATGCCAACTTTGGAAAAGATGGTTTTACTGATGGTCTTTACACACTCGAAGCCGCCGACGACGCGGCCACTGCCAACTGGGGCAACGATTGGCGTACACCAAGCATTGTCGAGTGGGAAGAATTGTTTAATGAGAAATATTGCACACAGACATGGTCAACCCTAAACGGCGTAAATGGCTACGAGATAAAAAGCAAAGTTAATGGTAACTCCATTTTTATTCCTGCTTCTGGCATCTACGAAGAGACGTCTCTAGACGGAGTTGACACAATGGGTATTTATTGGACAATTACATGCAGCAGAGACTCATACATCGAAGATGGAGAGCCTAGCGCACATTGCATTGATTTTGATTCAGATTATTTTTGGACACCTAGTTACTTTGAAGACTTAGGCGATGATCGTACTTATGGACTCTCCGTGCGTCCCGTTAAGAAAATCATAAACACCCAAACGCAAACACTCGATGGACACGACTACGTAGACTTGGGATTACAAAGCGGCACGTTGTGGGCTACTTGCAATGTAGGTGCCACTGCACCCGAGGAGTATGGCAACCTCTACGCTTGGGGAGACATTACTATCAAAGAAACACGGGAAACAAAGTATCTGGGTGACGAAGGCTGTACAAAGTATTGTTACGATGCCAGTATAGGCAAAGATGGTTATACCGATACACTAACAACCCTCGAAGCTAGTGATGATGTTGCAACCGTTAACTGGGGCAACAATTGGCGTATGCCAACCGCTGAAGAATTGGAAGAACTACTAAATGAAAACAATTGTGCAGTTGCATTTACAACCCAAAACAGAGTAGATGGTGTAATTATAAGGAGTAAGACAAATGGTAATTCTATTTTCCTACCTGCAGCAGGTTTCTTCCTTGAACCAGAAGATGGCGTTGTAGGTACTGGTGGTTGCGCATGGTACTGGTCGAGTTCGCTCAGTAGTACATATACAGAAGCCGCATTAGGAATAAGGTTCTATCGTTATTCAGGCGATGAAGACTACGATGAAGAAAGTGGAGTACAGATGATGGCGCGTATCTATGGAAGTTCTGTACGCCCTGTTTTGAAAAAATAGTGGGAAAAAATTATGTATTCCTATAATTATAAAGACAGACCGCATCACCTCTATATGTACTTTACCGCAGGAAATGCATGTAAATTTCTTGAAAAACATAACATTAAATTTTCTAAGTCAACTCTGTTTAATGATCCATTTGAATGTTGCGTAGATTTCAACAGATCTCTTGCGACATCTGGTTTCTCAAAATCTTATGGAGATGGGAAATTAAATGAACGAAATATAGAAGAACTTCAAGATCTTGTGGATAGTAAATTAAGCAAAGTAAAAATAGCCTGTTTTTCTGAGTCGTGTGATAGTGTGCTAATGTGGGCTTATTATGCAGAAGGACAACGAGGCGTTTGTGTTGAGTTTGACGCAGAAAAAGATCCTCTATTTTTTGAAAACCTCAAGAGTGTAAATTATAGTGGTTTATTGCCAAAAATAGGCAAGAATAACGATTTTGAAAAAGTTATTACTACCAAGTCTTTAGAATGGCAACACGAAAAAGAATGGCGAGTTATTAGAGATGATTTACATAGCTGTTTTTTCCCGATTAATCCGCATGCAATTACGAACGTAATTTTTGGTTGTTCATCGGGTAATTGGGAATACAACAAAAATGAAGATTGTGTTTATGAACAAATTTTTTAAAATTCTTCAACGACCTGAATACACTCATGTAAATTTGAAATGTATGTCGCGTACTCAAGAGGAATATAAGCTCAATTGTCAAGAAATGCCTTTTTTTGTAATGCAAAAGGCAGCCCATACTCTTAGTGTAATTTCTACCCAAAATGAGCAATTGCTGATTATATCTTATGTTGGAGGTAAAAGGCCGATAGAGGTTTATCGCGCATCTGTTTGTAAATGGGAAACTACTGAAATTACACTGCCTAATGGGAGCTATTTTGTTGGAAATGGTAAATCAAAATGTGAAATTAGAATCATAGTAAAAGATGATGAGTAAAAAATAGTATGTAATCGTGCGGTATTTATATTGTAGGGACGTGGCGCGCCGCGTCCCTACTGTCGTTATTGAAGGGCAGTGCGG
>CAVFDI010000121.1:0-2465 GCA_963621145.1 Paludibacteraceae bacterium | reverse complement strand
CCGAAACAGACGAAACTTATTCGCAGGATTTTTTCGACAAGTTTCTGAAAAAACTTGCAGGAACAGAATCTGAAAAAGAATCTGAAAATGGTGCAAACAGTGCCGATCAGAAAACAGGTATTCGCGATTTGTATATTACACCGCAAACCGATCCTGTAATTTGCAGCGTATTTGGTTACAATGTAACAAAGTCGGAGATGTTGATTCTGAACACCGTGCTTAATGTTGCAATGTTTGCAATTGCAGCGGTTACATTTGTAAAAATTCGGAGGGCATAATATGAACAAAACTACTGCAACAGTAATTTTGGCGTGTGTAGTAATTGTTTGCCTGTGTGTGAGTGTGCTTGTATACAAGTGGATCGACAGTAACGAAAACTTTTTATCGAATCTGAACTGGTACAAATATAATTCGGGCGACAGTAACGCTCTGAATGGTGGTTTGAAACTTGTAAATGACGATTATTAAATGACCACACCCGCGTATGTAATTACCACATCGCTAAACCGAAGCAAGTTTTACAACCATGTAGCGGTTTGGTGCGATGGCCGTTTTTATCACATAAACGAAAACGGTGTACATTGCGACACATTCGACGATTTTATGGCGGGTCGCGAGTTGCTCTATACTACCGCAGCAACGCAAACGCCCGATGAGATTCGAGAGTACTATTTAACCAATAAAAACCGCAAACATAACTTGGTATTTTTCAACTGTGAACACTTTGCTAATGGTGCAGCGTTTGGTGTTGAAAAATCGCCTACTTTGATAGGTTATATTTTGACGACGGTTTGCGCGTTGATTTTGATTGTAACACATATTTTGATGAAATGAACACAATAGAAAACAACTCGTGGAGCGAAAGCATTAAACAGGCCGATCTGATAATTGAGTGCGGCGATGATACATTTGTATGTTACCGTCAGGCCGAAGCCGATAATGGTAGCGTACCAGCAGAGCAGCAGAAAATTTGGAAAATTGTACTGTTTCGTATTGTTACCAGTGCCAGCGACAAGCGTACACAGGTAATGTACCCCAATGGTCGCAAAACTTACGATTTTACTTGCCTGCGCTGTATGGCAAAACGGTAACGTAAAAATACAACAAACTTATTAAAGGACAAAATTTTTTCATAAAAAACTGACAAAACGATGAAACTGAAAACCCCAATTGTTTTTCGAGCATAAACACCCACGGATCGAAATCTACCAAAACGGCAAACTGATTCATAAAATGGACTAAAAAATGAAATTAACCGCAAAACAATACACCGCATTTGCAACGGTAGCAGCCATAAGCATATCAGCCGCCATCGTTCTGTTTGTGGTGTTCTACTTGCTGAAACGCAAACGCACAAAAAAGACAACCGCCATGAAAACTACATCTGACAAAGGACTGAAAATTATCAAAGAGTTTGAGGGCTACCGCGCCACCGCCTACCAGTGCGCCGCTGGCGTTTGGACGATAGGCTACGGCCACACCAGCGGTGTGAAAGAGGGCGACACCTGCACCAAAGAGCAAGCCGACGCATGGCTCGCTGCCGATGTGCAGAAGGTAGAAGCCGCCATCAACGCACTCGCCATCAGCCTGTCGCAAAACCAATTCGACGCGCTGGTGTCGCTCGGGTTCAACATAGGGGCAAATGCGCTGCTCAACTCCACGCTCATCAAAAAGGCCAAAATCAACCCCGACGATGCCACCATCGCCGACGAGTTCCTGCGCTGGAACAAAGTAGGCAACACCGTAGTAAACGGCCTCACACGCCGCCGCAAAGCCGAATCAGAACTCTATTTTGCATAAAAAAATGATAGTTTTGTGAGTGGCACAATTTTTGTACCTTTGCAAGTGTAAAACAGGAGGACAAAACTATGGCAACAATCACAATAGAGTATGATGCTCGAAATAACACTTTGAAAAAAGTGTTGGATTTGTTCGTTTCATTGGGCGCAAAGGTAATACCGCAGCCAAAAACAAAAAAGTGCGGACTCGACGAGGCTTTGGAAGATATAAAGGCTGGTCGCGTGTATAGTGCAAAAAGTGTTGATGATATGATGAAACAAATACTTGCATAATGTACAAAATAGAATACTCGAACAAATTTGTGAAGTCCTTGCGGTTGTGAAAAAAAAGAGGACTTAACATGGAATTGTTCAGGGAAGTCGCGCATTTATTGGAAATAAACGGCACACTGCCAGCAAAATACAAGCCTCACAAACTGTCAGGCTCTTACAAAAATTGCTGGGAGTGCCACATACAGCCCGATTGGTTGTTGATATGGCAGCAGAATGACAAGAAATTAATTTTACTATTTACCGATACTGGCACGCACGCCGACCTATTCAGATAACACCCAAACGCCACACCCAAAAGGCCGCAGCAAAAAACCGCAAGCGGTAGTTTTGTGAGTGGTACAATTTTTGTACCTTTGCAAGTGTAAAACAGGAGGACAAAACTATGGCAACAAT
>CAVFDI010000120.1:0-2601 GCA_963621145.1 Paludibacteraceae bacterium | reverse complement strand
CAGCTGAACTCCCCACTCGAAAATTCGGGCGGGGAGTTTTTTGTGTGGAGTTATTTTTTTTCGATAAAATTGATAGAATCGAGATCGTGGGCTAGTTGTGTGGAGAAAATCTCGGTGCCAAGACGATTTATGTGACTTCCTTCGTAGAAATAGGTTGTATCATAGCATATTGGCAGTGTGCGATAGTCTAAAATTGGAATATTGTATTTCTCGCTGATGGTGTAGTAATAATCCATTATTGTGTCGTAGTAATCTTCGTAGTGTGTCTCTACTAAATAGTAGATGGGAGTGTAAACCAGTGCTATTTTTATACCTTCTGTTTGCCGTTCTTCTATAAATTTCTCGAATAGTTTAGCGGTTGATTCTTCTATTTTGCTTACTTTTAGAGTACTATCGTGCGTAAGTAGATTATTTAGTGTCGTGCCATTCCATTTGTCGTCGCGCGCAGTGAATCCTTTGTATTGGAGTGTGGGGTAGCTATATATTCCAAAAAGTTCTCCAAGTCCAAAGCCAATATATTTGTATTTGCCGATGTATCGCCACATTGGCAGGTGTTGCATGGGCCACGACATTTGGTCTAATGCTTTTGTTCCTTGTAGAATTGTGTCGAGTATATACGGGAAGTACTGTTCCATTTCGTAGCCTGGATTTCCATTGGTAAGTTCTGCTGCATCGATGTTTAAAAGAATATATTTTGGCGCTGGATTTTGTCGCGTGTATATACGATAGCGCAGTTCACTTATGTCGAATGCTTGCCCAGAAATTCCCATATTAAAACTATTGCAGTCTAGTATTGAATCTAAAATTTGAGGATTGATGTGAAAGCTTGTTCTGGAGTTGCCTATTAGTATTAGGTCGTAATTGAGTCCGTCGCCCATTATTGTGTTGAATGTATCGAGGTGTCCTTTGGGTGATTTGCGTAGTCCATAACTTACAGCGATATCCAATGCTATGGCAATAGCGATTACCAAGGTGAAAAATATTGTCAGATGTTTTAAAAATTTGCGCATTGTGCTAGAATTGGAAATAGATAAATGTTTGAATGTCACCTGCAAACAGCAAAATAAATGCGCCAACGAATAAGTAACAACTCCAGCGAATGGCTATAGGCCAATGTGCAATGTCGAGTCCGTGAGTTCGTTTGCGGTTATACCATTCCATGCACAATAATACCATCAAAATGAATGGCATTGGTAAAATGTAGGTTGGATTGATTGTGTATGGCATAGTTAACAATGAACTATTGAACATCGCATTTACATATTCGCCAAATGCAGTGATATTTGGAGCACGGAAAATGATCCAACCAAATACCACGAGCGAGAAAGTTATTAGAATTTGTAGAGTTTCGCGCCATGTGGGTAATATATGTTCTTCGGCTACTGTATTGCGATAACGACGATTTTTGCCAAGTAGTATTAGTGGTATAAATAGAAAAGCATGATATGCACCCCAAAGCACAAAAGTCCAGTTCGCACCATGCCAGAATCCAGAAAGTAGAAAAATGATAAATGTGTTACGCACAATAATTGTGCGTTTGTAGGCTTTTGGATGGTGTGTGCCTTCTGGAATTATTGGTCGTGAGCCGCCAAGTGGAATGTAAACATAGTCGCGAAACCATGTGGTTAGCGAGATGTGCCAGCGTCGCCAAAATTCAGCAATATCGCGTGAAAAATAGGGAACATTGAAGTTGCGCATTAGTTGAATACCAAATAGTTTGGCACTTCCAATGGCAATATCAGAATAACCTGAAAAATCGCCATAGATTTGTAATGCAAATAAAACTGCTGCTAATGCTAAGGTACTACCCGATTGATTTGCATAGTCACCCCACACGGTATCTACATACTTGGCGCAATTGTCGGCTACCACTATTTTTTTGAATAATCCCCAAAGAATTTGTCTCATGCCATCGCTGGCTTGTGTAAAGTTGAAAGTGCGTTGTTGTTGAAACTGCGGTAATAGGTTTGTGGCACGTTCAATAGGACCGGCTACTAATTGAGGAAAGAATGAGAGAAAGGCGGCGAACGCAATAAGGTCATGCGTGGCGGGAAGTTTCCGCTGATACACATCGATGCTGTATGACAGCGCTTGAAAAGTATAAAAGCTAATTCCTACGGGCAAAATCAAGTTAAGTAGTAGCCCCCCCCCATCGAAGCCGAGAAGTGTTGCTAGAGAGCCTACAAAGAAGTCGTAGTACTTAAAAATACCAAGGATGCCGAGGTTTATAATAATGTTACTCCATAAGCAGGTTTTTTGCCATCGTGTGTTTTTTGTCTTTTCTATGCCGATGCCGCTCAAAAATGAGCAGACAGTGGTAAAGGCAATGAGCAATAAAAAACGCCAATTCCACCAACCATAAAAAATGTACGAAACTACAACAATTAGTAGATTTTGCAAAAGTAGTTGGTATCGACAATTACGCATGGCATAGTCGAATACAAACCAATAGAGCAGAAAAACGATGGGCAAAAATACCGCAAATTCAAACGAATTGAAAAGCATGATTTAATTTTATAGACAGAAAAATCATTGCTACGATTGAGAGCCGCAAAGGTAGTACTAAATTTTTGAATGGAGAAATTTTCTCGCCAATTATTT
>CAVFDI010000119.1:0-2719 GCA_963621145.1 Paludibacteraceae bacterium | reverse complement strand
AAATTATCTTTGCAAGAATTTTTGAATTATAATCGAGCAGATTTGAATAAAATAAGCTGCGTTTCAGCAATTAAAATGAACTTTATTGCATTCGACTTGCACTATTTTTGAAGGCTTTTCGAAGGAGCGGGATGTCCTGTAACTGAGAAAAGACGAAAAAGGTGCCGATTTAGAAACGAAAACTCGCAAAGAGTGATCAAAACCGCAAAAACATCTAGTAACTTACCAAAGAAAAAATATAAAAGCGTAGAATTTCTAGAACCTACTGTAAGTCATCTTCATAATCAAAAAAATGTTTCCCACTCCTATTTTATTAATCACATTTAATCGCCCTGTGCATACACGGCAAGTGTTGCAGCGCATAGTGGAGCAGCAGCCGCAAAGGCTCTATGTGTTTCAAGATGGTGCACGCGATGGTAATGAAGCTGATGAACAAAAGTGTGACGAGGTGCGTAAAGTGGTAGAACAACTCACTGCAGGCACAACCACGCAGTTATTTACCAATTATAGCGATAAAAATCTTGGTTGCGGTGCTGGACCTGCCACTGCCATTTCGTGGTTCTTTGCCAACGAAGAGATGGGAATAGTGATGGAAGATGATTGCTTGGCACATCCCGATTTCTTTGGCTATTGCGATGAATTATTGAAAAAATATGCAGATTGCGAGCAGGTGCAGTTTATCAATGCTACACTCTATCACAATCGTTGGCAGTGTGCTGAGTCTTATGGTTTTTCGCACTATATGGTTACTGGAGCTTGGGCCGCATGGCGTCGCAGTTGGCAAGGCTTCGATCTTGATTTAAAAACGATTGATGCAAAACACTTTCGTCGCCGGGTACGAAAACTCACGGACAATGGAGTCGAGGCCGATTGGTGGTATTTTAAAATGCTCGATATTAAGGACGATTGCAGTAAAAAAAGTTATTGGGACTTTCAGATGCAGGTGCATTTATTCTTAAACGATGCTGTTACCATTCATCCTCGTGTGAATCTTATTTCGAACATTGGTTTTGACCCCGAAGGGACACATACGCTCGGCAACGATGGACGCGGAAATCTGCCAATAAACTCGATTCTACCATTGACGCATCCAGAAAAAATTGCTATTGACCTAAAAATTGATGCCAATTGCTTTGCAAAGGCTTTGCCATCTGATTTTTTGCACGATACGTTGTCGCATATTTACCGCACTATGCTCTATTCGCATGGGGTGTGCCATTGGCTTTTGATGAAGTATAAGCAACTGAAAAATGGAAAATAATTTACCAATGCAAGTTCTTTCGGTAAATACATCGGATAATTCTGGCGGTGCTGCCCGCGCTGCCTATCGCATTCATCAGGGAGTGCGGTCGTTTGGAGTCGATAGCCAAATGTTCGTAAAGCAGCGTGGAAGTGACGATCTAACCGTTCATTCGCTCGATGAATTTGCACCACATGGTGTTGTGCACTCATTTCTCGATTGGTGTGCGGCAAAATGCAAAAACAAAATACAGCATTTTCGTTGGGCAAAATATCCGAATCAAGACAAAAATTTCAAGTCCGATTTGCGTGCTACTCGCATTTATGGTGCGTTGCAAAAAATGCCATACGATGTGCTGCATTTGCATTGGCTAAATCAGCGTTTTTTGCCACTCGATGAGTTGAAAAATGTTAGAAAACCAATTGTCTGGACACTGCACGACAGTTGGCCATTTTGTGGCGTTTGCCACTATTTTCTCGATTGCGAAAGATACAAAACTGCTTGTGGCTCTTGTCCGCAACTTGGTAGTAACGATGCAAATGATATGGCACATCAGGTTTGGCAGCGTAAACAATATTTTTATCAAGGACTTGATTTGCATATTGTGGCTCCAAGTCGTTGGTTGGCCAATTGCGCAAAACAGAGTGCGCTTTTCCGTGATTGTGATGTGCGTGTAATTCCTAATTGTTTAGATACTGATGTCTTTCGTACACTTGATGATGGTGAAGTATTTGCTGCGGTAGAGCAAAACGCTGCGGCTAACAGCGTTTTGCGCGCGGCTGGAGAAAAGGCACAAAAGCCTTTTGTTCTATACGGGGCTGTGAACGCTGCCACGGACAGGATAAAAGGCTTTTCAAGCCTTTTATCCGCGTTGGAACTTTTAGATAAACAGGGCTTTTCAGCAAATCTGATTGTTTTTGGCGCAAATGCTACCGATCTGCCGCTGAAATTTTCAAATATTAATGTCGATTTTATTGGCTATGTAGATGATACAGACTTTCTTGTTGCGCTCTACAATTTGGCCGATGTAATGGTTGTGCCATCTTTATCCGAAAATTTGAGTTGCGCCATCATGGAGAGTTTGAGCTGTGGCACACCAGTTTGTTGCTTTAATATTGGTGGAAATAGCGATTTGGTAGAACATCAGAAAAATGGTTACTTGGCCTCGCCTCGTGATGTCGGGGATTTGGCAAATGGTATTCGTTGGTGTGTATCAAGTAATTTTGATAACAAGCTTGGTCATTTTGCTCGACAAAAAGTAGAGGAAAACTTCAGCATTCAGCGAGTATCGGAGCAATATATCGCACTTTACAACGAGGTACTTTCTGCCTCAAAACAAAAATAATTCGATTTTGATTATCTCCATTATTCGCCACATTCTTGTTCCTGATGGTGTAACTTGTGTCGAGGTGGAGTAGGAGAAAGCATATATTTCCGAAAAGCAGTAATTTTGCAGCGTTTCGGAAATGAATAAAAATG
>CAVFDI010000118.1:0-2951 GCA_963621145.1 Paludibacteraceae bacterium | reverse complement strand
TCAGATTTCAAATTTCAGATTGGTGCGCTGTTCATTTGTTTTGCGTTAAATTAATCAACTCATCAACTAGCAATGAATTGTCGAATCGACAAATGGCTTTGGACGGTGCGTGTGTTTAAGTCGCGCAGTGTGGCGGCTGAGGCTTGCAAGAAAGGTCGCGTGCTGGTGCAGGGTGGAGCGGTGAAGCCTTCGCGCGAGGTGCATGTGGGCGATGTGTTGCAGGTGCGCCGTCCGCCCGTTACCTACACTTTTCGCGTTGTGGGCATTGCTTCGAGCCGTGTCGGTGCTAAATTGGTGACGCAGTTTATGGAGAATATCACTGCGCCTGATCAGCAGCAACTAATTGATACTCTGCGACTTGAATACGGTAATACGCGCGCCAAAGGCACTGGTCGTCCTACCAAAAAAGAACGCCGTTCGCTCGATACCTTCCTCGATTCCGACACCGATTTTGAGGAAGAATTTGATTTTGACGACGATTTCTTGGAAGAAGACAACGAGTGAAAATCGTATCAAAAAAATTGGGCTGTGGCTCTTTTGCGGTTTTTCGTTTCGAATCGGCATTTTTTTTCGTCTTTTCTCAGTTACAGAGCTTCCTGCTCCTTCGAAAATCAAAAAAAACTGCTCGATTATAATTCAAAAATTCTTGCAAGGATAATTTTTAGAGCCTACTTTGCGTAAATTCAGCCCTTTTTTATGCTCTTTTGTGTCGCATTTTGCCATTTTGAAAACTAGCGAAGCCGATCGACTGCAACTTGCAAATGCTGCAAAATGGCATTGGTAGGGCATTTGCCGATGTCGTTATGTGGAGAGATGGCTGGTTGGTCGTTCCTTTATTTTTTTGTAACTTTGCAGCGTTTTTGTGAATTATTCAACGAAAAGAACTGAAAGGCGATATGAAGGAACGATTGACTATTATTGATTTTGTAGAGAAATATACGGCAGAGTACGCCGACCACGTTTTTCTGCGCGAAAAAGTGGACAATGTTTGGACAGAGACTACTTACACTCAGACCCGTGAACAGGCGCACGTTATTGGCGCAGGTTTAATGGCGTTGGGTTTGCAGAAAGGCGAACGTTGCGCTTTGCTCTCGCAAGGGCGAAACCTTTGGGTAACGGGCGAACTCGGAATTCTTTATGCAGGCGGCGTGAATGTGCCATTGAGCATCAAATTGGCCGAATCGAGCGACCTGATTTTCCGTATTCAACATTCCGATGCTAAATACATTCTCTGCTCGGAACAGCAGTTGCCAAAAATTCGCAAAATCCTTCCCGATTGTCCTGCGGTGAAATATGTCATCGTGTTCGACCCAATGGAGAAGTACGAGGACCGCGAAATTGGCATCGACGAGGTGATGAAAAAAGGACGTGCCTTGTTGGCTTCTGAACCTGAAAAATTTGTAGAACGTTACAAATCGGTTGGCCCCGACGATTATGCAAACATCAGCTACACTTCTGGAACTACGGCCGACCCTAAAGGCATTTTGCTTACGCACCGCAACTACACGGCCAATGTGGAGCAGGCGCGCTCAATCATTGGTGTCGACAAAGACGATGTAATGCTCATCATTCTTCCGCTCGATCACTGTTTTGCGCATGTGGCAGGTTTCTACACCATGATGTCGTATTGCGGCAGCATTGCTACAGTGCCAGTGGGCAAAACTGCAATGGCTACGCTGAAAAACATTCCGCTCTCTATCAAAGAGGTGCGCCCAATGGTGATGCTTTCGGTTCCTGCGTTGGCGCGCAATTTCCGCAAGAGTATCGAAGCTGGAATAAAGGCAAAAGGCAAATTTGTGGAACGACTCTATAAGTTTGCGCTGCGCAATGCCATCAAATATAACAAGGAGTATTGGAACCGTGGCGGCTGTCAAGCGTGGCGCGCTCCGCTGGTGAAGTTGTTCGACAAACTGATTTTCAAAAATGTGCGTCAAGGCTTTGGCGGACGAATGAAATTCTTTGTGGGCGGTGGTGCATTGCTCGACATTGAGTTGCAACGTTATTTTTGCGCTGTGGGCATGCCAATGTTCCAAGGCTACGGATTGAGCGAAGCTACGCCAATTATCTGCGCCAACTCTACGGGTCATGCCATTTTTGGCTCGAGTGGCAGAATTGTGGCCGACCTCGATGTGAAAATATGCGACTCCGAAGGCAACGTCGTTCCCGACGGAGAGCGTGGCGAAATTGTGATAAAAGGCGAAAATGTGATGGCTGGCTATTGGAAAAATCCTGAATCGACGGCCAAAACCATTGTCGACGGCTGGCTGCACACGGGCGATATGGGCTATGTTACCAAAAAACACCCAGGATTTTTGTGGGTGGTAGGTCGTTTCAAATCGCTGCTTATCAACTCTGATGGCGAAAAATACAGTCCCGAGGGCTTCGAGGACGGATTGACCGACGGCAGCAAATATGTGGAGCAGGTTGTGCTGCACAACAATCAGAATCCGTACACCATGGCGTTGATTGTGCCTGCAAAAGAGGTGCTTCGCGAATATGCGCAGTACAAAGGTCTCGACCCCGATTCGTTGGAGGGCAAAAAACTGATGCTCACCAAGATTCAGCGCGAAGTGAACGAATATCGCAAGGGCGGCAAACATTATGGCGAGTTCCCCGAGGCATGGCTCCCAGCGGCGTTGGCCATTCTGCCCGAAGCGTTTACCGAGCAGAATCATTTGGTAAATTCCACAATGAAGATTGTGCGTGGCAAGGTGGAGCAGTATTTCCAAGACCGCATTGATTATGCCTACACACACGAAGGCAAAGACCTATACAACCCCAAAAACCTCGCTGCTTTCGATAAGTAGTGGCATGTTTTGAGGCTGTCCGCTAAAATTTGTATCATTGTTCATTGTTACAATTTTTATCACAAAGATACAAAAGGGGCTGAATTCCAAGCGAGGAATCCAGCCCCAATTTTATTGTTGAAAAGATTTTGGTGGGTAACGATA
>CAVFDI010000117.1:0-2969 GCA_963621145.1 Paludibacteraceae bacterium | reverse complement strand
ATTAAAGTGGCACGCGAGCTGGGTTCAGAACGTCGTGAGACAGTTCGGTCCCTATCTGTTGTGGGCGTTGGAGACTTGAGGAGAACTGGCACTAGTACGAGAGGACCGTGCTGGACTGACCTCTGGTCTACCGGTTGTGCCGCCAGGCGCAGTGCCGGGTAGCCAAGTCGGGATCGGATAAGCGCTGAAAGCATCTAAGCGCGAAGCCGACTCCGAGATTAGGTCTCCTTTGAGGGTCGTCCGAGACGAGGACGTTGATAGGCTGCAGGTGTAATGACGGAGACGTTTTTAGCCGAGCAGTACTAATAGCCCGAACTCTTCTTCTGGGCATTGTTCCGCAGTAGTCGCAGTAAGTTTGTGAGATAGCGCTGCAAGGCGTATCTTTTTCCGTAACGAAAGCCAAATCCTATTTTAGGTGGTTATGGCGCTGGGGTTCCACCTCTTCCCATTCCGAACAGAGAAGTTAAGCCCAGCATCGCCGATGGTAGTCCGTCTTGAGCGCGCGAGAGTAGGTAGCCGCCGTTTTTGTGAACCTCGATAAGTTTTTGCTTGTCGAGGTTCTTTTTTTTGTATTCCAAAAAAATAATAAACAATGAAGAATGAATAATGAATAATAGCGGGAATACAGCCAATTGCAATTGGTTGTGGCGCGCCCGTCCCTACTGTTGTTATTGAAGGGCAGGGCGGTGTGGTTTTGCAGAAAGCTGTGGAATTTATCGTCGCGCGGGATTTGTAATCCCGCGCATTCTGTTTGTGCGTATGTGCCGCCGATTATTCCTTCCCTAAGTAATTCCTGAAATAGTCCGAACGAATCATTTTGTCGGATAGGATATAGGCATCTTCTTCAGAAAGGGGGCGGTGATGGCGTGCTGTACTATCGATTAGGTTTGCTCCAAAACCGCGCCAATAGTAGTTTTCTGCTCCAATCAAATGCAAAATAGTTGGATAAGCGTCCATTTGGTAGGTCTCTTCTGATATTGTATACTGCTCGGTCAAGTCTGGCGAATACGCCACAATGGCTGTATAGGCTTCGCTAGGCCTGAAATCTAGCCCTTTCTTGTCGCAATATTCCTGAAACTCGGCGCGCATCACGGGATCGAAAATGGTATGATCGCCCATGAAGCAAACCACTGTGTTGGCTAGTGTTGTGTCTGTATCGAAGCGGTTAAGAAAATTGCCCCAACTGGAATCGGTATAGTTTAGGCAGCGCAGATAGTTGCGCATATTTTCTGGCATATCAGTAGGTAGCGAAAGTGATGAATAATCTGCAAAAGCGCGAAATGGTGAGTGCGAAGCCATTGTTATTGCCATAATGTAGTCGTGCTCGCCCACTATGCTATCCAAAATCTGAAATGTGACTTGGTCTATCTCATATTTGTTCACATACGATTTATCAATGCAATAAGCGATGTTCATAAAACCTTGATTCCAAACTCCAAGCAACCCCGATTGTATTATGGCACTATTGGCGTAACAATCAGAAATAGAAGGAAATTTATTTTGGTAAAAATCGTTAACAACCGCTCCTCGGATTACAGGCAAAAGTCCAGTGTTAAAAATAAGTTGCCCATCTCCCGAGTTGCCTGCAAGCGTCTGTTTTTTCACTCTTTGCGCCCAAATGGTATTATGCTTTTCGATAAAATGATAGAGATTTGGCATAACCTGAGGCGTAATTGCCCAATTCTCAAGACTTTCGACAGTTATAAGTACTACTTTTTTGCTGGGGTTAACCTCTGAACTATCATTTTCGCAAAAATGTTGTGCCGCCGTAATCTCATTATCCGTCATTTTGTAGGGCTTTTCAAATGGAATGGTTAAAAATTCTCCTACACTAACGATAAAGGAGTGTAGAATAGACGCATCGCGAGTGTAAGTGGCGCGTGAAAATCTATATAGATTTTGAAAATTAGTCGAGAATGAAGACAGGTAGAACTCTTCTCCTCCCAAAGATATTTTTGCAAATGCATTAGTCCAACAAACATCCACGGCAATTGACAAAATGAGTGGCACTATTGCCCAACGCCATTCGCAGCGGCGATTGTCGAATAGAACGATCGCTGCTGTGGTAAGTATGGGAGAAATTAGCAGCAGAAGCAAATCGGCAGTAAGATACATGCCAATGCTACTCTCGAAACCATGTAAAAATTTGATAAGAAAGATGGTATGCCCATCGAGAGTGCCTATCGAACGAAAACAGATGACATAGGCAAGAATCCAAATATCGAACAAAATTGAAAAATAAATAGCCCAGTATTTGCGCTTGAAGAGAAAAATGCCGCTGGCAAAAAAAATCGAAATGGCAAATTTAGGAATATAAAATAGCCAGAAATGCGATGGATCGCGCCATAGTGAACTTATAGGGAGATTATGGTATGTAAGCCACACGCCCAACACACATTGTAAGAAAATAGAAAATGCGAATGTAGTGAAAATCAGCGTATTAGCGCACTTGGCATGGCCGCATTTGCTACGAAAAGCAGAAAAGGATTGCATTTGATTGATAGTTTTTGTGCATCATCTATCAATCGCGAGGCGAAAAAAAAGTGTGAATTTTTTATCGCGTACCAAGGCAACCGACCAAGGAGACCTTCGCTCTGCTAAAAAACTCACACAAGCGCGTGAGCATTCTAAAATTGCAGAGCAAAGCCCCTCTACGGAAAGACTTTACAATTATTATTTGCGAGTTATCTCCAAAAAAAATGGTCGGTTTTTCGGCTGACACGAAATAATAGTAATGCTATGAAAAAATGTGTTTAACAGTCGCCGTTGCGCTGTTTTTTTTTATTGCTGAAGCGTTATGATTCACGAACAATACGCAAAAGAAAAACGCCTTCAAATTTTTATTAAGTAATTGAAAATTAGATAATTGGGCAATTAAAATCACTGCTCACTCCTAATTCCTAATTCCTCACTATACTTGCTACTTGCTACTCATGTCTTGCTACTATAATTGTCAATTAAAACGCCAC
>CAVFDI010000116.1:0-2974 GCA_963621145.1 Paludibacteraceae bacterium | reverse complement strand
TGCCGAGCGGAGCAAAAATCAGATGAAATCTGAAATCTGAAATCTGAAATTTGAAATCTAAACTCTCACTCCTCATCTTTCAGAACATACCGCTTATAATACGAGATAATCAGCGTGGTGAGCGGCAGGGCGATAATCATGCCAATCAAGCCAAACAGCGACCCAAAAATGGAGAGCGACAGCAGAATGACGGCAGGGTTCAGTCCCATAGCCTTGCCCATAATTTTGGGCGTGAGCAGCAAATCTTGAATGGCTTGCACCACTATCAGCACTATCAGCACGGCTAGCAACATCAGCCACACGCTGCGACCAGTTTCCATCGACTGAAGAATGGCAAGAAATGTCACGGGAACCAAGCCGACCGTCTGCAAATACGGTACAAGATTAAGCACGCCAATGAACAGTCCCATGGTGATGGCCATTGGCAGTCCGATGATGCTAAATCCGATGGCAAACAGAATGCCAACACACAGTGCCACAAGCGATTGACCACGGAAATAGCGATTCATTCCCTGTTTTACATCGCCCACAAGTTCGCTCACAAAATGGCGATATTTCGCAGGCACAGCGTTCACAAATCCTGCCGAAAGTTTTTCGTAATCGAGCAGAATGAAGATGACGTAGAGCAGCACCACCACTATCACAAACAGTCCGACCAGCAGTTGCCAAGTGCCAGAGAGCAGATTGAAAAACTGCGGTGCAATCTTCTGCACGGCAGCACTCACATTGTCCCAAGTGAGCAGATTTTGAAAATCGATTTCGCCAACCGACGCCACCAACCACGCATAAAAATCGCTATTTGCAAAGCGGCTTTGGCTGAATTGCTCGGCATAACGCACCATGAGCGCGCCCATCTTCGAGAATTCGCCAACGAGCGACGGCACAATCAAAAATCCTGCGCCAACCAGCACGCCCGCCATCAAAATAAGTGTTAGTAAAATGCACGGCAGGCGATATTTCAGCCGACATTTATTCTGAAAAAACAGCACAATCGGATAGAGTAAATAGGCAATGAGCCAGCCAATGAGGAACGGCAACAGCACACCGCTCAGCCTTTTGATGAGCCAGAAGCCTGCCGCCACCGCCAACAACGCCATCACAATGCGCACTACACGGTCGAAAGTATATGGTTTTCGGAACATCATTTAGTTTGAAAGTTTATTTTGTAAAGTTTGTAAAGTTAGGAAACTGCAATGAATAGAGTTGCTACAGCTAAATTATTGTTCACCATTCACTATTTATTGTTAATTTCTACGTAAAGTTCCTAACAATTCTCGAGCATTATCGATGGCGGCTTCCGAGGGGTTTTTGCCGCTCAACATTTCGGCGATTTCCATCACGCGTTCGTCGGGCGACAGGCGTACGATGTTGGTAACCGTAGTGTCGGCAGTGTCGTGTTTGAAAACGCGGTAGTGAGCTGTGCCTTTGGCGGCAATTTGCGGCAAGTGCGTAATGGCGATGACCTGCATTGACTGCGCCATCTGGCTCATTATCAAGCCCATACGCTGCGCCACCTCGCCCGAAACGCCCGTATCTATCTCGTCGAAAATGATGGTTGGCAACTGCGTGCGACTGGCCACCAGCGACTTTATCACCAGCATCAAACGCGATAGTTCACCGCCCGAGGCAGTCTGCCCAATGCTCTGCGGCTCGCCATTTTTGTTGGCCGAGAATAGGAATTCCATCACATCTGCTCCCGTTGGGAGAAAGCTGTCGGCAGCGGTCATCTGCGCCACAAAACGTGCGTTTGGCATACCAAGCGACATCAGCTGCTGCGACACCTCTTTTTCGAGTATCGATTGAATGCCATGGCGCTTTTTCGACAATTTTTCAGCCGATTTTTGCAGATTATTTTCGGCGGCGGTCAACTGTTTTTGCAACTGCTCGAGCTCAAAATCGAAGCCATCGATGCGCGAGAGTTTCGCCTCGAAATCGGCCTGCAACTGCAGCAATTCCGCCACAGTTTTCACTCTGTGTTTTTGCTGCAAAGTGTAGATCTGATCGAGCCGCGCCTCGACAAAATCTTTGCGCTGCGGATCGAATTCGGTATCGTTTAGGCGGTTTTCCAGTTCCGACGAAATATCCTTCAAATCGACCAACGAGCTATCGATACGCGCCTCATAATCAGCATTTTGCGGAAGAAATTTTGAAATCCTACGCAACGCAACAAGCGTCTCTTTCAATCGAACCAATGCGCCTGCATTCTCGTCGGCCAACGACGAAAGTGCCGCAGCCAAAGCCGTTTTCACCTCCTCGCTGTGGTTCATCGCTTCAAGTTCTGCCTCGAGCGATTCCTGCTCGCCATCGGTCAATGCCACAGCCGCCAATTGGTCGAACTGAAACTGCGCATAGTCGCGCTCCGAACGCCACTGCTCTGCCGTTTGTTTCAAGTCGTTCAACTTGCGCTCAACATCTTTATAAATCTTGAATTTCGCCTGATAATCAGCAAGTTCCGCTTTCGTTTCGGCCAATGCATCAACCACCGAAAGTTGGAAAGCATTCTCGCCAAGTTGCAGATTTTGGTGCTGCGAATGTATGTCGACCAGCCGCACGCAAAGATCGCGCAACTGCTGCAAGTTCACAGGCGTGTCGTTCACAAAAGCGCGCGATTTTCCGCTGTCGAGCACCTCGCGACGCACCACACATTCGTCGGAATAGTCCAAATCGAGCGACTCGAAAAGCGGTTGCAGCGTCAATTTTTCAATATCAAAAACGGCTTCGACAACGCATTTTGTTTTGCCCTGCTGAATCACTTTTGTGTCGGCTCGCTGCCCCAAAACCAATGCCAATGCGCCCATCATTATCGATTTGCCAGCGCCCGTTTCGCCCGTAATCACCGACAAACCGCCATCGAAATCGATATCAAAATGCTCGATAAGCGCGTAATTTTTTATTTCGAGATGTTTTAACATAGTCGCAAGATATGAGTAGCAAGTAACAAGAAAAAGGCGATGACTTTTGGCAAAGACGATGA
>CAVFDI010000115.1:0-2975 GCA_963621145.1 Paludibacteraceae bacterium | reverse complement strand
ATAGGCTTATTTAATAGGCTTATTAAACCCGCTGCAAAGGTAACTCTTTTTTATTATTGGCAAAAATCTGCCTCACGAAAAAAATTTTTTGCTAAAAAATTTTGTAGATGAAAAAAAAATCCCTACCTTTGCGGTGATGATGGCGAGTAGCAACACACATACGGCTATAAATGGTTGTGCAAGTTTGTTTGCGCCGATTTATCGTGCCCATAACTCGCTGATTATCAAGCAATTACCACCCACCCCCCCTTATAGAGGGATTCCTAACATTTCGACATTTTTCAACCACTTTACAGCCGGATTTTTATTCGGCTGGTGTTGGTGTGTGTGTTTGTTTGCAAAAATTATTGATTCAACATATTGTATCACCATAACCTAATTTTAACGACACAGAGAAAGCGTAAAAAATGGTATAAACATCTCGAACACGCACATTGGAAAAGCGTTTTACCCCATTTCTTAATTGAATTTGTGGCACAGAAAGTTCCGCGCTTTTTTATGTTTATACCCTATTTTCAAGGAACTTGGCGATAACCGAAAAGCCACACGAGTAGGTCGGAATGTATGTGTCCAATGCATTTTGTAAAAAGGAAATATCTTGAGTGGGCATAGAGAAAAATGCTGTCTGAACAAAAAAGGAGCAGACACGAAAAAAAAGTAACAAAATGAAAAAAACTATCTTGTGTATTGCCGCATTGATGGTAACAGTAGCATCATTTGCGCAAATTTCGACGGGCGAACCAAATGCCAGCGTTTTACCTCGTATTGGCAATCGTCCTGTAAAAGGCGACTGTGGATTGTATCTTGGAGGATCTGTTAGTCAGGTAATGGACTTGGTAGATGCTATCAAGGACGACAACAAAGTTTGGTATGGAATTCCGATAGTCAATTTCAAGTACTATTGCACCGATGCATTGGAGTTCCGCATAGGATTTCAATTTTCTGCCAACACAGCGAAATTTAACGGTACTATCGACGAAGAAGAGATCTTTTCGCCAGTAGAACTAAAACGATTCGAAGGTGCTGATTACACGCGTATCAGACCAGGATTGGCGTACCATTTTTCGACAAAAAACATTTTAGATGTTTATGTGGGCGCCGATCTCCCAATCGGATTTAATTTGGACAAGACCAAAGTAACCTATTCTGATGATTCGTCAAGCGAAGAAAGTCAAAACACATTTGTGCTTGGTGCTGGTCTTTTTATCGGTTTGCAAGTGTTTGTAGCCGACCTGCCATTCGCTATTGGTTTGGAAACTGGATTCTCTGGTTTGCTTAACATGGGCAACAAAGTTAAACATAAAGAGATTGATGCTGTAGGACAAGAGTATATCTACTACACTGGTGCTCAAGAGGGCGTTCAGTATCAAAAACTTAACAACGTTACATCGCATTGGGGAGCTGATGCGGCTCTCACATTCTCCTATTACTTCAACAATAAGAAATGATATTTATTGATTTGATAGACTATGAAAAAGGTATTTTTCTTATTTGCAGTCGTGCTAATGACTTTTACCTCTTGTGTCAGCACGCGCAATGTACATAAATCTAACTCACTGGCCATTGATCAGGTGCGCTTGGAACTATCGATGCAGGATTTTGAGTATTTGGGTACTGCTACAGTCGATGTGGAATACACAAAATACGGCTTGATACGCAAAATACATAAAATCAATGGTAAAGAGTACGATACGAGAAACAAACAAGAGGTGAATTTGCTCGGCGTGGAACAGTTAAAACAAAATTCGTTACTTCGTCAAGCATTAGCGCAAATTGTAGAGCAATATCCTGATGCCGACTATTTTGTGCCGCTTTTTCATAAAGTGGAGAAACAATATATGTTTGGCGGACACCATTGTATTGAAACCATGAGCGTGAAAGTATATCGCTTGAAACATTGAGAAAATAATCATCTGCGTGTTGCCACAAAAAAGTGAGTGGTGGCACGCAGATTTTTTTTGTAAAAGAGTGATGAAGAAAATTTTCCTTACCATTTGTACCCTACTCGTACTTTTTTCTTGCGAACGCGCAAGCAACTTTTTACTGACAATAGAAATACCGTATGTAAAAAATTCGTCGTGGTGTTTCAAATCGAACGAATCGGTGATTTTTCGTATCTCTTCGCGCAATAACGATTCGCCGCTTAATCGCATAAAGATGACTGCTTACGACAAACAATACGGTTTGCGTGCGGTTATGGATTCGGTGGTTAGTGGGCAATCTGTTACTATCGACTGTGTTTGGCAAATGCCAAATGTGTCCGACACCACTCAAATATCGTTGGATATTCAGGCGTTTGCCGATAATGGGCAACAGACCTCGTTTGCAAAAAAGTTTTATGTCATTCCGAGCAATAGTGTCGTTACATCAATCGATGGACTCTCGTTCTATTCGGCTAAATCGGGCAAACAGGACGCATTTTCACTTTCGGAACTTGCCTCCAAGTTTTCGGTTACGGCTGCTGACGAGTCGATTGATATTTACGATTGCAGTGCCGACACTACGCTCTATTCTGCAACATCAGACACACTCAGTTGCGAGTGGAAATCGAAAAATGGGCTTCAGTTTGGTCGTTTTCAGAATTTTAACTACGGTGAAGCCACTTATACAAGCATACAACAAGCCTATGCGTTGAGCAGTAGCGATAATTCGATTAGAGGCATTAGCAATGATGATGTTATTCTAATCGGACGCAATGGAGATGCCATTGGCGTTATAAAAGTCGTTGCTGTTTACGATGAAGAAGGCGTTGCAAACGATAGGTATCTTTTCAGTGTCAAACTGATAAAACCGTAAGTCGCAGGGAATTATTAGGGTTTTGCCATATTGCCTTTGTAACTCCGTAAAATCTTAATTAAACCCATAGAGCCGCCACATTGTGGCGGCTCTATGGTTAGGTTGATAGGGCTAGCGGACTATCAGATTCCGAGGCTCTTGCGAATGGCAGGAACGCGTGCTTCGGCAGCGGCGGTTGC
>CAVFDI010000114.1:0-2997 GCA_963621145.1 Paludibacteraceae bacterium | reverse complement strand
GCCAACCTAATTTATAGCATTTTTCGGTGATAAATCACAGATTTTTGCTATAATTTTACAGATTGGCAGTTTTTACAACACCGCTGCAATGGTTTGAGCAATGCGCTCGACGCCATATTTCAATTTGTCGTCCGCCATTTTGCGGACAAAGAACGGCAAATCGGCCTTGACGGTAACCTTCACAAGCGTCTCGCCAAGCGAATTCTCCTTCAACTGAATCCACGCATTGAAAGCGAACGGAATTCGGTCGGCACCAAACTTGATGGTTTTGTTCGGCTCGCGCTCCACAATGCGCAACGTGACATCGCCAACGGGCGACACATTCACGCTACACGAATCCTCGTCGCAAGTGAAATTCTTGATTTTCTCGTACTGCTCGGGCGGCAGCGTCTGTTTGTATTTTTCTCTGATTTGCTCCAAATTGCGCAAGTCGGCCAATTTTGCGTATGCCTCGGCTTGCGTGCCATGCAAACGATGAACTGTACTTTCGTAAGTCTCCATCTCTTTATTTAAATAAATAATTAAAAATAAATAATGAATAATAATTTTCTACAATAAACCAATAATTCTGCTAACCATCTCATTATCAGTCGTATAGTTTTGGTCGACTTGAACGGTGATGGTGGCTTGTCGGTAGAATTTATCGCGCGTTGCAAGCGTTTCGCCAACATAATGGCGCAATTGTTCGTCGCTCTGCTGCGCGGCGATGAGTGGGCGCGTTTTGCGCTCCGCCTTGAGCCAATCAGCCAAATTTTCGGCCGACGCTTGCAGATAAACAGTCGTTCCAGCAGCGTTCATTGCCTCGATATTCTGCTGGCGACAAGCCATTCCGCCGCCCGTAGCGACAACTATTCGCTGCAGTTTTAGCAGATTTTCGAGCGTTTCTCGCTCAAACTGACGGAACACATTTTCGCCTTTTTCTTCAAAAATTTGCGCCACGCAGCAACCGCATTTTTTTTCGATAAGTTGGTCAGTATCAACAAATTGATAGCCAATAGCATCAGCCAAAAGTCGCCCGAGCGTGCTTTTGCCGCAGCCCATAAATCCTATCAGAAAAATGCGTTCAGTCATTAATTTTACGCGCTATTTTACCAAAATTTTTTTTGCCGATGTCGCGCCATTTTTGCCAGTCATGCGCACAATGTAAAGTCCTGAAGGACAAGCTACTACCCCACTCACATTGCTGTATTGCGCCACCAATTGTCCCACCGTATCGAAAATTTCCAATCGTGCAATGGTTTGTTCGCCAACAATCTGAATTTTGCCATTTTCGTTCGACAAAATATTCGCAATTGGTTCATTTTCAACATTTTGCAATGCCGTAGCATCGCCCCACTGCTCTATCAGCCACGAAACTCGCTGATTGAGCAAATTTTTGAAATCTGCCTTTTTCGACACCACATCTACTGTGCCATAATTTGGCCAACGCGTGTAATCGGCAACCGCCGCAGTGGCTATTTGGTCGCAGAAATCGTCGATAAAAGCCGAGAGCGAGCCGTACTGACTGCCCTTGAATTGCAACCAAATTTCGCGCACTTTTGTCTGGAAATTCGGGAATTTCGCCATCTCCTCAATCCAACTCTGTCCGTATGGCGGATATTGGTAGATAAAAAGATTTTCGCTGCCATTGTACGAGCGTCGGAAGGTGTTGCCAAAGTCCCAAACAGGTCCGAAAATCCATTTTTCATCGGCGCCGCGCTGCTTGTGCAGGTAGCAACTGCCGTGAAACGACTCGGCATTGTCCAAAATTTCTTGCACAATGTAGAACCGCACCAGTGCATCGAGGTCGACCAGCGATTCCCAGGTGGTGGAACTCTTATCGCTCTCGTAGATTGCGTTGTTGATGGCGTTCATTTGCGCTGACAGGTAGTTGCTTTGCGCCGTCGAAAGTGTTTCGGGCGATTTGTAGGTGAACCAAATGCTGTAGCCGTTGCCTTCGGTGATTTCGATATGCGGGTCGGAGTCGTAATTGTCGATTTCGACGAGCCAACCGCCAGTAATCTCCTCAGCATCGGTGGCGAGGTCATTCTGCTCGGTGATGTTCACGCGTTTTTTGGCCACGCGAATGTTCTCGGTAAGCATGTAAAGTCCGATGTAATCGCCATTCAACACCACTTCCACGGGGCGTTGCTCGGGTGTCCAAGCCAAGCCCAAACGGCGGCTCAATTCAAAACCGACCGTGTTGCGCAGGAACGCCAATTCGTCGTCGGCATGCGCCAAAAGCACGAAATGTTTACTCGAATTCATGCCCATGAGCGGCTGTTTTTCGGTCAATTTCAGGCGATACGGTTTTTTGTAGAAACCGCTCCAAGTGTAGTTGCCGCGCCCACGAATTTCGAGCGTCAGCGGACTATCGGCCGAGCCAATCGATTCGTAGCCAGCAAGTCCCAGATTATCAAGATAATAGGTGGCAGAAACATAGGTCTCTTTCGAGGTGATTTCTGCTCCGCCATCGGTGTTGATGAAAAGCACAGGCAACGTGCCAGAATAGGTCACATCACCAAGCGTTTGCCACTCGCCTTGCGCCCAGTTGTCGCCTGTCGACGGCACAAAAATGCCGCTCGGAATCATGGCCGCGTCGGTTGTGGCTGTGCGTTTTTCGCCTAGCGTGTTGCTGATGTGATTTTTCACATCGCTGAATATGGAGTCGATTCGTCCGTCGGGCAGCGAAGTTTCGGCAAATGTGTAGCGATAGAGGTCGCCAATGCTCGCATCGAATGTGATTTTCCAAGTGCCATCTTCGCAAAGCGTCATGCTGCGAACATAGGTCTCGGTGCGCGTGTCGCTACCATAGACAAACTTCACTTGCGAATAGTTCGTGAGCGAATTATCGAAATAAAACGTTCCTTTCGGAATTTCTAATGCGTTGATTGTCAAGCAAATGAACAATGCACTAAACGCAAAAAACAATCTTTTCATTTTTTTGGAGGATTACTTTTAGGTAGGTTCTAAAAATTATCTTTGCAAGAATTTTTGAATTATAATCGAGCAGATTTG
>CAVFDI010000113.1:0-3023 GCA_963621145.1 Paludibacteraceae bacterium | reverse complement strand
TGAAATCTGAAATCTGAAATCTGAAACCCAGCGAATGCTTTACCCACTAAAATTTACACCAATATACAAAACCAAACTTTGGGGCGGCGAACGGCTAAAATGCTATGCGCGCCACGATGGCGGTCACACCGAGCGCGTGGGCGAGACTTGGGACGTGTCGACTATCGAAGGCAACGAGTCGCTCGTAGAGAATGGTTTTCTGCAAGGCAACACACTCGACGAATTAGTTGAGGTGTATATGGGCGATCTGGTTGGCGACAGCGTTTTTCAACGCTACGGAAACGAATTCCCGCTTCTCGTCAAGTTGATCGATTCGGCACAAGATCTCTCCATTCAGGTGCACCCCAACGACGCCATGGCAATGGAGCAAAACCAACCTTGGGGCAAAACCGAAATGTGGTACATTCTCGATGCCGAACCCGAAGCGTTTGTGGTGGCTGGTTTCACGCACCCTGTCAATAAGGCGGAATATTTGCGCCTTGTGGCCGAAAATAGGTTGGAAAGTGTGTTGCGCAAAACGCCCGTCAAAAAAGGCGATGTCATCTTTATTCCTGCCGGTTGCGTGCATTCCATCGGCGCAGGTTGCGTTATTTTGGAGGTGCAGCAGACTTCAGATGTAACCTACCGCATCTACGACTACAACCGCATCGATGCCGACGGCAAAAAGCGCGAGCTCCACACCGATTTGGCGGCCGATGCCATCGATTTCGAGCAGTGGAGAAACGACAAGATAGAACCGCACCCAACATGCGATGGCAATCCGCTGCGCTTGGTGTCGTGCGACTATTTCACAGCCGATGTGCTGTCGGTCGCCACACCACAAAACCTCGACCTTGCACTGCTCGACTCGTTTGTGCTACTCACCACACTCGAAGGCAACGCCATCATTCGCTACAATGGCGGCGAAATCAGCCTCGAAACGGGCGAAACCACACTCGTGCCCGCTGCATTAGAATGGGTCGAGATAGTGCCACAAGGCGGAACGCATGCAAAAGTGATGAAAACCTACATTTTTTAGTCGCAAGATGTGAGTAGCAAGTAGCAAGAAAAGTGAGGAGTTAGGAATTAGGAGTGAGGCATTTTTTAGTGAGAAAGTTTGAAAGTGCGAAAGTAGGGACGCACCGAGTGCGTACGAATGCTTCAACAAATTTCCAAATAACCAAATCAACAAATAAACAATTCAACAGTTCAACGATTCAACGATAACCTTAAACTCTGAAATCTGAAATAATCATCCTTAAAAACAACTATTATGGAAAACGAAGAATTGAAACAAGTGATGGCGACAGCGCAGACTTGGCTCGATGGCAACTACGACGACGAGACCAAAGCGCAAGTGCGCGCCATGATGGAGGCCGACGACAAAACGGAACTCATCGAGTCGTTCTACCGCACGCTTGAATTTGGCACTGGCGGCTTGCGCGGCATTATGGGTCCTGGCACCAACCGCATGAACAAGTACATTGTGGCTCAAGCCACGCAGGGCTACGCCAACTATCTGCTGAAAGTGCAACGCGAAAATGGCTACAAAAATCCCGTGAAACAGGTGAGCGTAGTGGTCGGTCACGACTGCCGCAACAATGGTCGCATGTTTGCCGAAACAGTAGCAGCTGTCTTCTCGGCCAACGGCATCAAGGTTTATCTGTTCGAGAGCCTGCGCCCAACACCCGAAGTGAGCTTCGCCATTCGCCATCTTGGTTGCCAAGGCGGCGTGAATGTTACCGCATCGCACAATCCGAAAGAATACAACGGCTACAAAGCCTATTGGGAAGATGGTTCGCAAGTGCTTATGCCACACGACGCTGGCATCATTGCCGAAGTGAACAAAGTGAAGATGGAAGATGTGAAATGGGAAGCTAACAAAGATCTGATTCAGATTATCGGTGGCGAAATGGACTACGACTACATGATGGCCGTTAAGACCGTGATGATTGACCAAGAAGCCATCAATCGCCAAAAAGACCTGAACATCGTATACACGCCGCTGCATGGTGCGGGCCGCCAAATTGTGCCAATGTGCCTGCGCAGCTGGGGTTTCCAAAACATTCACGTAGTACCAGAACAGATGGTTATCGATGGCAACTTCTCGACGGTGGTTTCGCCAAACCCCGAAAACGCCGAAGCCATGACCATGGGCATGAATCTTGGCACAAAACTGAATGCCGACCTTGTAGTAGCGAGCGATCCCGATGCCGACCGCATTGCCATAGTTTGCCGCAACGACAAAAACGAGTGGGTGATAATCAATGGCAACCAAACCAACATCATGTATCACCACTACATCATCAACAACATGAAGAAACTGGGCAAAATGCGCCCCGAGCATTATGTTGTTAAAACGATTGTAACCAGCGAGTTGATTCGCAAAATTGCCGACCGCGAAGGCGTAACCCTCACCGACGAATACACAGGCTTCAAATGGATAGCCAACCGCATTCGCGAATGGGAAGGCACACGCAAATACATCGGCGGCGGCGAAGAGTCGTTCGGTTTCCTACCCTACGATGCCGTGCGCGACAAATGCTCGCCTTCGAGCATCTGCCTCATTTGCGAAATCGCCGCTTGGGCAAAAGATCACGGCATGTCGCTCTACGAATATCTGCTCAGCATCTACATGGAATACGGTTTCCAGCGCGAATCGACCATCAATGTGGTGCGTCCTGGCAAATCGGGTGCCGAAGAGATAAAACAGATGATGGTGAACTTCCGCGAGCACCCAATCACCGAAATTGCTGGCAGCCGCGTAATCAAAACAAAAGATTTCCAACTGCTGAAACAGCGCGAGTTGAAGGACGGCAAATGGGTCGAGAGCGACATCGAGATGGCACTGAATGCCACCAGCAATGTGCTGCAATACTTCACCGAAGATGGTTTGAAAGTGTCGGTTCGTCCGTCGGGAACTGAGCCGAAAATTAAATTCTACTTCGAGATTCCAGCCGAGATGAAAACTCCGAAAGACTACGATGCCGCAACCGCCGCTGCCGAAGCACGCGTTCCTGCCATTCGCAAGAGCCTCGGAATCT
>CAVFDI010000112.1:0-3105 GCA_963621145.1 Paludibacteraceae bacterium | reverse complement strand
AAAAAATAATTAAGTAATTGGAAATTAAGTAATTAAATAATTAAACCGTGTCCATAAACGAGCGCTGCACTTTGTTGAACACAACTATGCCAACGGCCAGCAGCACAACCATGAAGCCGAAACTGTAGCCCAGCAGCGACCAACTGAATTCGCCTGCGCCCAAGGTGGCATATTTGAACGCCTCGATGATGCCCGTGACGGGGTTGAGTTTCATCACAAAAAGCAGTTTTTCGTTGGTTATCATGCTCAGCGGGTAGACAATTGGTGTGCCATACATCCACAGTTGCACGATGAACGAAAAGAGCACCTGCAAATCGCGATATTTGGTAGTCATCGACGAGATGATGATGCCAAAACCGAGCGCCAATCCTGCCAAAAGCAATATCAGCGCGGGCAGCAGCAGCAGATACCATGTGGGCGTGATGGCCACATCGGTGAAGCACAGATAGCAGACGTAGACTACTGCAAAAAGCAAAAATTGTATGCCAAAACGCACCAGATTTGACGTTACTGTGGCGAGTGGCACTACTAATCGCGGAAAATAGACCTTGCCAAACATGCTCTGATTGTCGACAAAGGTGTTCGATGTCTTGCCTAAACAATCGGCAAAGTACTGCCAGCAGCAGATGCCAGCCAAGTAGAACAGCGGTTGCGGAATGCCATCGGTAGGAATGGCTGCGATGCCGCCGAACACTACCATATACATGATGGTGGTGAGTGCGGGCTGAATGAGAAACCACAACGGGCCGAGCACCGTTTGCTTATACTGCGTGATGATGTTGCGCTTCACAAACAGCGTCAGCAGGTCGCGATAGCGCCACAATTCGCCAAAATCGACCGACAAAAGTTTGTCCTTTGGCTTTATTACGGTTGAATATTCTTCCACAGAAGTATGTTGATTGAAAACTATGACTATGAACTATGACTATTGACTAAGACTTGGGGATTTGCTCGTTTTGTATTTGTTCCCTTGTCTTTATTCCTTTGTCTTTACTCTTTGCTCTTTTGTCTTTACTCACCTTTACAAACTGCAAAATTACAATTTTATGCTCGAACCTGCAACGGCTAGGCGGTTTTATTTACGGGAAGTGCTATTTTGTGGCGTTTGTGGAGCGATTACGTCGGTTTGTCGAACAAAAATTTGTCGCAACCACGCAAAAGTGCTATCTTTGTGGGTTATTTTTTAGAATTTATCTGATGCCATGAAACATATCAAACAATCGATTGTTCTTTCGCTTTTTGCAGCCTGCGCATTGTTCTATGCAGGTTGTGAGCAACAGGGCACCTCGTGGGAGAAATCGGGTGTGGCGATGGACAATACCAACTATCGTCCCGAATGCCCAAAAAAGGTGAGCAACACCAATTATATCTATGTAACCCACACTGGCACGCTGAGCAACGGCAGCAAAATGCGCAACTACAGCATGTGTTTCGACATTACAAAATATGCGGCGCAGTGGGTGGCTTATCCGTTGCACAAGTGCTACACTGGCGGCAGTGCAGGGCGCGCCTACGAGTCGCAGGACACATGGCCCTACGATCCCGACATCAGCTCTTCTTATCAGGCCAAAGGCAAAAGCGGCTACTCGGGCATGACGCGCGGACACCAGATTCCGTCGGCCGACCGCCAAGTTACGAAAGAGATGAACGCACAGACTTTCTACATGTCGAACATGACGCCGCAAGCCTACGATTTCAACACGGGCATTTGGGTAACCCTCGAAAGTCGCGTGCGGTCGTACATGTGCAGCGACACGCTCTATGTGGTTACGGGCGCATATTGGGAAAACACCAACAAACGCGTGGGCAAAGGTTATCCCGTGCCGACGCACTACTACAAAGTGCTGTTGCGCACCATCAAGGGCAACACGGGGCTTGCAGTGACCAACGCCGACCGCACCGACCTGAAGTGCATCGGCTTTTGGCTCGACCACAACACCACTGGCACCACCATCAACAAATCGTACTGCAAATCGGTGGCGGAGATAGAGCGACTTACGGGACACAAATTCTTTCCCGATGTAGATGTCGACAAAACGCAATGCAATCCTTCCGATTGGGGAATGAATTAAACCACACCACCTATACCAAAAAAAAGCGACTTCGGTCGCTTTTTTTTTGTGCGGTTACACCATATTATATAGGCGAATTTAGAATTATGAATTTAGAATTAAGAAAGCCGACTGCAATTGGTCAAGACCTGTAGGGACGTGGCGCGCCGCGTCCCTACTCCGTCGTGCGGGATTTGTAATCCCGCGCTTGTGTATTATTCGGATTTATAATCCGAGAAGAATTTAGAATTATGAATTTAGAATTAAGAAAGCCAACTGCAATTGGTTGTGGCTTGTAGGGACGTGGCGCACGTTAAATTGATAATTGACGATTGATAATTATTGCAGTTTGTAGAATTTAGAAATCTGTTTTTATTGTAGAATGTTCCCGGAATAGAGGTCTTCGAGGTGGAATTCGAGATCGTTACCCCAGATGATGTTGCCGTTTTCGAGACGCATTTTGCGGAATTGCGCTGGCTGCAGATATTTGTTGTATTGTGGGTGTGGGCGCTTGCGAATGAAGTCGCCAATATCGATGTGCCTTGCGGTGTGGTCGCTGAATAGCAGTTCTACCGTAAGGTCGTTGTTGCAGGTTGCTTGGGTTATGTAGGGACGTGCCATGTTAGATTTTTGTTTCTGCAAAGATACAAAGAAATTTTGTTTTCCCGTCGCGCGGGATTTGTAATCCCGCGCTTGTGTATTATTCGGATTTGAAATCCGAGAAGAATTAAGAAATAAGAATTAAGAAGCGCAGCCACTAACCACGTGGTTTATTGCGGGTGACTGCGAAAATTTGCTGTTTGTCTGTTGAATTTTGGTTTTCATCGATTTTTTTTGTTTGTATGTCGAGAAACGGGTGTGGCAGGGCAATGGCGCGTTATAAGGGCGCTGAAAAACTAGTAATTTTGCTTGCTTTTTTGTATTACAGCGTAAAGTAGGCTGCAGCGCCGCGCTATGCGGCGCGCAATAAACAATGAATAATGAAAAATGAATAATAGCGGTAACCACTGCCAACCATAATGCCACAAGACCTGTAGGGACGTGGCGCGCCGCG
>CAVFDI010000111.1:0-3175 GCA_963621145.1 Paludibacteraceae bacterium | reverse complement strand
ATCGCGGGTGTAGGGCGCAAGAGCGGGCGCATTGCCAGCGGCTGGCGTGCCACCAAGTTGTTGCGCTATCCAAGCCAATTCAGAAGGAATGAAAATGAACACCGAATCGCGGTTAAGCGTGGTGAATGGTTTGCGCACGCTGCCGTCCCAAGCGGCAAGTTTGGCAAATTTCACCTCGAGGTCGCCGCCCGTGGCAGGAATGCACGACAGTTTCAGTTGGCCATTTTCCACATAAACCGAATCGAGCCAATCGGTGCCATTGAACAAAACAGAATCGAGATAAAATCCTTCGTTCGGAGTAATGCTGAAGAGATTGCTTTTCTTCGCACCACCATTTTTCGTTACCTCAACTTTGCCGCCATCGGAATTGAAACTGAATTCGATGTTTTGTGGCGCATTCACTGTGAGTTTGTACTCGCCCGTAGCCTGCGTGGCATCGCCCGAACAGCCGCCAGTGGCGTGACGCGTAAAGGTGTAAGTGCCAGTCGAAAGTCCAGCAGGAATGGTGTAAGTTGCCCCGGTTGCGCCAGAAATTTCTTCGCCATTGCGTTTCCAAACGTAAGTGCTATTTGTTCCGCCCGAGAGTGGCGTTTTGCTAGCGATTGTTATGGCTGCGTAATCCGATTCCACCGTTTTTTCAGCGGCTTCTATTTCGCCAGCCACCAACGCAAAGCCTTGCAGCGTGGCACCGCTATTTTCGGCAAAAATTGATGAGATGTTGCTCACCGTTTTGCAGTTGGCGTTGAACGTGCCAGCAAACGACGCAATCGGCGTCCACAACTGATTGCTCATGTCGAGGTTGTTCATCAAAATCACCGTTTTGCCAGCGAAATTGTTCGATTGGTTGTTGGCTTGATCGGCCACCCAAGCCAGTTCGGCAGGCGTGTAGACGAGCAGCACATCGCTGCCGAGCGGTTCGGACGTGGTTTTGCCGTCCCACACTGGAACTTCAGTGAATGTAGCCGTCAGTTTTGCGTCGGTAGTCGGCGTGAAGGCATATTGCAAGCCGCCATCGACCACGGTAACCTTGTCGCGCTCGTATTCTTCTAGATTATTCTCCAACTTCGACAGATACCAACCATCGGCAGGCACAATGCTGAAGCGTTTTTCGCCCTTGCCATCGGCTTTCACCGTGGGCGTTGCGTCGGTGATAGTGCCTTTGCCATTCACGGCCGTTGTTATTGTTACCTCATCGACCACGCGAATCTGAATCGTATCGATATCTTCGGGCAGTGCGTTGCAGGCATGACCATCGGCAGTGCAAGTTAAATCGGTGATTGTGAAATCTTTATCTGCTGTAATATTCCGAAGAGTTTGAGAATAGAAACTCTTTCCGTGATTCGTGAATGCCGTGCCATCGGCAGTGAACGAGTAGTTATTAGCCGCACCTGTGAAATCGATGACCACTTGTAAATTAGCGCCACTGAGTACTTGCACAGGACTTGGCAGCATGTCGCTGCTGCGCTTAGCGGTGGGCGTTGGGTAGCAAGTGATGGTGTAAGTCACCACGCTGTCGCAGCCATCGATGGTAACAAAGGTCAAGTCGCGCGTGGTGGAGTACGATTTTTTCGCAAAATCGAAATCTCCGGCGGTGATTTGCGTTTTTTCAATATCGCCAAATGTGTATGGCAATTCGCTGGAACAGAGCGTCAGCGTTTGCGGCGTGGTTTGCTCTTTGGTGTAGACTTCGCAATTGTTTTCGATGGTCAGCGCAATTTCGCGCTTATAGTCGCCCGAACTGATGGTGATGTTCGACGAAGTTTTGCCGTCTTTGCAGCGGTTGACGCGCGCTGTGCCATCGGCAGAGAACGTAACTTTTTGATCGGCCGAAAAGAGCGAAACATCGCTCACCGTGAAGTCGTGAGCCACAGCAGTAACATTGTCAGCAGCATTCAGAATGGCAGCGGCAGTGCTCACACGCGCCATGGCGTCGTTGGCAAAATTGTTCGAAAGATGGAAGTATGTTTTGCCATCGTTGTTTCCGACGAAATTGCCAGCAGCCAATTCGGCAGAGGCAATCAACTCGCTAGTTTTCAGCATTTTGCAAAATTCAAACGCCGTAGAAGTATTGTTAATTGCATCCAAATTGGGGAAGAGTTGCGCATCGCCGTAGCAATACTCTATTGTGCAATCGGTTTGCATGCCAACAACAGCACCTGCTAGTGGTACGGTTACACTGCCAACATTGTAGCAATATTTCAAGTCAGAAGCGTTTGAAGCATTTCCAACCAAGCCGCCAGCATAGTAATAACTATTCGCACAACTAACGGCTCCCGCATTGTAGCACGAGTTGATGGTAACTTTGTTGACAAACCCAACCAAGCCGCCAATGCCGTAGTAATCGAAACCAGTTGGATTATCTTGCGTAGACACTGCGCCCATGTTGAACGAGCGTTCGATGTTGCATTCGAAAGCCTCGCCTACCAAGCCGCCAATCTTCGTCTTTCCCTCGACCGACGCGGCATTGGCGCAATTGCTGATTTCTGCATTTTTAGCATAGCCAACCAACGCACCCGTGATGGCATTGTTGCCTATCACACTGCCCGCGGTGCGCAAATTTTTGATGCTGCCGTCGGTAACTCGCGCAAAAAGTCCGCAATAGTCGCCAGTGTAGTTTATTTGCAGCGTGATGGTGTGATTCTGTCCGTCGAAATGACCTTTGAACTCCGTTTCGGTGCCAATTGGCGTGAAATCGGCAGGGAGCGAGATGTCGCTAGTTACAGAAAAATACTCACCCGCGAAGTCGTTGGTTGCTTCGGCATCGTTCACTGTGTTAGACAGCTCCACAAGGTCGTTGGCCGAAGTGATTTGATATGGGTCGGCTTGCGTGCCAGTGCCATCGAAAGCCCAAGCGACAGCCGAAAAAGTGAGAGATAGTGCGAAAAGTATCTGTTTTTTCATAACTACAGAGTTTGTACATTTTAGCCTGCAAATTTAGCAAATTTTTTTTGTATTTCAAAAAACGTCTATTTTTTCGGTGCAAAAAGTACGTTTTTTGTCGATTTTTCGGGCATTTTGGCGATAAAATTTTGGCACGCGCCGAAAAAGTTATCAACAATTTATCGACAAGTTACTGACAAAAAAGAGCATTTTTTCGACATTTTGTCAACAAAAAAGCGTATGGGTCAAATTGCGTGGTGGATTTTTCACTCTAAATGATATAAACTTTGTATAT
>CAVFDI010000110.1:0-3179 GCA_963621145.1 Paludibacteraceae bacterium | reverse complement strand
TAGGTTCTAAAAATTATCTTTGCAAGAATTTTTGAATTATAATCGAGCAGATTTGAATAAAATAGGCTGCGTCTCAGCAATTAAAGTGAACTTTATTGCGTTCGACTTGCACTATTTTTTTTTGATTTTCGAATGAGCAGGGTGTCCTGTAACGAAAAAAATGCCGATTAGAAACAAAAATTCGCAAAGAGCGAAAAAAAATCGCAGAATTTTTTTTGAACCGACCAAAGAAAACAATAAAAGCGTAGAATTTTTAGAACCTACCTTAAACCAAATAACCGCTATGCCAACCATCGACGAAGTAAAGAACGACGAACGCTACATGAGGCTATTGGCCGAGAAATTTCCAACCATTTCGGCCGTTACAACCGAGATTATCAACCTCGAAGCCATTCTGAGTCTGCCCAAAGGCACTGAACATTTTGTGTCGGATCTGCACGGCAGCGATGGCGCATTCATTCACATTGTGAAAAATGCGTCGGGCGTCATTCGGCGCAAAGTGGACGACACCTTTGGCGACCGCCTTTCGGAGGAGGAGAAACGCGCGCTTTGTGCCCTAATCTACTACCCCGACGAACGTTTGGCATACTATCATGCCGAGGGATTCGACATGGAGCCGCTCTATCGCACACGACTGCAGCAAATAGTGGAAGTTACACGCGCCGTAACGGTGAAATATACCCGCTCGAAAGTGCGCAAAATGTTGCCGAAAGAGTTTGCCTACGTCATCGAGGAGTTGCTGCACGAATCGACAGCCGAAAAAGACCGTCAGGACTACTACAATGCCATTATCGACGCCATAATTGCCACAGGGCGCGCCGAAGCATTGATAATTGCCATCTGCTATGTGATTCATAACTTTGCCATCGACACGCTGCACATTGTGGGCGACATTTTCGACCGCGGTCCTGGCGCTTGCAAAATAATGGAGGTGCTTTCGACCTATCACGATTTCGACATTCAATGGGGCAACCACGACATAGAATGGATGGGCGCAGCGGCTGGCAACCTTGCGCTGATGGCCACCGTGTTGCGCGTTTCTATTCGCTACGCCAACGTGGAGACGCTCGAAGAGGATTACAGCATCAATCTGTTGCCGCTCGCCAATTTTGCCATGAACACCTACGGCAACGATCCTTGCACAGTGTTTCAAACAAAAGATTTCGAGAACAATCCGCGCCTGACGCGTTCGGCGCAGTTGATGGCAAAAATGCACAAAGCCATCAGCATAATACAATTCAAACTTGAAGGGCAAATAATAAAACGCAACCCAGAATACGAGATGGACGACCGCCTGCTGCTGCACCTTATCGACAAGAAGCGTGGCGTCATCACCATCAGTGGCAAAGAGTACGAATTGCTCGACAAAAATCTGCCCACGCTCGATCCCGATGATCCGTATGCGCTCTCGGCCGAAGAACAACAATTGGTCGATCAGTTGGCGCGCTCGTTCCGTCGTTCGGAGAAAATGCAAAAGCACCTGCACTGCCTCTATCAGCACGGATCGCTATTTTTGGTGCGCAACAACTGCCTGCTCTACCACGCTGCCATTCCGCTGAATGCCGATGGCTCGTTCCAAGAGGTTACGCTGCACGGCCAACGCCTGAAAGGTCGTGCGCTGATGGAGCAAATCGACCAAGAGATACGCAAAGCCTACTATCTTCCGACCGACTCGTGCAGTCAGCAGCATGCACTCGACTACATGTGGTATTTGTGGTGCGGGCCATGTTCGCCGCTCTACAACAAAGACAAAATGACCACTTTCGAACGCTATTTTATCGATGATGAAACGCTATACAAAGAGACAAAAGGCGCATACTACGAGTTGGCAAATCAGCGCGAAACCTGCTGCAACATTTTGCAAGAATTTGGTCTCGATCCCGAAACTGCGCACATCATCAATGGGCACATTCCGGTGCGCACGCTCAAAGGTGAATCGCCGCTGCGGGCTGGCGGCATGCGTTTGGTGATTGATGGCGGATTTTCGAAGCCCTATCAAGCGCAAACGGGCATTGCGGGCTACACGCTCATCTACAACAGCCACGGCATGCAACTCATCGAACACGAGAAATTTGAAAGTCGCGAGCAAGCCGTGCTTTCGGGCTCCGATATTCACAGCCGCATGCAATTGGTCGATATGAGCAGCCGACGCATGCTGGTGCGCGACACCGACCGCGGCAAAGAGTTGGTGGAGCAAGTGAACAACTTGAAACGCCTGCTCTACGCCTATCAGCATGGCATTTTGAAAGAGAAATTGGAACAGCCTAACGCCTCCGCCGTGGCATGGTGAAAATCAGCGTCTGTGTTTCTTATGCCTGAACGAAGGCTGATTGGCACGCAAACAGTTGCAACGGTGCTTGGTAGATAGCGCCACACGCACACCCACTTCAATACCAACAGCAAGCACATTGGCACGACCGCTTTTCAGTTGGTCGGTTGCAAGAATTGTAGAGTAATCGTTCATGAACGAATGCACTTCGCTCATGCCATCGTGGTCGTTGCGGAAACCAAGCGTCGAAGCATTTTCTTCGAGATCGAGCGCACGCGTAAGTCCGTAGTCGAGATAGGCTTTTGCTGTAATATCGATGCGCTTGTTGATGGGAATGACCACGCCAAATTTTGCCACCAAATTGATGCTGAATGGGCGATTGTTGAGCGAGCCCGAGGGGCGAAAATCGGAAGTGGAATAGAATCCGTAAGGCTCCATATCTTGCAGCGTGAGTTGCCAAGGCGCATAGTAGCCCGTGTGGGTAATGTTGCCCGACGCCGCATAGCCAGTCGACACGAAATGTGCGTAGCGAACGCCCACATCGCCAACGAACTGCAACGAGCGATTGATGGGGAAAGCGAACTGCAGAACCAGCGGCACGCTCACAGCGTAGAGGCTCTGCGTTTCGCGCCAATGGTTGAGTTGCGTTTGGTGCATGTAGCTCTCGCCGTCGCTATCCTGCACGCCGTCCCAAGTTAATTGTTTGTTGCCATAGTAAGCCGAAGCGCCGTAGCGCGAAAAATCAACACCAATGCCAATGCCAATGTTTCGATTGAAGAAGTAGGAATAGCCAGCATGCACCGAAAAATGCGCTGCGCCCGTGTTTGTGCCATCGGTGAGCGAATATTGCAGCGTAGTCCAGCCTGCGCCCACGCCAGCCTCGATGGACGAACCTGTGAGTTTATGGCTT
>CAVFDI010000109.1:0-3304 GCA_963621145.1 Paludibacteraceae bacterium | reverse complement strand
ATTCAATAATTCGATGATTTGTATTCATTCATAGTCAATGAAAAAACTTGCCAACATCATATCCGTTGTTTTTCATCCGCTGTGGATTCCGCTCTATGCGCTGTTGCTCTATTGCTGGCAGTGTCCGCTAGAATTGGCTCCTATGCCGTTGGAGTTTGGTTTGGTGGCCATTTTCACCATTTTTGTGCCAATGTTGGCCATGATGCTGCAGATGCGCCGTTCGCAGACGCACGACATCATGCTCAGCAACCGCCGCGACCGATTTTGGCCGTACATCATCACATACGCCTCGTATTTTCTGCTCTGCTATTCCCTCGTAAAAATAGAAGCGCCATTCGATGTGCTTACGATGAGCGTCTATTTTCTTGTGGCTGGCGGCGTGGTGGCTACAATCAATCTTGTTTGGAAAATTAGTGCGCACCTCTGCGGCATTGGCGGCTTGCTTGGTCTGGCGCTTTTCCTGCTTTGGCGATACCAAATAAATCTTCCGCTGCTTGTGACGGCACTGGTGTTGCTTAGTGGCATTGTGGCGTGGGCGCGACTGAAACTCGATGCGCACACCATGGCGCAAGTGGTGGCAGGTTGGCTCCTGGGCGTGAGTGTGGGCGTGCTGTTCATCTTTCTTTATGGTAATTGAAAACGCTTTGAAAAAATATCTCTCCACACTGTTTCTGTGCTTTTCTGCAACTTTTCTAGTGTTTGCTCAAGGCATTGTGCCAAGCGCAGCGTTGCAGCACGCCACCGTCAGTGCCATCATTTCCGATGCGGCGACGGGCAAAACCATCGCTTCGTACGAGCCTGAACGCAGCGTTACACCAGCATCAATCACTAAACTGATAACCACCGCCACTGCGCTAGAACTGCTCGACAGCACTTTTTGTTTCGAGACCGCCGTGGCGTACGATGGCACTTTTTCCAACGGCACAATCAACGGCAACCTGTACATCATCGGCAGCGGCGATCCAAGCCTCGGCTCGCGGTTTGTGAACGATTACTATTTTCTGAATCGCTGGTGCCAACAGCTGAAATCGCTTGGCGTGCGCCACATCACGGGCAACATAGTGGCCGATGCGTCGGTCTACGATTCCGATCCGATTCCGTCTAGATGGATTTGGGAAGATATGGGCAACTACTACGGCGCGGGCGTTTACGGGCTTTCGGTGTTCGACAACACGCTGAACATCTCCATGCGCTCGGGCGATGTTGGCACGCAACCGACCATTTTGAAGGTTACGCCGCACATCGATGGTTTGGAACTTTACAACCTTGCGCATTCCACCAAAACGCCTATGGATAGCGCCTTTGTGCGTGGCATGGCCTACGACAACAGGCGTTGGATAGTGGGCGCAGTGCCAGCCAATCGCGGGCAGTTTTTGCTGAAAGGCGACATCCCAAATCCGCCGCTCTGTTTGGCAGAACAGTTCGCTGCGCTATTGCGCCACTATGGCGTAACCATCGACGGCACATTTTCCGACCACGCCACGAACACGCTCCCGCGCACCACGCTGTTTGTCCACAAGTCTGAACCGCTTTCCACGCTCGTTCGCGTGACCAATTTTACGAGCAACAACAACTACGCCGAGCATATTTTCCGTCGATTAGCCGTGCAGAACGGAACGCCTGCCAGCAACAACACCGCCATTGCCGTGGCGAAGAAATTTTGGCAGCAGCATGGCATCAGTTTCGATGGTGTCAGCCTGAACGATGGCAGCGGCTTGTCGCCATTGGATGCCTTCTCGGCCGATTTTTTGAACCAGATTTTGCTGAAAATGTACCACTCGCCGCAATTTCCTGCCTATCTGAACAGCATTCCGCTGGCGGGCAAAGAGGGCACGGTAAAAAAATTTCTGACGCAGAACAAAACCGCTCAAATCCACGCCAAAAGTGGCAGCATGGCGGGCGTGCAGTCGTATGCAGGCTACATTGTGAAGGGCGGAAAAACCTACACTTTCTGCATCATTGTCAACCATTTCGACAGCCGAAAACAGGTGCGAAAAGAGATTGAGAGTTGGATTTTGAAAGCAGTTGAGTGAGGAGTGAGGAGTTTTTTTGAGTGAGGAGTTTGAAAGTGAGAAAGTGTGAAGGTGTGAAAGTGAGAAAATAGGGACGCACCGAGTGCGTCCGATGAAAATAAACAATAAACAATGAATAATAATTGCGGCGTTTCGGCTACCGCAACTCTGAAACTTTGAAATCTGAAATAAAAACACTACCTTTGCCCCACAGACCAACACTAACGCATTAAACTCATCAACTCATCAACTTATTAACTTATCAACAACCAATCAACGACTAATCAATTTTATTTATTAACTTTTTATTTTATCATGAAAAAAATTAGATTTTTTGCAGCACTTTGCTGCATTGCAGCGGTGTTTGCCGCCTGCGAAAAAAATGAGCCGAAAAACGACGAAGCCGCCACTGGCACTGAAAATGGCCACGATTGGGTGAGCCTTGGTTTGCCAAGCGGCACTAAATGGGCCACCTGCAATGTTGGTGCAACCAAACCCGAAGAGTACGGCAACTACTACGCTTGGGGCGAAACAACCACAAAAAGTGACTATTCGTGGGACACGTACAAATACGGCTCATATTACGACGCGCTGACCAAATATAACACCGACAGCGTCAATGGTACAGTGGACAATAAAACCACGCTCGAAGCCTCCGATGATGTTGCTACTGCTAATTGGGGCAGTGCTTGGCGTATGCCTACCTTTGACGAATGGATCGAACTATGTAAATACTGCGAATTGGAATGGACTGACAGTTACCAAACTACTGGTGTAGCAGGTTATTGGGTAACAGGTAAGAACGGCAATTCCATTTTTCTCCCTGCGGCGGGCTATCGCGACGGCGACGACTTGGACGACGCGGGCAGCGACGGCCACTACTGGTCGAGTTCGCTCATCGCGGGCGGCCCGTACTACGCGTGTGAAGCGGACTTCTACTTGGGCTTTGTGCTCAGGTTCGGCGACGGCCGCTACTATGGAGGATCCGTTCGCCCTGTGCGCCGCTAGGATTTGGCTCGTTTGGCCAAGGCAGGTAAGGTATTTCTGGCGGAGCAGGCGTGGCTGCGGGGCGTACCGCCCCAGCGCCACCGCCTATCGAGCGCCGCCAGAAATCATTAAATCCGCAATTTTCGAGCGTTCTCGGAAATTGCGTTTTTTTTTGCAGCAGAGTTTCGAGATTTCAGTCGCAAGATTTCAGTCGCAAGTAGCAAGACAAATGAGAAGTTAGGAGTGAATATCTAGATTTCTAATTTCTGGTTTTTTGCTTCGCAAATTATTTTGTTTGTAGGTGG
>CAVFDI010000108.1:0-3356 GCA_963621145.1 Paludibacteraceae bacterium | reverse complement strand
CTCACTGCGATTGGCTGATTTTTGTCGACGGCGATTGTGTGTTGCATCCTCGTTTTGTGGAAATGCACATAAAATTTGCTCAGAAAGGGACTATTTTGGCAGGAAAACGCGTACGATTGAATGCCCAAACATCGCAAAAATTATTGAAAGGTAAAGAGCCAAACATCGCACGATTGCTTTTTTGTCCGCAAGGCAGCAGCCACACCGAAGAGGCCATTTTCTGCATATTAGCCCAATGGTTTCGACGCCGCATAAAACACATAACTGGCTGCAACATGTCGATGTCGCGCACCGACCTGCTGGCCATCAATGGTTTCGACGAGAACTACACGCGCCCAGCAACTGGCGAGGATTACGACATTGAGTGGCGACTGCAAAAAAATGGTTGCCGCATTGTATCGTTGCGAAATTTGGCGGTGCAATATCATCTCTATCACAAAGAAAATTGGTCTGATCAAACCGAAAATCTAGCCTATTGCCACCAAATGCAGGCTCAAAATCAGATAATTTGCAAAAACGGCATAAAAAAATTATGACTCCACAAGTTTCGATCATCATATCGTTTTACAACAAAATTGAGCTGCTTCGCAAAGTTCTCGAAACCATCAACCTGCAGACTTTCAACAACCTAGAAGTTGTAATTGCCGACGATGGCAGTCGACCAGAAATAGTCGAAGAGATTCATCGACTGCAAAAAGAGTATCAATTTCCGATAATTCACGTTTGGCACGAAGACAACGGTTGGCAAAAAAACAAGATTCTGAACAAAGCCGTGTTGGCAGCCCACAGCGACTATCTGATTTTTGTTGACGGCGACTGCCTGCTCGAACGGCATTTTGTGGAAGAGCATTTTGCCACGCGTCGCAAAGGCGAGGTGGTTACTGGACGTAGAGTTCTATTAACGCCAAACACGACACAAAATCTTCTGCACAAAACGATAACAAAACATTCGTTCGGTTGCAAATTGTTTTTCTCACTTTTGTTTGAAACGCTTTTCAGTCATCAAACCACAAAAATGGAGCAAATGTTGCGCTTGCCTGCTTGGCTTAGAAAAATTTTCGTAAAAGAAAGAGAGCGGTTTATTCTTGGTTGCAACTTTTCGCTCTACAAAGATGATTTGTTGTCGGTAAATGGCTTTGACGAGCGTTTCGAATATCCTGGCTACGGCGAAGACATCGACCTCTATTTCAGGCTTTCGCGCAAAGGAATACCTGCCATGTCGCGCAAATGTCAGTTAGTGCAATTTCACTGCTATCACAAGCATTTCGACACAAACTATGCGCCCAACCAAGCACTTATGCAAGAAAACACCGACAACAACATAACCTACACACCATTTGGCATTGCAAGAAATGAAAAAAATTGAAATTGACAAATTGGTAGTTGTTGTGGTTTGGTACAAGCCAAATGAACAACAAACAAGACAATTGCACCAATTTATAGAGGCAGGTTTGCACACGGTGGTAGTTGACAATTCCACCGACGACAACAGCGCTCTGCTATCGATACCGCCTACCGAAAAAATAACCTATCTTCCACAGCACGAGAATAGAGGCATTGCAGCGGCGCTCAACTACGGCTGCCACACAGCAAAATCGCTTGGCGCCACTTGGGTGCTGACTATGGATCAGGACAGCCTTTTTGCAACAAACGACATCGCGCACTTCGTCGACCTTGCCAACGCCTACACGGGTGAAAACGAGGTCGCCATTTTTGTACCGCTGCACAACACACACGGCAAAATCCCAGAAAATCTACCACGCTACACGCTGCTCGAAACCACCATGACTTCGGGCAATCTGCTTTCGATGTCCATTTTCGAAAAACTTGGGGACAGTTTTCTCGAAAAACTTTTTATCGATGCTGTCGACGACGAATATTGCTTTCGCGCCAAACGCAATGGCTACGACATAGTTCGCGTAAACGACATAGTTTTGGAGCATCCGCTAGGTGAAAAAGTAAAAGCGCATTGTCTCTTTTTCACGAAAGAAATATACACCCATGCTCCACTGCGTTTCTACTACATCATGCGCAACTCGCTCCATCTGGCCGATCTATATCCCGAGCAAAAAAAACTACTGCGCAATTTGCGCAACAAAACATTTCGAAAAACGCTGAAACGCACTATAGTCTATCGCTACCCACAAAAATGGCAAGTTTTACATTACACCATACGCGGTCTCATAGACTATAAACACGGAATTTTCGGAAAATTTCAAGAAAACCAATGATCATCTCCCCAAAAAATATCAAACTTTTGCAGCGCATCACTAGCATTGCGTTCCACATCAGCACCATGTGGCTTATTTGCACACTCATGCTGCCCATCGGAATAAAACGCCCTGCACTCTATGCTTTTTTCATCAGTTTTGGCATCGATTGGCTGATGAACATGCGCTGGCAAAATTGGCGTTGGACAAATGAGAAATGGATTTTTGTGGCATGGATCATCTTTTTTGCGCTGTTTCCACTCTACAGAATAGCAACTGGCAGCGCTGCCACGCCCATCTACAACAGCATGCGCAACGCCTGCATGCCATTCGTCGGGCTCGGGCTGATGGGACTACTCGACATAGGAAAAATTCGACTGAAATACATTGGCTACGCATTCATCACCACCGCCATTGCGACCATTGGCTACATTGTCGGTTTACTGCCCGAGGTGGCATTTCGCTCGTTCGAGGACTTCACTTGGCACATCAACCAGATACGCATCGAAAGGGTGCATGCCCACATGCTTTTCAACCTCTACATGAATTGCTCGCTGATGATGGGCATCTACATTTTGAGCGACCAAACAGTGCGAAAATGGGTGAAATATCTCGTAGGAACAGCCACACTCGCCATTTTTGCCATTGTATTTTTGAGCGAGGGGCGCGTAGGTTTCGCCACAGTCAACATCATTTTAGTGGCATTTGCGCTAGTCGAGATTTGGCGACGCTACAAACGCGCTTTTGTACCAAGTGTCATCACGCTAGCCATAGCGCTATGTGCAGTGGTTTGGCTGCATCCACGCGTCGATAATGCGCCCGGAGATCCGCGGCTCTACATTTGGAAAGTAACCATGCAGACCATTGAAGAACGGCCCATTCTCGGTCGCGGCGTGGCTGCTGGTCGCGAGCGATTCATCGAAAATGGAACAAACGATGCCGAATTTGTGGCGCACTACATGGGTCCATTCATCACGCAAGTGCCCAAAGCTACCCCCGACATGATGCACCCGCACAATGCATTGCTCGACTCGTGGCTCAGTTTCGGAATTTTCGGACTTTTGCTGATGTTGTTCATCTTGGTTGCGCCGCTCATCATCTTTGGCATGCAGCACAACATCTACGGCATGGGTTTTGCCATGGCTT
>CAVFDI010000107.1:0-3457 GCA_963621145.1 Paludibacteraceae bacterium | reverse complement strand
AAACAACTGGTCTTATGAATAAAAAATTAATCCTTTTTTTGTGCGGAATGTTTGCGATGGGCAGCGCGCAGGCCTACACGCATCAACTCGATAGCATTGTACGCACCGACGCCGCTGCGACTTACAAATTTGTGCCGTCGTACAACGAGGCGCAGCAAACCATTGGCTATATGCGCTATGTAAAAAGCGGAAATTCGTGGGCAAACAACCTAAAAATGGAGCTCACGCTCGATGCCAACAACCGCGTCACCACTATCGATTTTTACCAATGGAGCAACAACGAATGGTCGCAAACAAAACAAGAAACGCGCGCCTACAACACCGCTGGAAAAGTAATTGAGCATCATATCAAAACCATTCAAAAAGACGGTCTTGCCGATAGTTTAATCGAGACTTTTGCCTACAACACCAGCGGATTATTGACCCAAGAGACACATCAAATGAAGACAAATGGAGCTTTAAATTCGAACAATGCGGTGAAATACTACTACAACGAAGCAGGGCAAATCACTAGAGAGGAAAATCTTACAGGAGGAGCTACTCTAACTATTCAAAATTACGCCGAATACTCCTACACCAATGGCGTATTGACCGAAAAAGTAGTAACATTGGGAGGCGCGCTCTCGTATAAAGAGGTCTTCACGCACACTGGCAACTGCTGGCATTCAGTAAAATATTCCTACATTGATGGAACTTACACCGCGAAAGGTCTAGAATTTTTCTACTATTACAACGACGATGAAAAACAAACGGGCTACTGCTCGCGCTACAGCGGTTCGGTCAGAGACAGCACAGCCTATGTCTACACTGCGCAGGGCGATTTGGCGTCGTTCAAACAATACGACAACAATTTATCCTTGAAAAAGAGCGAAATCTACCAACACAGCGCCATTGCCACGGAGCAATGCATTGGTGCCGCCACCGCTCATGCCGAGATTACCGCCACAGCCGACGCACACACGCAAGTGCTGAGCAGTTACACGCTGACCACAAGCGGCTCGACAACTCAAAAAGACATCTACTACACACACGCTTTGCCCACCACTGCCCTATCGCCTGCCGCACAAGCACTCGACCTCTACATCACCGATGGACGCGTGGTTTGCAACGACAGCTTCCGCATCTACGACCTTGTTGGGCGCGATGTTACCAACCTAAACGGCTCGCTGCATGGTGTTTACATAGTCCGCACAAAAAAGGCAGCGCAAAAAGTGATAGTTAAGTAACGAATTTACTTCAGCAGGGAGTTGAAACACAAAATTTGAGATTATTCCAAAATCATACGAAGTAATAGAGACCTATAAAGCAGCACGAAAAGCGGCGCGAAAAAGAAAGTATTTGTTGGCTGCACGACTATACAGATTATGCGCCGTTAATCAATCCCATAAAGATGGTCTCGAACAATTCGTGTATGTTCTTCTTCGTTCACAGTCGCATTCATGGTAGTTTTCGACTATAAGTCGGAAAAAAGCGACACTACAAAATTTTCGGTTTAGCATTTTACGCGGGGCGCAACTTCGCCGTAAGAAAACGCACCTATTTTGCCTATAATTTTGTAGGAAAACGCACCAAAATTGCATTCAATTTTGTAGAAAAACGCAGCAAATTCACACTAAATTTTGCAAGAAAACGCACCTGATTAAATAAAAAGTGCTATATTTGCAGCCTAAAATGTTGCAAAAATGTTGTATAGAAAAATTACAAAACGACTTGAGGAGTATTTTGATTCGAAATCGAACAGAATGTTGTTGATTGAAGGCGCAAGGCAAATTGGCAAATCGTATATTATTCGGTGCGTTGGCAAGCGACATTTCAAAAACTACATCGAACTAAACATGGAGGAGGACAAGTTGCACGATCGCTTATTCGCCAACGCTAAAACCACAAAGGATTTTTATATGGCAATGAGTGTGGTGGCGGGCGACAAGATGGGCAGCCAAGATTCCACGCTCGTGTTTATCGACGAAATTCAGGCCTACGATCACCTGCTCACACTTGTAAAATTTTTGATGGACGAACATCGTTTCACCTACATTGCCAGTGGCTCGTTGCTAGGCATCACACTAAAAAATACACAATCTATTCCACTTGGCAGCCTTAGCATCGAACGCATGTATCCGCTTGATTTTGAGGAGTTTCTCTATGCCAATGGCGTTGGGCATGAGGTTATTGATGATATGCGGCAAAGTTTTTTACGACAAGAAACATTGCCCGAAACACTTCACAAAAAAATGCTCGATTTGTTTAAGAAATATATTTTGGTTGGTGGTCTACCAAAGGCAGTTGCACAATTTGTTGCTACACACAATGTAGCTAAATTTCGCCGAATTCAAAATGAGACACACTTGCTCTATGGTGTTGATGCTACAAAATATGAAGAGGAGAATAATAAGCGTCTCAAGATTCATCGAATCTACGACATGATTCCATCGACACTCGAAAATAAGAAAAAACGAGTTGTAATAAAGGACATTGAAGACAAGGCATGGAAACGCGCCAATGATTATTCAGATGAATTTGAATACCTTGTTGCAGCGGGCATTGCTTTGGAGGTGAAAGCCATTAGCCAGCCCTCGTACCCACTGGTAGAAAATAGCGGCAAAAATTTGCTAAAACTCTACCTGAACGATGTCGGTATGCTTTCGGGCATTTATTACAAAAACAATATTTTGGCAGTGATGAATGATAGCCGAAGTGTAAATCTTGGCGCAGTTTACGAAACCGTCGTCGCACAGGAGCTAAAAGCGCACGGCTATGATCTTTATTACTACGACAACAAGAGAAATGGCGAGGTCGATTTTCTGATTGATGATGTAGATAACTTATCAAACATTCCTATCGAGGTGAAATCGGGCAAAGATTACACAGTCCATAGCGCATTGGATAAATTTCTAGCAATTCCAGAATACAACATTCAAAGTGCTTATGTATTGTCGAGCGAGCAGAAAGTTTACACCGAAAATGGTATAACATACATGCCCATCTACAACATCATGTTTTTCGAAAACAGGTCAAGCAGCAAAGAGATTTTACTGCTGTAAAAAAATCATTTCCACTTCAAAATTTGAATGTTGTAGGTGTTTTTGGGAGCGATGAGCTGTGTCAGAAAAAAATAAATTGTATAAAAAAATTTTTCAAAAACGAATTACCGTATCATTGTTCAAAATCAGTTTTGTTTTTGTGCTTCCCATGGCACTCCAATACCCTTTCCCTCCAATTATATTTGTTTCAGCATTACCATAGATAGGTACGAAAGGAATGCGCGAAGCCGCATTTTGCGCAGTAAAGGCATACCAAAAGTTGTACGATTCACGATCGATATGTGACAACTTTATGTCGACAGTATCACCCCTACAAAAATTTAATGCAAGATCGTTGCCCTCCAGCAAAGCAAGCGGACGATAAATTGGCACTTTAAAGTGTCCGTCAGTACCATTAGAATCATTGAATACACCAA
>CAVFDI010000106.1:0-3470 GCA_963621145.1 Paludibacteraceae bacterium | reverse complement strand
AGTTCAACATTTGCTGACCGCCGCGAACCTGAAATTTGAAATCTGAAATCTGAAATTAAAAATGCCGTTGAAAACGCAGCACTCAGACTACGCCTCCAACGACATTGTTTTAGTTTCCACTCATCGGTTTATAGGAAAATGAGTTGTACCAGAATGTAGACTGGCAGCAAGATGATGAGCGAGAATTTGATCATGTAACCAAAGAAGCTTGGCATTTTGATACCGCTCTCTTCGGCAATGGCTTTCACCATAAAGTTTGGACCATTGCCAATGTAGGTCATCGAGCCAAAGAATACCGCACCAATGCAGATGGCTTTGAGCAGCACTTCGGGAATGCCAGCAACCAGAGTTCCGCCAAACACAGCCATTTGGTCGGGCGTGAGACCCGTGGCTACGCTATGGAATGCCACAGCAGTAGGTGTGTTGTCGAGGAACGAGCTGAGCAGACCAGTGGAATAGTAGAATTGCCAAGTGTGGCTCAGTCCGAGGTCGGCAGCGTGCGTTTTCAGGTAGGCCAGAGCGGGTGTCATGGTGATGAAAATGCCCAAGAAGAGCACCGCCACCTCGACGATTGGCGACCAAGTGAATTTGTTGTCGACCATGCGCGTCTGTTTGCTTGTGGTGAAGTACGACAGCGCAGCCAAAGCTAGCAGCACATATTCACGCAGGAATTTTACAAAAACAGATGCGTTTTCGTCGCCCATGAATTTGAGTGTGCCTTCGTTTACAAAAGCCACAGCCAACACTACGCCAATCAGATATACAAAGTTGATTTTGCCACTGATTTTTATCTTTTTGCTATTGGCATTGTCGGCGGCAATGTCGGCAGCATCTTCTTTTTTGTAGAAATAGCTATCCATCAAGAAATAGATGAGCAGCAACACTGCGCCTGTGAAAGCCCATTCAAGCCACATATTCATGAACCATGTGAAGCTAGCGCCGCGCAGGAATAGCATGAACAATGGTGGATCGCCCAGTGGGGTGAGCAGACCGCCGCAGTTGGCCACCAAGGCGATGAAGAAAAGAATGGTGTGAACGGTGTTTTTACGCTCTCGGTTGGTTTCGATTACAGGACGAATAAGCAGCATGGCAGCGCCCGTGGTTCCCATTATCGAAGCCAGCACAAAGCCGATGCCAAGGAAAAGTGTGTTCACCCAAGGTTTGGCTTTGATGTCGCCGCTCATGTGAATGCCGCCCGTGATGACGAACAGCGCAAGCAGCAAAATGATGAACGGTAGGTAGTCGAAAACGACCTGATGTTCCAAGTCGTGACCCATGTTGCCCAAAATAAGGCAGATGGCTGTGGGAATGCCAAGAACGAGCGACACAATGAGCTTGTTCAGGTTCTTTTCCCACCATTTTTCGGCAATCAGCGGACCGATGGCAATCATCAGCAGCATCAGTACGAATGGTATCATGGACCATGCCGAATGTACGAATGTTTCCATAAATGGTTGAAAATTAAGTGGTTAAACTTTAGGTTTATTTCTCTGCAAAAAACGCTGCAAAATTAAACTTTTTTCGTTGCGCCACAAATTTTTATCACGTCAAGTTTTCAACAATTGCAATTTTATCGGCGAAAAAATGGCATTTTGCAAATTTCAGAAAAATATGTAATTTCGCATGTTTGTGGACGTATATTCCGCAGTTTCGCAAACGATTGATTTTCAGACAATTATTTTCCCACAAAAGGGAGAAACAAAAGAAAATGGTAAAGAAATACGATTTTTTGATTATTGGCGGTGGCATTGCAGGCATGAGTTACGCTTTGAAAGTGGCTCGTGCCAAGAAGGGCAAGATAGCCATTGTTTGCAAAACCACGCTCGAAGAGGCTAATACAGCCAAAGCGCAAGGCGGCATTGCTTCGGTAACGAACCTGTTAGTCGACAATTTCGAGAAGCACATTGAGGACACCATGATTGCGGGCGACTGGATTTCGGACCGTGCCGCAGTGGAGCAAGTGGTACGCAATGCGCCAGCGCAAATCAAAGAATTGCTCTCGTGGGGCGTAAATTTTGATAAAAAAGAAGATGGCGAATTCGATCTGCATCGCGAAGGCGGTCACTCGGAGTTTCGCATTCTGCACCATGCCGACGACACAGGCGCCGAGATTCAGCGCGGTTTGATGGCAGCTGTGCGTGCCAATCCCGACATAGAAGTGCTCGAAAATCATTTTGCAGTTGAGATTATTACGCAACACCACTTGGGCGTTCGTGTTACGCGCCGCACGCCCGACATCGAGTGCTATGGCGCATACATCTTGAATCCTGAAACGGGAAAAATAGACACCTATCTGTCGAAAGTTACACTGATGGCCACTGGCGGCACTGGCGCAGTCTACGCCTCGACTAGCAACCCCAACATTGCCACGGGCGACGGCATTGCCATGGTCTACCGCGCCAAAGGCAAAGTGAAAGATATGGAGTTTGTGCAGTTTCACCCAACGGTGCTGTTCAACCATGCCGAGACGCATCCAGCCTACCTCATCACCGAAGCCATGCGCGGCTACGGCGGCATTCTGCGTTTGCCAAATGGCGAGGAATTTATGCAGAAATACGACAAGCGTTTGAGTCTTGCGCCGCGCGACATCGTGGCTCGCGCCATCGACAACGAGATGAAGATTCATGGCCTCGACCATGTGTGCCTCGATGTTACGCACAAAGATCCGGAAGAGACCAAACATCATTTTCCAAATATCTACCAAAAATGCCTGAGCATTGGCATCGACATCACCAAACAGTACATTCCAGTGGTGCCGAGTGCGCACTACATGTGTGGTGGCATCAAGGTGGATTTGGACGCTTGTTCGAGCATTCACAGACTCTATGCTGTGGGCGAATGTTCTTGCACGGGACTGCATGGCGGCAACCGTTTGGCATCTAATTCGCTGATAGAAGCGGTGGTTTATGCCGATGCCGCAGCCAAACACAGTCTGAGCGTGATTGACCAGTACGAATTCAACGAAAAAGTGCCAGAGTGGAACGACGAAGGCACCATGACCAACGAAGAAAAAGTGCTGATAGCACAAGATGTGAAAGAGGTTGGACAGATAATGAGCACCTATGTGGGCATTGTACGCAGCGATTTGCGTTTGCGCCGTGCGTGGGAGCGTCTGGATCTGCTATACGAAGAGACCGAAGACCTTTTTAAGCGCGTGAAAGCCACCAAAGACATCTGCGAGCTGCGCAATATGATAAATGTGGGTTACCTGATAACGCGCCAAGCCTTGGAACGCAAAGAGAGCCGCGGTCTGCACTACACAATAGACTACCCGCACCCTAAGACCAATTAAGAATTAAGAATTAAGAATTAGGTTAGAGGTGAGAGGTTATCGTTTATAGATAGTTAGGAGTTAGGAGTGAGGAATGATGCGGCAGAGCCGCAATTTCAGAATTTCAAATAGCGCGCAGCGCAAGAAACATAGAAACAAAAATTGCGCCAGCAATTTTGAGAAACTAGAAACCAGGAAT
>CAVFDI010000105.1:881-3476 GCA_963621145.1 Paludibacteraceae bacterium | reverse complement strand
GGCTGCAATGGCAGCAGGGTGGAATGTGTTTGCAACTTTTGCGTGCGGGAGCAAAAAAAGAGAGCGACACTTGCGTGCCGCCCTAAATGTTTTCACAACGGAATAATCCTTATTGTGAATTGCTTCAAATTTTGTACTGCAAAGGTAGAACTTTTTTTTGAACTTACCAAACATTTTTCGAAAAAAAATTTTTATCTTTGTAACATCGAACAAAAAGCAAATAAAACAAGACTATGGAACGAAAAATTTTGGGTCTCGACCTTGGCACAAACAGCATAGGTTGGGCGGTAGTGAACGAAAACGAAAACAGTGAAACACTTGCAGGAATCGATTGTGCAGGCTCGCGCATTATTCCAATGGATGGCGATGTATTGGGCGATTTCGACAAAGGTAATTCTGTTTCACAAACAGAAGAGAGAACCGAACACAGAAGCACAAGACGGATGCGCGAAAGATTTTTGTTGCGTCGCGAAAGGTTGCTGCGCACGCTGAACGCAATGGGATTTTTACCCGCACATTTTGCCGAAAAAATTGATCGCTACGGTAAATTTACTACCGACGATGAGCCAAAATTGCCTTGGCGCAAAAATGCTGCTGGAGAAAATGAGTTCATTTTTCAGCAATCATTCGACGAGATGATTGCCGATTTCGAGAAATATCAGCCCGAAATGCTGCACGATGGCAAAAAAGTGCCGTACGATTGGGCCATCTACTATCTGCGAAAAAAAGCACTGACCAAAGCCATTGCAAAAGAAGAATTGGCGTGGATTCTGCTGAATTTCAATCAAAAACGCGGCTACTATCAAGCCCGTGACGACAAAGAGGAAGAAAAAACAAAAAAACTCGAGGAATACAAAGCGTTGAAAGTGATTGCCGTGGAGGATAGCGGCGACAAAAAAGGCGACGAAATTTGGTACAATGTGCTGCTGGAAAATGGGTTAGTCTACCGTCGCACCAGCAAAGAACCGCTCGACTGGGTTGGGACAACAAAAGAGTTCATCATAACCACTGAACTAGACGAAAACGGTGAGCCGAAAAAGGACAAAGAGGGAAATGTGAAACGCTCATTTCGCAATCCAAAAGAAGACGATTGGACACTTTTGAAGAAAAAGACCGAAGCGGACATCAACCAAAGCAACAAAACCGTTGGGTCGTTTATCTACGATGCCATTTTGCAAAATCCAAGCCAAAAAATCAATGGCAAATTGGTGCGCACCATCGAACAAAATTTTTACAAAGATGAGTTGCGGCGGATATTGAACAAGCAAAAAGAATTCATCGCCGAATTGAACGATGCAGAACTTTACGAAAAATGTTTAGAGACACTCTATGTGAGCAACGAAGAGCACCGCAAATCGCTCGCAGACCGCGATTTTACGCACCTTTTCTTGAACGATATTCTGTTTTATCAACGACCATTGAAGAGCAAAAAGTCGCTAATCGACGATTGCCAATTCGAGGAAAATATCTAAAAAAAAAAAAAAACTGGCGAACCCAAACACATCGCTTTGAAGTGCATTGCCAAATCGAATCCCATCTATCAAGAGTTCCGTTTGTGGCAATTCATTGCAAATCTTCGCATTCTGCAGCGCGAGAAAGAGGTGAACGGTCGCTTGATGACCGACGTAGATGTAACAGCCGAATTTCTTCCGAACGAAGAGAGTTATGTCGCATTGTTCGACTATCTGAACAAATGCAAGGAGATAAAGCAAGATACACTACTGTCGTCTCACTTCAAAATCAAGAAATTGAACAAAAAAGATGAGCATTACCCGTATCGTTGGAATTATGTGGAAGACAAAATCTATCCATGCAACGAAACGCGCACCAACATGCTGAAATATCTGAAAAAAGCCGATATAGACGACGCAGTTTTGACCAAAGAGATGGAGATGGCGCTGTGGCACATTCTCTATTCCGTTGCCGACAAGCAAGAATTGGAGCGCGCTCTGAAAACTTTTGCCGAAAAACACGATTTGCCAGCCGTTTTTGCCGAGAAATTCAAAGATTTTCCAGCCTTCAAGAGCGATTATGGCGCATATTCCGAAAAAGCAATAAAGAAACTTTTGCCTTTGATGCGCATGGGAAGTTATTGGAACGAAAAGGCGATTGACCAAAACACGCTCACTAGAATTGAAAAAATTATCGATGGCGAATGGGACGAATCGATCAAAGATCGTGTTCGCGAAAAGGCAATGAACCTGACGAAAATCTCCGATTTCCGTGGGCTGCCGCTTTGGTTGGCGTGCTATGTGGTCTACAATCGCCACTCCGAGGCCAAAGTGATTACAAAATGGGAAACGCCAAACGACATCGATGCTTATCTGAAATCGTTCAAACAACATTCCATGCGCAATCCGATAGTTGAGAGCGTGGTAACCGAAACGCTGCGTACCGTGCGCGACATCTGGAAACAGGTCGGAAACATCGACGAAATACACATTGAACTCGGTCGCGAGATGAAGAAAACCGCTGAAGAACGCAGCAAAGCGAGCAAAATTATTCAGCAAAACGAAAATACAAACCTGCGCATCAAAGCACTTCTGCAGGAATTCAAATCGATGGGCGACATAGAGCGAGTAAATCCATATTCGC
>CAVFDI010000105.1:0-871 GCA_963621145.1 Paludibacteraceae bacterium | reverse complement strand
GCATCTACGAAGAAAACGCGCTCGAAAATCTGACAAAAGAAGACAAAGATTACGATTTCATCTCGAAAATTTCGACAAGCGCGCAACCTTCGCCATCGGAAATAATGCGCTACAAAGCATGGCTCGAGCAGAAATATCGTTCGCCATACACGGGGCAAATCATTCCTCTAGCGAAACTGTTTACAAGTGCCTACGAAATAGAACACATCATTCCACAGTCGCTCTATTTCGACGATTCGTTCAGCAACAAAGTAATTTGCGAAGCGGAAGTTAATAAATTGAAAGACAATAAATTAGGACACGAATTTATTGCAAAAAATGCTGGTGCAATAGTTACGCTAAATGGTGGCAATACGGTAAAAATCCTCTCGGTTGAAGAGTACGAAAAGTTCGTAAAAGAGCATTATTCGCGCAACCGAAAAAAGATGAAAAATCTGCTACTCGACGAAATTCCAGACGAATTCATCGCTCGCCAAATGAACGACAGCCGCTACATCAGTCGCGTGGTTAAAACGCTACTGTCGAATATAGTGCGCGCAAAAGACGCAAATGGCGAATACGAACAAGAGGCCACCTCGCGAAACCTGATTGTCTGCTCGGGCAGCATCACCGACCGCCTGAAAAAAGATTGGGGCATGAACGATGTGTGGAACCGAATTGTGCTACCTCGCTTCGAACGATTGAACGACATCACTGGAGAAAATTGTTACACTGCACAAAATACCAGCGGACACACCATTCCAAACATGCCGCTCGAGCAGCAGAAAGGCTTCAACAAAAAACGCATCGACCACCGCCACCACGCCATGGACGCCATAGTGATAGCCTGCACCACCCGAAGCCATGTGAACTTGCTAAACAACGAAGCTGC
>CAVFDI010000104.1:837-3507 GCA_963621145.1 Paludibacteraceae bacterium | reverse complement strand
GTCTCCAAGTTGTGAATTGCTTTCAAATTTTGTATCTTTGACGTCCGAAAACAACCGCACCTGCAAAAATTGTTGTAAGGCATTGGTTGTGAATTGCTTTCAAATTTTGTATCTTTGACGTCCGAAAACAACCTGATTTTGGCAGATGAGCGTGCCGATGTGTTGTGAATTGCTTTCAAATTTTGTATCTTTGACGTCCGAAAACAACCGCGCTCCACCGCCTCCGAGGGGTACGACAGTTGTGAATTGCTTTCAAATTTTGTATCTTTGACGTCCGAAAACAACTCATTCAGTTTAACCCAAATGAACGGAGCAGTTGTGAATTGCTTTCAAATTTTGTATCTTTGACGTCCGAAAACAACGCGAGGGCGACCCTGGTTGGTTGGTGTCGGGTTGTGAATTGCTTTCAAATTTTGTATCTTTGACGTCCGAAAACAACAGCGGATGAATATGTAGCGCAGCATATTCTGTTGTGAATTGCTTTCAAATTTTGTATCTTTGACGTCCGAAAACAACGTCGACGTTCGATTTCGAGTTAGCGGCTGAGTTGTGAATTGCTTTCAAATTTTGTATCTTTGACGTCCGAAAACAACTTGTAGGCTTTAACGGCTCTTTCACGCTCGTTGTGAATTGCTTTCAAATTTTGTATCTTTGACGTCCGAAAACAACTCGATGTCAGTAACTTTTACAATTTCAGCGTGTTATGCGTTGTTTTAGGATGAAAAAATCCGTCCAATTTTGGGCGGATTTTTGTTTTTTTTGTTGCTGTTTTTTAGTTCAAAACAGTTCCAATTGCTGCACTGGTGGATTGGCAGTTTTCTCTTTTTTGTTCGAATAAATCTCCATTTGCGCAAATTGTTTGTCGGTGATGCGCAAAATGCCAACTTCGCCTGCTGGCGGCAACGCGCGTTTAACACGAGCCGCGTGCACATCGGCATTTTCGGCACTGGCACTGTGGCGCATGTAGATTGAAAACTGGAACATGTTGAAACCATCGTTCAACAATTTTTTCCGAAAATCGGCGTATGCCTTCCGCTCTTTTTTGGTTTCGGTAGGCAAATCAAAAAAGACAAGAGTCCACATAATTCTGTATTCGTTTAGGCGTTCCATAAAAAGGAAAATTTAGGTGTTTTGTTCAATTTCGGGATAGGAAATTTTGCGCAATTCGCCGCTATAGCATTTGTAGAGCGAGGCGGTGGTTTGCGCTACGGCCACCATCAGTGGGCTGCGTCGTCCGCCAATCACCACATCGAGTGTGGGAACCTGCAAAAGTTCGCGTTTCAGATCGGTGGTGATTGTGTCGCTAGCCAAACCATTGCGACAAATGTCGACAACTAGCGCATCTACATAGGGGCGATAGGGTTCCATGATGTCGTCGGCAAGACAATAGGCATTGTAGCGATTGCGATGATGAATGCCGAGCGTTGGCAACATGCCGCTTGCCACCAATGCTCGCGCCACCACGGCACGCAGTATGGCATAACCATAGTTCAGCAGATTGTTGGGCGATTCGCCTTCGCGGTCGCGCACAAAATCGGGGCGATCGGCAAAGAGATTTCGCCAATAGAACGCTGCAGCGCGCGCCTCGAGGTTGTCGGAATCGCCACTTTTTACATCGGCAGCCCATGCCAACATGTTGCGCGCTACAGCGCCATTAACTTGCTGAAGCACAGCGGCTTGGTTGCGAATTTTGTACTGAATGGTCTGTTGCCAAAGTTGTTTTTTTAGCGGTAGCGAGGCATCTATTTGGTCGCGGAAACGCTCGCTTTGCGTGGTGTTGCCACACAGCGGCAGCATCAGTCCAACGGGCAGATGGTTGCTGTCGCAGGTGATGATGGCGCAATTGTTTTCCAAAAGTGCTTCGAGTAGTGCCTGCGTGGTGGTTATTTGCTTGTGGTTGAGCAACACCACGCCAATGTCTTCTATCGGAATGGTGCGCACGGCCTCTTGTTTGATGCGGTCGGACACGTCGGCCTTTTCAACCTCGGGCAGTTTCACCACCAACTGCGAATTGCGCAGCGAAAGGTAGGCTGGATTGCTAAAACAAAGGGTGCGTTTTATCATAGCGGTTTCCCATTAAATTCTACGATGTTGCCCAATCTGTCGACTTTGACTAGAATACAGGTGTGCCTTATAATTTCTCCTGTAATTGCACGTTCCATCTTGTTTAGTGAAGAAAATTCAACTTTATCGACAATAGATTTTGCTACGGTTTCGATAATAAAGAAGGCACGCCCCTCGCTACAGCTCACCATTTTGTAGATTCTGTTTTTGTCGATATGGGCGATGTCGACACCATTTTTCAGTTCTTCGTCGGTTGGCAGATAGATCAAATCGTTTGGCGAAAGTATGAAAAGCAATTGCGCATCGGCGGCCATCATTTCGTTCTCTTTTAGTGTGACATCGAGGTGTGGCAACCAATTTTTGCCTTCTGATTTTTGACAATCAATCACCATTTTCAGCGGAATGGTTACGAAAAGGCGTTCTTTTTCGCTCTCGTTTGTCCCCTTATTTAATATGGTGTGTTCGTAGACTGCGAAGAAGAGATTTGTGCCTTTGTCGGCTTCTACAAATTTCGATTTCTTGTTGCCCGTTGTGCCTACCGCAAACTTGCTATTCGATTTTTCGTAGCAGCGCACTTTGACGATTGGTTTATGATTTTTGCCGCCA
>CAVFDI010000104.1:0-763 GCA_963621145.1 Paludibacteraceae bacterium | reverse complement strand
CCATTGAGTTCTACAATGTTGCGGTTCATCTGTTCGATGCCATCGGACGAGAATGCAATTTCTGGATTGTCGTTGCAAGCCGAGAGGTGCGCCAAAAGAATTTTTTGAATGCCAGTGTCGGTGATTGATTCGATTATATCTTTCGCCTTTGAGGCATTTTTCGCTTCCGATAAAATTGACAATAAATCTTTTCGTGAGGCGAAATAGCGGTCGTTGGTATCTTTTGTGAAATAGTAGACCTCAATTTTCGACAGATTTACATCGCTCCAAGCCTCTTTGTTGTCGTCGAAATACTTCTTTATCTGCTTTGCGTCCATGTTTTGCGCTTGCAGTTCAATGAGTTTCGCCTTCAAATCTTTTTCGACTATTGCCTTTGGATTTTTTAGTGCCTCGTTGAGCGAAACGGTCTTTATTTTGCGCAGGTTTACTTCGCCAAATACCGTGTCCTTGTGCAGCGATTGGCGAATAGCCCAAGTATTACCTTTTGTCTGTGGCACAAGCACTTTTTTGCCATCTTCGTAGTGTTGATAGCGGTTGGTCGTTTTGTTAATTATGCGCAGATTTTGTTTGAAACTTACCACAATGTCTTGCAGCGCATGCAATGCGTCCTGTGTGAAAGTGTCCCACGGTTTCAAGAATTCTTTCGGTACGCTGCGTTCTTCGCCGTTTATCATCACTTTTTCGTAGCGACGGAGTTTGTGCGATAGTTTGTATTTGGTGTCGTCTTTTGCTTTGGCAGCTTCGTTGTTTAGCAAGTTCACAT
>CAVFDI010000103.1:0-3754 GCA_963621145.1 Paludibacteraceae bacterium | reverse complement strand
CGCTGAGGGATTCGAACCCCCGACCCTCTGCTTGTAAGGCAGACGCTCTGAACCAACTGAGCTAAGCGCCCGACTTTTCGTTTCCGAATTGCGAGTGCAAAGGTAGAGCTTTTATTTAATGCGACAAAATTTTTCAGTATAAATAATCGTAAATAATCATAATAAATGTTGTGTCGCCATCGTTGCACTGGTAATGTGCTGATAATCAGTAGCTTTTTTGGACTGTTTTTGTCGGTGATTATTGCAATTTTTCTGAGATTTTACTTCTTTTCGTCGTCTGGCACAGCGTCCCATGTGTTGTGCGTGATGCCGAGCATCTGGCAAAGGCGCGTGTGAGCGTCGAGGCGGAGGCGCGAAACCTCTTCGCCGCGCGGTTGAGTGCGGTCGGGAATGATTGGTTCACCAATCTCGACCTGCAAAAGTGGCAACGATTTTGGTCCGAACAATCGGAAAATGCCTGTGCGTGGGCGATAGGTGATGGCGCATGGCACGAGCGGCATGCTGTATTTGTAGGCCATGGTGAATGCGCCTTTGCGGAATGGACGCAGCGGTTTGTAGAAATCCCAGCGCGCCGATTCGGGGAAGATGTGGAACCAATAGCCGCGGCGGTGGAATTCGTCGAAGGCTTCGTTGAATTTTTTCAGAGCCGATAGTCCAGCCTCGCGTTCGGGAATGGGAATGCCGCCAACGACGCGCAGAAAAAAGTTGTCTTTTGTCGAGAAATTTGGCGCAAACATGGGAATGCGCGTGGTGTGTTTTGCCCTTACGGCCAGCAGCACGCACGGACAATCGAGGCGGAACATGTGGTTGGCAATGGTGATGGCGCCACCGCTCAGTTCATTTTTGTATTTCCGCAGATTTTCGCGCCCTTTGATGCGCAAACCCATCTGAATGCGCAGTTTCAGCCGCAGCGCGATTTTTAAAATCAAGATGTACATCGACCAATTCAGAAAACGCGCTTTGAACGAATCGTCGAGGTATGGATAGTTCTCGTCGACTTTCACTTCGCGGTCGTACACGGGGTGGTAGAGGTGCTGATAAGGATCGTCTTCGGGATAATCGATGCCCACATTGGGAATGTAGACGCCCGGCGCAGTTTGTAGGTTTTCGTAACGTTTGTTTTTCATGTTGGAGCAAAGATTTTAAGAATATAGAAGATTGATTTGGGCATTGCGGTTGGCGTTGTCTACCAAAAAATCTAATTAAATAATTGGAAATTAAATAATTAGATAATTGATTACCGTTCCGCGCGCATTGGGTTGGTCAGAAAATCGTGGTAGGCGAGTCGAATGCCGTCGCGAAGTTCGGTTTTGTAGGTCCAGCCGAGTGCTGTGGCTTTCGACACATCGAGCAGTTTGCGCGGCGTGCCGTTGGGTTTGGTGGTGTCCCAGCGAATTTCGCCCGTGTAGCCAACAATTTCTGCTACAAGATTGGTCAACTCTTTGATGGTCAGTTCTTTGCCAGTGCCAGCATTTACTGTTTCGTTGCCCGAATAGTTGTTCATCAGAAATACGCAGAGGTTCGCTAAATCATCGACATAGAGGAATTCGCGCAGTGGACTGCCGTCGCCCCAGCAGGTTACGAAAGGCGCGCCCGACTCTTTTGCTTCGTGGAAACGGCGTATCAGTGCGGGCAGCACGTGGCTGTGAGTGGGGTGGTAGTTGTCGTTAGGGCCGTAGAGGTTGGTTGGCATCACGCTGATGTAGTCGGTGCCGTATTGGCGATTTAGAAATTCGCAGTATTTCAGTCCCGAAATTTTGGCGAGCGCATAGGCTTCGTTGGTTTTTTCGAGTTCCGATGTGAGCAGACACGATTCCTTCATTGGTTGTGGCGCCATGCGTGGGTAGATGCACGACGAGCCGAGAAATTCCAACTTTTTGCAACCATTGCGCCACGCTGCGTTTATCACATTCATTTCGAGCATCATGTTGTAGTACATGAAGTCGGCCAGCGCGTTTTGGTTGGCTACGATGCCGCCCACTTTGGCTGCTGCCAGAAAGACATAATCGGGCTTTTCGGTGGCGAAAAATTGTTCTACGTCGGCTTGTCGGCAAAGGTCGAGTTCGGCGTGTGTGCGTGTGACGATGTTGGTGTAGCCTTGCCGCTTCAGTTCGCGCACAATGGCGCTTCCCACCATGCCGCGGTGGCCAGCAACGTATATTTTAGCGGATTTTTCCATGATTTCAAATTTTTGGGTTGATGAGTTGATTGGTTGATGAGTTTAACGCACTGGTGTTGGTCTGTGTTGAATCGTTGAACTGTTGAATCGTTGAATCGTTCGGACGCATGCGGTGCGTCCCTACAATACAATTATTGAATCATTGAATTATCGAATGTTTGCACTTTATGAACTTTATACACTTTCCACTAAAAAAAATCCTCACTCCTAATTCCTAACTCCTCACTCCTCACTTCTCACTATCAATCAACTACCGTTTCCATATCGTGTTTTACCATCAGTTGCACGAGTTGGTCGAATGGGGTTTTGCGTGGATTCCAGCCGAGTAGGGTGCGGGCTTTGGTTGGGTCGCCAAGCAGTTGTTCCACCTCGGCGGGGCGGAAGTATTTGGGATCGACCTCGACCAGCACGCGACCAGTCTTTTGGTCGATGCCGCGCTCGTCTACACCAGTGCCTTCCCAGCGCAGTTCGATGCCAGCGTAGTGGAACGCCAGCGTGCAGAATTCGCGCACGGTGTGCATTTCGCCTGTGGCAATCACAAAATCTTCGGGTGTGGGGTGTTGCAAAATGAGCCACATGCACTCCACGTAATCTTTGGCGTAGCCCCAATCGCGCTGTGCCGACAGGTTGCCAAGGTAGAGTTTATCCTGCTTGCCATGCGCTATGCGAGCGGCTGCAAGGGTTATTTTGCGCGTTACGAAAGTCTCGCCGCGACGTTCGCTCTCGTGGTTGAACAGAATGCCATTCACGGCAAACATGCCATACGATTCGCGGTAGTTTTTTGTTATCCAAAAGCCGTATTGTTTGGCTACGCCGTAGGGCGAACGTGGATAGAATGGTGTGGTTTCGCGCTGTGGCACTTCTTGCACCTTGCCAAACAGTTCCGAAGTGGAGGCTTGGTAGATGCGGCATTTCTTTTCGAGTCCGAGAATGCGCACGGCTTCGAGCAGGCGCAGTGTGCCAACGGCATCGGCTTCGGCGGTGTATTCGGGCACATCGAAACTGACTTTTACGTGGCTTTGTGCGGCCAGATTGTAGATTTCGTCGGGCTGAACCTCTTGAATGATGCGCACCAGCGAGCTGGAGTCGGTCATATCGCCATAGTGCAGGTTCACGGCACGGCTCTGTTTCATGTCGCGCACCCATTCGTTCAGGTAGAGATGCTCTATGCGCCCAGTGTTGAATGTTGACGAGCGGCGCAAAATGCCATGTACCTCGTAGCCTTTCTCTAACAAAAATTCGGCCAAAAACGAACCATCTTGACCTGTAATGCCGGTGATTAACGCTATTTTCATAATCTCAATTTTTTAATTACCCAATTATCTAATTACCCAATTATCTAATTTCCAATTATTCAATTACTCTGAGGATTTACTTGCGTAATCAATTTTTTATTCTCACAAAAAATAATTAAGTAATTGGAAATTAAGTAATTAGATAATTTTTTCACGATCAATATTTCAATTTCCAATTGTTCAATTGCCATAAGATTTACTTGCAGACGCGGTTTTTATCCACCAAAAAAATAATTAAGTAATTGGAAATTAAGTAATTAGATAATTTTTTCACGTTCAA
>CAVFDI010000102.1:0-3805 GCA_963621145.1 Paludibacteraceae bacterium | reverse complement strand
GCAAACATTCCGCACAAAAAAAGGATTAATTTTTTATTCATAAGACCAGTTGTTTCAAATTTCAAATTTCAGATTTCAGATTTCAGATTTCAGATTTCAAATTTCAGATTTCAAATTTCAGATTAGCAGGCTGCAAAAAAATATCAATTAAACCACTCCTCACTCCTCACTCCTCACTCCTCACTCCTAATTCCTAACTATAAATGGTTTTCACAGCCACCAATTTGTCGTATCGTTCGCCCCACGGACGGTGATAGACGTAGATGGTGTATTCGTTTTCAGTCTGCCAAAAACTACCTTCGATGGGCTGCAGCGAACCTTTTTTATCGCCTTTTTGCAGATAGATGTACTGAAAATTGTACCCGCCCTGCTTCAGATAGAGCGATTTGGTGTAGGCTTTCAGATTGAAATTGTACTCCATGCGCGATGTGGTGTCGAGTCTGTTGCCGAGCATATCGCCAAGAATGTAGACACTGCCTTCGAAAAATGGATCGTCCATTGGCAACATGAAATGCACCCACATGTAGTCGCCTTCGCTGTCGCTATCGTCGCTATTTTGCCTGTTTATCAGGTAGTTGCCGTCGGCGTCGTCGCCTTGCGTGAGACCGCGTTGGGCGCGCGAACCTTCGGGCGAGAGTAGCACCTGAAAATCGCCTTGCTCAAAAACTATGCGCTCGATGCCTTCGCCGTAGGTGTATTCCGACGAAAAATCGACGCTTCGGTATTGATTCCCGCCTTCGAAAATCAGGCTGCGATTGTTTTTGTAACTCTGCGTGTTGAGCGATGTGTAGGTTGGCTTCAGATTGGTGACGGCATTGTCGGCGCGGCGATTTTGTTGCACTGTAACCTTTAGTTCCGAAAATGGATCGCGCACTTCGTAGCCCGATGTGTTCAGCTCGAAATCGAGTTGCTGATAGCGGCGCACAAGTTCAATGTCGGTGTTGCCACGCACGCTGCCTGTTACGCCCACTAGCGATTCTACTACCGAAAAACATGCCACGGCCGACAAATTGTCGAAATCGTTATTTTTGGCTATCAGCACTGCGTAGTTGCCCGAGACTTTCAGCCGCAAATCGTCGTTTGGTACGCTAAACCAATAGTGTGTGTAGAGTGCGGTGGTGTTCGTTGCTAGCGTGTAGTCGCCGATTATTCCATCGTAAAATCCGTCGATAAACTCCACCTCGCTCAGCGACGATGTTGTCCAATCGGCGTTGCAATGCACAATTTTGAAGTTGTAACTCTGTGGCTCGTAGCTCATCTCGTCGAACGAAATCAGTAGCCGTTGGTCGCCATCGAGTTCCACCACGGGCAGCGCCAATTCGTCGCCTTCGAGTCGCACTTGCAGCGTGCGAATGTGGCTGTCGATGGCGTGCGTGCGCCATGCCTCGGCGTGCAAAACACCGATTGAAAGGCAGAGAACGAGTGTCAGAAATGTGCGTTTCATCAGCGGCAAAGTTAGTAAAAAACAACGAACTGAACAAAAATGCTCTTTTTGTCGCAAATTTTGTCTATCTTTGCAGACAAATTTTAATCGATTTTCAAAATAACGAAATGGGAAAAGTAATGGTTATTGGCGCGGGCGGCGTGGCTACCGTTGCAGCGCACAAATTGGCACAAAATGCCGATGTTTTCACCGAAATTACTATTGCTAGCCGCACCAAAAAGAAATGCGATGCCATTGCGGCCGACCTTCTGAAACGCTACGGCGTGAAAGTGGCTACGGAGCAAGTCGATGCCGACAATGTGCCAGAACTGACGGCTCTTTTGAAGCGTGTGAAGCCCGATTTGGTGATGAATCTGGCATTGCCGTATCAGGATTTGCACATTATGGACGCTTGCTTGGCTGCGGGCTGTCACTATCTGGATACGGCCAACTACGAACCGCTCGACGAAGCAAAATATCAGTATTCGTGGCAGTGGGCCTACCGCGACCGCTTTCGCGAAGCAGGATTGACGGCTATTCTTGGCTGCGGATTCGACCCAGGCTGCACCAGCATCTACACGGCCTATGCTGCCAAACATCATTTCGACGAGATTCATGAACTCGACATTGTTGATTGCAACGCAGGCGACCACCACAAGGCGTTTGCCACCAACTTCAATCCCGAAATCAACATTCGCGAAATCACACAAAAAGGGCGTTTCTATCTGGACGGAAAATGGGAAGAGACCGAGCCGCTGTCGGTGCATCAGCCTGTGACCTATCCCGAAATTGGTCCGCGCGAATCGTATCTGATGTATCACGAAGAGTTGGAATCGCTGGTCAAGAACTTCCCGACCATCAAACGCGCCCGTTTTTGGATGACTTTCGGTCAGGAATATCTCACACATCTGCGTGTAATTCAGAACATTGGCATGGCTAGCATTGTGCCGATAAACTACGAAGGTCACGAGATTGTGCCGATTCAGTTCCTGAAAGCTGTGCTGCCGCACCCCGAGGAACTTGGCGCCAACTACACGGGCTACACTTCAATCGGTTGCCGCATAAAAGGTGTGAAAGATGGCAAACCAAAGACCTATTACATCTACAACAACTGCAGCCACCACGATGCTTACCTCGAGACGGGAACGCAGGGCGTAAGTTACACCACCGGCGTGCCAGCCATGACGGGCGCTTATATGCTCTTGACGGGCAAATGGGGTGGAGCAGGCGTGTTCAATGTGGAGGAGTTCGATCCCGATCCATTCTTGGAAAAAGTTGCTGCCAGCGGTTTGCCGTGGCACGAGGTGATAGACGGGGATTTGGAGCTGTAGATTCTATTCCAATAAAAACAAAGGGCTGATTTCCAATCAAGGATTTCAGTCTTTTTTTTTGACTATGACTGTTGTTCGTCGCGCGGGATTTGCAATCCGAGAAAACGAAAGGACGCACTCGGTGCGTCCCTACAACCCAACATTTGCGGCATTCACACTTTTAACTTTCAACTTTTTACATTTTTAACTTGCAATTTTTTTGCATTTGCAAAAAAAATGCTATCTTTGCAGTGATGAAATTTGCTAACCAAATAGTAACTTCTTGTGTTTTTCGCTTCGTTTCTAGAGTGAGTGTTTACACATGCACAAGAAATAGGGCGTTTGCGGCATTTTGCGCTGTAGATTGTATAGTGTAACTATTTGTTTTCAGCTCGAAAATAGGCTCGTCTTTTTTACGACACTTAATATGGCAAGCTACCAATACTTTATGAATTTTATAACTTTACAAACCTTATAAACTCTTTTACTATGAAAAAACTTTTAACTTTTGTTTTTACACTTTGTGCTGCTGCCTCTGCATTTGCCTACGATGCGTGCATAGATGGGATTTACTATAACTTTAGTGGCAGTACAGCAGCGGTTACCTATAAGGATTACAATTATAACTCCTATTTTGGCGATGTAGTTATACCTGAAACTGTTGAGTATAATGGTAAAGAGTATAGCGTAACGTCCATAGGCAATGATGCTTTTCGGAATTGTTCTTCGTTGCAAACTGTTACTATTCCAGAGGGTGTAACGTCCATAGGCAATTATGCTTTTTCTGATTGTTATTCGTTGCAAACTGTTACTATTCCAGAGGGTGTAACGTCCATAGGCGATTATGCTTTTAGTTTTTGTCCTTCGTTGCAGACTGTTACTATTTCAGAGGGTGTAACGTCCATAGGCATCGAAGCTTTTTGGAATTGTTCTTCGTTGCAGACTGTTACTATTCCAGAGGGTGTAACGTCCATAGGCGATTATGCTTTTATTTTTTGTTCTTCGTTGCAAACTGTTACTATTCCGGCAAGCGTAACAAGCATTGGCGATGGCGCTTTTTCGTCCTCTTCTT
>CAVFDI010000101.1:0-3873 GCA_963621145.1 Paludibacteraceae bacterium | reverse complement strand
CTCATCATCTTTGGCATGCAGCACAACATCTACGGCATGGGTTTTGCCATGGCTTTCGGTCTGCAAGCCATGTTCGAATCGTGGGGCGCGCACCTCATGCCACTGCTCTACACCATCGGCGTAGTGCTTTGGTACTACGGGTTCGACCGCAACAAAAAATCTCAGAAAACGAAAAATTAACGCAACCTATCGGCGGCACGCACTTTGGCTTCGTCCTTGCCAATACCACGAATGGCGAGCCAAGTCAAAATAATCTCGATAAGCGGGAACAACGCAGCCAATTGTGGACGAAAATCGGCGTTGAACTTACTCACCGTTTGCCACACACACACGCCAAGAACAGCGTAATAGCCCACCATCAGCAAGATATTCAGAATGCAAAGACGAATTTGCAACATGCGTTTGTGGTAGAGAAAAATGGTGACAAATGCCAGCACAGGAATGACTAGCGACATGGCAAAAAGTCCCCAAAAATGCGCCGACTGCGTGAGTGCGCCAGGCATTACCGACGACATCTGCCAAGCCGAGAGCGTGAGTTGTTGCAGTCCGTTATCGAAATCGACCAGAGGCATGGCGCAACCGAGTGCCGCCAGCAAAACTACCACCAACAAATAGATGGTCTGAATGCGTTGTATCATAAAATAGTTTGAAAGTTTATAAAGTTTGAAAGTCTGTAAAGTTATTGTAGGCTAGCGTTTTTTTAGTTGGTTGTCGCACGTATCAATCTAAAATTTTAAATTCCAAGTATTGTGCGCAATCCACGGCGTTTTTTCGGTTCGTGATCGTTGGTGCCTTGCAAAGCCTCGCCGAGCGTTTCGCCAAACTTCACCATGCGATAAATCACGCCCCAATCGGGCAATCCACCAAGGTTGCGGTCGTCGATGTAGAGGTCGGCCACCACTTTGCGCGACCGCATATCGTCCTGTTTCTCTTCGGGATAATTGGCATTGACGGCGTAAAATTCCAGCCCATTTTTCTTGCAAAAAGCCACCGCCTCGTCGAGCAGTTCGCCCTCGCGCACGCTCCACAAAATCAGGTTGCAACCGCATTCGCTCTGCAGGCGTTTCAGCACATCGAAAGCAAACGGAATGGGCTTACCAATCTTCGGATAGGCATGTTCCACAATGGTGCCATCAAAATCAACTGCGATAGTAGTCATATCAATCACCTAATTATCTAAAATTCAATTACTTAATCAATTCAGGACACTGCAATTTTCAAATAAAAAAGATTATTCCTGATTATCAGCGACTTGCGTATCGATGGTTTCTTCGTCGGGTTCAAGATCCTGATCAACTTTGTCGCCCGTGGGTTTGCAAAAATAGAGCGCAATAGCCGAGATGCCTGCCAGCCACAGCAGCGAATTTTCAGTCAAGATATAGTAGAAAAACAGCGACGCCACCAAGCCAAGCGCCACCAGTCCCAGCCGCGTAGCAACCAGACAAGTGTAGCGTTTTTGGCGCAAATTTTCATCATTAATTTTACGGATTTTGGCAGCGAATCGCCCGAAAAACTTGAGCACCAACGGCGTACTACAAATCACATACAGAATGATGACGCCATAAATTGCCATGTTGGCGGTTGTGCCTTTTTCGATCACAAACCAACCATTTTTTACGCAAAAATAGCCCAGCGTTGCAGCCGCTACAGCTAGCACAAAAGTGCAGTAATAGAGTACGAGAAGGCGTTTTTTCATTTTGGAATGATATCAATTTGTTTTTATTGTCGAGAACGCCACGCGGTTGCGAATGGAGCGTCCGAGCGTTGCTTCGTCGGCAAATTCGAGTTCGTCGCCCACCGCCACACCGCGCGCTATGGTGGTTATGTTCACGCTGTAATCGGCTAGTTTTCGGTAGATGTAGAACGCAGTGGTGTCGCCTTCCATGTTCGGACTGAGTGCCAAAATCACCTCGTCGATGCCGCCCGCCGCCACACGATCGACCAGCGAAGCAATCTCCAAATCGGCTGGGCCAATGCCATTCATCGGCGAAATGATGCCGCCAAGCACATGGTAAAGTCCCGAAAATTGCTGCGTATTTTCTATTGCCATCACATCGCGAATGTTCTCGACCACGCAGATTTGGCTGGCATTTCGACTCGGATTGCTGCAGATTTGGCAGACATCGCTGTCGGAAATGTTATGACAAATGCGACAATGTTTCACCTCGCGGCGCAAGCGCAACACAGCATCGGCAAACGCCTCGACCTCGCTTTCGTCCTGTTTTAGCAGATGCAACGCCAAACGCAGCGCACTTTTGCGCCCCACGGTAGGCAGTTTGCTCAGTTCGTTCACCGCCTGTTCAAGCAATGTCGATGGATATTCTTGTTGCATCGAAAACGACCACAATCACGCAGCAAAGGTACAAAAAAATTTCTGATTTCGGTCTGAGAAAAAAAAGTAGGGACGCGGCATGCCACATCCCCATTTTTTTCACCTTCAAATTTTGGAATTCCTATTCCTCCAAGCAGTCGTCTAAATCCCTGATAATCTGCTCTTTGTCCATGTGCTGACCGATAAAAACGAGTTTTATCATGCGGTCGCCGTACACATCGTCCCAATCGTGCAACAAGCCTGGATCTTGCTCGAGCATCTGCTGCAATTCGTCGGCTGGAGCTGTAGCAAGCCAAAGTCCCGCCTCGCGCAGTTTTTGCTGCACGCCAGCCTGTTCGAACAGATACGACATGTCGGGTTGCGAACTGAAATAGCAAACACCCTTCGAACGAATGACGCTCTTTGGCCATTTGCGCGCCACAAAATGATCGAATTTGTTGATATCGAACGGTTTACGACGATAGTAGACGAATGTTCCAATGCCATACTCTTCGGCCTCGCCCTCTTCGTGATCGTGGTCATGATGGTGGTGATGATGATGATGTTCGTGTTCATCGTCATCATCGTCGTCGTGATGATGATCGTGGTCGTGCTCATTGTCGTCATCGTGATGATGATCGGCGTGGGCTTCGCGCTCCTCTTCGTCGGTTGCAGTGCGCTCAATCTCGTGAATCCACGCAGCCGAAGTCGCCACTTGCTCGTAATCGAACAGACCAGTGCCGATAATTTTGTCGAGATCGACATCGCCATAATTGCACTCTATGATCTCGGCTTTTGGCTGCAAGTGCCTGATTATCTGCTCGATGCGTTCCAATTCGTTGGGCGCAACTTCGGCGGCTTTGTTCAGCAGCACAATGTTGCAAAATTCGATTTGCTGAATCAGCAGATTTTCGATGTCGTCCTCGTCGAGACCACGGCGCGTAAGGCTATCGCCACAGGCAAATTCGCTCTGCATGCGTAATGCATCGACCACAGTCACAATGCAATCGAGCCGTGCAATGCCGTGTTTCGTGTATTCTGGTCCCATTTGCGGAATGGAGCAGATGGTGCGTGCAATTGGTTCTGGCTCGCAAATGCCGCTGGCCTCTATCACGATGTAATCGAACCGCTGCATTTTCATGATGTCGTCGAGTTGCTGCACCAAATCCATTTTCAGCGTGCAGCAGATGCAACCGTTTTGCAGAGCCACCAAGCTGTCGTCTTTTTGACCGACCACGCCGCCTTTTTCAATCAGGTCAGCATCGATGTTCACCTCGCCTATGTCGTTCACCACCACGGCAAATTTTATACCTTTACGATTGGTGAGAATGCGGTTCAGAAGGGTTGTTTTGCCGCTGCCAAGATAACCAGTCAGCAGCAATACGGGAGTTGATTTTATCATTTTGAATTAAAGAATTACTGATTTTTCTAGGCGAATAATCAATTTTCGTGCCAGCAGTTTTTGCAGACAACTTGTCACTATTTTCGCGGTTTTACAATTTTAAGGTAGGCTCTAAAAATTATCTTTGCAAGAATTTTTGAATTATAATCGAGCAGATTTG
>CAVFDI010000100.1:0-4075 GCA_963621145.1 Paludibacteraceae bacterium | reverse complement strand
TCATAGCCCCCAATTTTCATTATTTTGCGCAAAGCATTAGTCGTGCTTTTGAGCAAGCGGGGTATCTTGTCCATTGCGAAGTGTACGATACACCTATCCATCCTTATGATTGCCTCAATCACCTGCGCTACAAGATAGGTAATAAGTCTGCCCTAAAGGAGCAGTCACGTCAAAACTACAAGAACTATATTCTTCCTGTTTTCAATAGTCTACAGCCTGATTTAGTCTTTATCGTCAACGGAGATAATCTCTTACCTGATGTGGTGGAAACGATGCACCAATCTGCGAAAGTAGCGATATGGTTATTCGATAGCGTACGGCGTTTCCCATTAGCACTCCCAAACCTAAAATACGCCGACCGAGTATTCTGCTACGAACAAACAGACATTGAGTACTTAAAACGCCAACACAACATCGAGGCTCTTTTCCTGCCACAAGCAGCCGACACGACGCTTTATCACCCATTACAAGTTGAGAAAGACTTGGACATTGTCTTTGCCGGTGACCTTTGGCAATCAGAGAAACGAAAAAAGTTGATACAAGCAGTTGTAGAGCACTACCCCGATAAGAAGATACGTGTATGGGGCATCTACAAGCCATGGTATAAAGGTTTTTGGCGTTGGCTCACTCGCGAACATCGCGATGTTTATACCAACAGCAACGCATCAGCCGAGCAACTGAATTCCGACTACAATCATGCACGCATTGTACTGAACATACACCATGAGCAGCAGAAGGACGGAGCCAACCCAAAGGTATTTGAGATCTGTGCCAGCGGTGCATATCAGATATGTGATGTCAATCCCTACATAGAGCAACTCTTTCCCAATGGAGAGATTGGTCTATATCACACCGAACAGGAACTCTTTTCGCTCATTGATTATGCGTTGAATCACGACATGTCCGCACAAGCGCACTCCGCCAATGAGCGAGTAAATCGGTACCACACTTTCACTCAAAGAATCGAAACAGTCTTACAGGCAGTGTATGACATGTAATTTATCGAAATAAAAACCGTAAAATCGTGTAATTTATCGAAATAGATTTGTCAAAAAGTTGTATTTTAGCGAAATAAAAGAGCGAAAAGTTTGTAAATTAGCGAAATAAGTCGTAACTTTGCGGTCTAAAAATAGAGCGACTATGACGACACAAGATTTTTTGCCAATAGTGTTAGAACAGCGCGAAGAGTTTCTACAAGAGACTTTTGCAAACAAAATAATCCGTGCCGAAGAGGCGCAAATCGACCTCAAAAGCAAACTGGCGCAGGTTGTGATAGGCGTACGCCGCAGTGGAAAATCAACATTGTGTCGCAAAGTGCTTCGCGAAGCCAATGTGAACGCCGCATTCGTAAACTTCGACGACGAGCGCCTTGCCGAGCTGCAACGCGACGACCTGAACACACTGCTATCTACACTCTACATGGTTTACGGCGATTTCAACTATCTGCTGCTCGACGAGGTGCAAAATATAGACGGCTGGCCGCTGTTCGTCAACCGCCTGCTACGCCAAGAGATACACCTGATAGTCACCGGCAGCAACGCCAAACTGCTATCGAACGAACTCACGACGCACCTCACAGGGCGACACCACAAAATTGAACTTTTCCCATTCTCATTTTCCGAATTCACGCAAATAAAAAAGGTAAATACCACCTCGCCGACCACCAAAGCGCAGGCGCTTGCGCAAAATGCGCTGAACCAATATCTTTTTCAGGGCGGTTTCCCAGAGCTAATCAGCGAACGCGACACACAAGACTACATCGACAGCCTACTGAATGCGATTATTCACCGCGACATCACACAACGTTTCAACGTGCGTTTTCCCGATGTGCTCGACAAACTAGCGACCTACCTCATCGACAATTTTTCGCAAGAATTCAACGCAAAAAAAATATCGAAACTGCTGGGCGTTTCGGACCACACCATCGACACCTATTGCGACTATCTGCAGGAAGCATTTTTGCTCTGCGCGGTGCACAAATTCTCGTACAAAAGCAGTGAGCGCATCCGCGGACAGAAAATCTATGTGATCGACACTGCATTCATTTCGAACCGCACAAACACGTTTTCGCTTCAAAACATGGGCTGGCGGCTCGAAAATGTGGTTTTGATAGAACTGAGGCACCGAATTAGCCACAGATATGCCGACGTTTTCTACTATCGCGACCGCACATTCGAAGTCGATTTCATAGTGGCGAAAGGCGGTGTGGTTGAGGCGCTTTATCAGGTCTGCTACGACATGAACAGCGAAAAGACGCGCCACCGCGAGGTAAATGGACTACTTCAAGGCGCGAAAAAATTTCGTTGCAAAAATCTGACCATCATCACCCTTACACAAACAGAAACCATCACCGAAGACGGATTTACAATCAATGTACTACCTGCCATCCATTGGCTAAGCCAAGGAAAATCAGCATCAAACCCTAAGACAAGACGCTAATAATCAGCAAATTGTAGCAGAAATCTAAGATTAACACACCAAAGAAACATGTAATTTATCGAAATAAAAACCGCAAAATCGTGTAATTTATCGAAATAGATTTGTCAAAAAGTTGTATTTTATCGAAATAAAATAACGGAAAGTTTGTAAATTAGCGAAATACACACAAAACTAAACTGCTAAAAAATTCGTAAATTTGCATTCCGAAAATTTCAGAAAAAGAGATGAAGCAAAACTTCAAATCATACGCGGCGGTGCTTACAGCCATGGTAATTTGGGCCTGCTCGGGCATTGCCACAAAAATGGGACTTACCGCTTTCGGCCCGATAACACTCGTAACCATGCGGTTTGCCATGGCGGTGCTGCTGATGCTGACCATCGGTTTGGCAAGCCGCTCGCTGGTGCGCCTGGAACGCCGCGACATTCCGCTGTTTCTACTTGCGGGATTTGTGCAACCGTTTCTCTATTTCATGTTCGAGAGTTATTGTCTGAAAATGCTCACATCGCCCACCATTGCCGAGGCACTACTCTCGACTGGGCCGCTGTTTGCACCACTTTTTGCGTGGGTACTGCTGCGCGAAAAAGTTACTTGGCGCAACATCGTAGGCATTTTGATATCGACGGCGGGCGTGCTGCTGCTCATTGCCAACTTTGGCGAAAATTTTGAAATTGGCAGTCCAATGGGTGTGGTTTTGGCTATGCTGGCAGTATTTTCGGCCGTGTTCTACACCATTTTGTTACGCAAAATCCCTGCGCGCTACAATTCGCTTTCCATTGTGATGTATGTGCAGTTGGCGTCGCTGCTGTTTTTTGTGCCGACTTGGGCGCTGACCGACTGTCGCCATTTAGCAGATTTCACATTTTCGTGGCAAGCCTTTGGTGCAGTGGCTTTTTTGGCTATTTTCTCGTCGGTTGCAGCATTCGTGCTGTTTTGCTACGCCGTGCGCCGACTTGGCGTTACACGCACTAACGCGTTCAACAACATTCGCCCCGTTTTCACTGCACTGATAATGCTCGCATTCTTCGGCGAACAACTGCCGTGGCTCAAATGGCTTGGCATAGCGGCGGTGATTGTTGGACTGTTTGTCTCGCAGAAAGGTGAAAAGAGTAAAAAGTAGATACACACCGCGTGCGACCGTGCTGAAAAATCGTAGTCTGAAATGAAGAAAATTTGTCCAAAATGTGGTGCGGAGTTTGAGTGCCGCCACGACGAAATTTTCAACTGCCATTGCGCCACTGTGCAACTATCGGCAAACCAGCGCGAACGCCTAAAAACGCTCTATGGCGACAAATGTTTGTGCCACAAGTGCCTGATTTCGGAGAAAAAAAAGAATAAAGAGTAAAGACAAAAGAATAAAGAGTAAAGACAAAAGAATAAAGAATAAAGACGGGATACTGCAAAAATTGAAACCATCAATAACATGAAAAAATCATTTTTACTTATCTTCAGCCTTTGCGTGGCACTGTTTACGAGCGCAGAGACCACTTCCGAATCGACCGAACTAGAATCGGTTTTCAACGGCTACTACGACGCCATTCACGGCTTGAGTGGCGACGATCTGCTGTTAGCAATCAACAAGATAATTTCGGTGCACGACTCGCTGAGTTACAACAATGTGCGCGGCGACCGCACCAA
>CAVFDI010000099.1:0-4251 GCA_963621145.1 Paludibacteraceae bacterium | reverse complement strand
TCTTCATAATTTGGGAACGGCTCGGGGCGGACACAACCTCGGGCTGTTTTTTTGCACTTTTCGCCAAAAAATATATAAATAAAGTGCGTGATTAAGAAAAAAGTTGTACCTTTGCGGCTGAAAATTAACTTATTACTAACTTAAAAAACAAACAACAATGAAAAAAGTAATTTACTGCCTTGCAATTGCTGGTCTCGTTCTTGGCCTGGCATCGTGCAAAAAAGAGAAAGAAGAAAACACAGGTGTTAAATTCACCGAAGCAGAAGCTTTGTATGTCATGGAATTTGATGAAGGCGTACACTATTTCCAACTTAATCTCTATACCGATATGGAGGTAAACGATAGCGACTACATCATTTCTGCTGGAGAACTTGCTTACATCACACTTTTCTCGTCTGACACCGTTTTGGTTCCAGGTAAGTATGTCGCTGCAGACACCTACGAAGCAAACACCTTTGCTCCTGATTATACCGAATGGGTAGAGCTCGGCGAAGGTGGCGAGACTCTCTATGACGAGTTGCAAAAAGACGGCTCGGTAGAGATTTCTGTTAAAGATGACATCTACACCATCAATGTAAATATGGTTGACTCTGCCGATGTTGCTCATACAGGCAAATTCGTTGGCAAAATCCCATATTACACATATGAATAGGAAATAAGTCTTTATAGAATCGCAGCCTGAAGAAAAATCTTCGGGCTGTTTTTTTGCACTAAGTTACACTGACTTTCTCTTTTGTCTTTACTCTTTTGTCTTTACTCTTTACTCCAAAAAATCTCGCTATCTTTGCATTGATATTTGCACTACAATTAAACGTTTTACATTGATGAAAATTCTAATTGTCGATAGCGGTTCAACCAAGACTACATGGTGCCTTGGCAGCGAAATGTTCCGAACCGCAGGTCTCAATCCCTACCACCAGAGCGCAGAGAGCATTGTTGCCACGCTGCGCACTTTGCCAGAAAATATGCGCATGGCCGAGAGCGTCTTTTTCTATGGCTCGGGTTGCACGCCCGAACGAGGCAACATTGTGGCTAGCGCACTGCAAAAAACAATGCCACAAGCCAAAATAAGTGTAGAGTCGGACTTGCTAGGTGCAGCGCGCGCGTTGTTGCAACATCAGCGCGGCATCGCTTGCATACTCGGCACAGGCTCCAATTCGTGCCTCTACGATGGCGAAAAAATTGTGGAAAACGTCTCGCCGCTGGGCTACATTCTTGGCGACGAGGGCAGTGGAGCAGTCATTGGGCGGCATTTTGTAGGCGATTGCCTGAAAAATCAGGTGCCTGACCAGTTGCGCACGCTTTTTTTTGATACCTTCAAAACATCGACAGCCGAAATAGTCGAAAATGTTTATCGCAAAGAACAACCCAACCGCTATTTGGCTAGTTTTCTGCCATTTTTGTCGGAGAATATCGAAAAGTTTGATTATATCAATTCGTTGGTGATCAATTGTTTCGGCGATTTTTTCCGAAAGAATGTGCTGCAGTATGCCGATGCGCGAAGTTTGCCTGTGTCGTTTGTTGGGTCGGTGGCATATTATTTTCAGAAACCGCTGCGCGAGGCGGCTGCGCAATTCGGTCTGCAGGTTGGCAAAATAGAAAAGTCGCCAATCTTTTGCTTGGCGACCTTTCATATTCCTAGTTCTTACTGAACTTATTTTGCTATTTCTGCTTCGGGAGCAACCAGTTTGTAGCCGCGTCCGTGAACGTTCAAAATCTGAACTTCGGGGTCGTCGGCCAATTTTTTACGCAGTTTGGTGATGTACACATCCATGCTGCGAGCGTTGAAGTAGTTGTCCTCGATCCAGATGGTTTTCAAAGCGTAGTTGCGCTCGAGCACGCCATTCATGCACTCGGCCAAGAGCGAAAGCAGCTCGCTCTCTTTGGTGGTGAGGTGAATGTTCTTGCCATCGATGGTGAGGCGCTGTTTGTGCGTGTCGAAAATGAAGTGACCAATGGCAAAGTTCTGACCAAGTTTGTTGCGACGTGTGTTCATGCGGCGTTGAATGGCCTCCATGCGGAACAACAACTCTTCCATGCTGAAGGGTTTGGTCATGTAGTCGTCGGCACCAATGCGGAAACCTGCAATCACATCTTCTTTCAGGGTTTTGGCTGTCAAGAAAATGATAGGAATGCGGGTGTTGATGCGGCGGATTTCCTGTGCCAATGCGAAGCCATCTTTTTTAGGCATCATCACATCGAGCAGACAGATGTCGTAACGGTTCTCTTCGAATGCTTTCAGACCCTCTTCGCCGTCGGGCATCAGATCTACATCATAGTTTTTTGCTTGCAGATACTCGCTAAGCAACATGCCGAGGTTTTCGTCGTCCTCGCAAAGCAATACTTTTGCTGAATTAATCATAATGGTTTGATTTTTAAGTAGTTAATGATTTTATTTTAAGTTTATCAAGTCATAAAGTTCATAAAGTTTCGCATTCCTCACTACTAATTCCTCACTCTTCTTTATTTGTCATTAGCGGCAACTCAATTATGAATTTTGTGCCGATGCCCAATTCGCTTTCGGCGTGAATGGTGCCGTGGTGCATGGTTACGATGCGTTTCACATAGGCTAAGCCCAAGCCGAAGCCTTTTATGTTGTGCAAATTGCCTGTTGGTACGCGATAGAATTTGTCGAAAATGTGCTTCACATGCTCTTTGGCTATGCCCATACCATTGTCCTCGATGGTGATGATGATGTGATTATTGTCGTCGTTGTGCGTGGTTACAGTCAGAATTAAATCATCTTTTCTGTATTTCACGGCGTTGTCCATCAGGTTGTAGAACACGTTAGTCAGGTGCATGTCGTCGGCCAAGACCATGGCATTGGTGGCGTTCAGTTGTGTGAGTATGCGCCCATGCATGCGGTCTACTTTTAGCGAGAAATTGTCGCACACCGACTCAAGCGTGTCGTTCACATCGAGTTCGCTGAATTTCAGCAACGATTTGCCCTGTTCGAACAGCGACATTTGCAGCACACGTTCCACAAGGAATCCGAGACGGCGCGTCTCTTCGTCTATCACATGCGACACGTGCGACAAGATTTTCGGGCTGTTTTGTATCGATGGGTCGTTCAGCATTTGCGACGCCAACGAAATGGACGAAATTGGGGTCTTTAGTTCGTGCGTCATGTTGTCGACAAAGCTATTTTTTACCTCGTTCAGTCGACGTTGATTGAATACATACCAAAGAATGAATGCGAAAGTGAGCGTCATAAGCAACATCAGCGCAAAACTTGGCAGTAGCGTTGTGAGCGAATGTCTCAGGTAGTGATGCAGATTTGGAAAGCTGACGCAGACGAAATATTCTGGCACTTCGTGACCTTTGGGGAACAGTGGCTGACGATATGAATCGTGTGCAAAGGTTATGTCGTCGTCGCTTTTGTAAAATACAACATCGTGCTGACCAATCACTGCATAGTGGAATGGCAGTGTGATGCCGTTTTCGTTCAGTTCGTCGCTCAAAAGCAAGCCTAGTTCCTCGAAATTGATGCGTTGGCTGACGCTTTTGTAGCGTGCTGTGTTGAGCAGTTTTGCCACCACTTTGTAGACTAAATCGGTGGTGTTGAGCGTGTACACATTGTTGCAGTGGCACTGCGTATCGAGTAGGCGACCGAGCGAGCAGTCGCTGTCCTGCGGTGTGATGTCGAGCGGTTTGTGTTCTATCGATTTTGCGTCGATCAGGCGTTGAGCCTTGCCACCTTCGTTCAGCAGAATGGCAACTGCGTCGTTTTCGTCGAGCGTTTGCAGCAGCGTTTCGTCGAGGTAGCGTTGTGCCTCGTTTTCGTCAATTTTTCGTGCCACATGGTATAGACTACGCTGCACACTCTCGTTGAATTGCTGCTCTGTAACCGCTAGCAACTCGTCGATCAGACGCACCTGAAGCACCACCAATCCTGCATACGACAGCAGCATGAGCGAAAGCAATATCCAAAGCGAGCGTTTTTTCATGCAAACAAAATTTACATTGTTAAGACGCTGCAAAATTAATTCTTTTTTCTGAATAAGCACAAATTTGGAGCGAAAAAAATGCAATTTCGTGCAAAAAAGCCATAAATTTAACATAAAACCCGACGAACGGCGCGCCATTTTCACAAAACAAAATTTATCAACGATTAAAGATTTAGCTTTTTATTCCTAGATTTCTGATTAAAAAAAGGTTTCTAGGGTTGTAATAGTTTGAAATTGTTTCGAGGTTTATGGTAGGTTCTAAAAATTATCTTTGCAAGAATTTTTGAATTATAATCGAGCAGAC
>CAVFDI010000098.1:0-4261 GCA_963621145.1 Paludibacteraceae bacterium | reverse complement strand
CGCTCGGCATAGCTCAAACAAGTTTGGCTCTGCTCTCGCTTATCGCAAAAATTCAAATTTCACAGCGTTCTGCAATTAGCGGTGCTCTCTTTCATTCAATGATTCGATAATTCGATGATTCGATGATTGTAATCTCGACACGTCCCTACATTTCGGTCGAATAATCATTCGCCCCAACGATTCAACAATTCAACGCTTCAACAATTCAACAAAAAATTGTAACTTTGCAGCCGATTTTTCAAGCGGCAAAATGCCGATAAAAAGGTAAAAAAAGATGCAAAACATACGCAACATTGCCATCATTGCCCACGTCGACCACGGAAAAACCACGCTGGTTGACAAAATGCTATTGGCTGGGCAACTCTTCCGCGAAAACAAACCCACGGGCGAACTCATTCTCGACAACAACGACCTAGAACGCGAGCGCGGCATTACCATCTTGTCGAAAAACGTTTCGATAAACTACAAAGGCACAAAAATCAACATCATCGACACGCCGGGGCACGCCGATTTTGGCGGCGAAGTGGAGCGCGTACTCAACATGGCCGACGGCTGCTTGCTGCTAGTCGATGCGTTCGAAGGGCCAATGCCACAGACGCGTTTCGTGCTGCAAAAAGCCCTGCAAATAGGATTGAAACCAATTGTGGTAATAAACAAGGTGGACAAGCCAAACTGCCGTCCCGACGAGGTTCAAGAAGCAGTGTTCGACCTGATGTGCAACCTGAATGCCACCGAAGATCAACTCGATTTCCAGACCATCTACGGCTCGGCCAAGCAGAACTGGATGAGCACCGACTGGCGCAAACAGACCAACGACATCACTGCCCTACTCGATGCCATCATCAAATACATTCCAGCGCCCAAAACGCTCGAAGGCGATGCGCAAATGCTCATCACCTCGCTCGACTACTCGTCGTACGTAGGCCGAATTGCCGTAGGGCGCGTGCACCGTGGCACCATTCGCGCCAACCAAGATGTGGCACTCATAAAACGCGATGGCACAGTGGTGAAACAGCGCATCAAATCGCTCAACACCTTCGATGGATTGAGCAAAACCGAGGCTGCATCGGTCGATTCGGGCGACATCTGCGCCATTGTTGGCATCGACGGATTTGAGATTGGCGACACCATAGCCGACGTGAACAATCCCGAAGCCTTGCCGCCCATCGCCATCGACGAGCCTACGATGAGCATGACTTTCACGAACAACGATTCGCCATTTTTCGGACAAGACGGCAAATACATCACCTCGCGCCACATTCACGAACGCCTAATGCGCGAACTGGACAAAAACCTTGCTCTGCGCGTCGAAAAATCGGAAAATTCCGACTCGTGGCGCGTGTCGGGTCGTGGTGTGCTGCACCTTTCGGTACTAATAGAGACCATGCGCCGCGAAGGCTACGAGCTGCAAGTGGGTCAGCCGCAAGTCATCACCAAAGAGATTGATGGCGTGAAATGCGAGCCTGTGGAGCAACTCACGGTGAATGTTCCCGAAGAATATGCTAGCAAAATAATCGACATCGTTACCCGCCGCAAAGGCGAAATGACCTCGATGGAGACGCAAAACGACCGTCTGCAGTTGGAATTTATGATTCCTTCGCGCGGCATCATTGGTTTGCGCAACACCGTGCTGACGCTGTCGGCTGGCGAGGCCATCATGGCACACCGTTTTGCCGAATATCAGCCATGGAAAGGCAACATCGAACGCCGCCAAAATGGTTCGCTCATTGCCATGGAAACGGGCACTGCCTTTGCCTACGCATTGGACAAATTGCAGGATCGCGGACGCTTTTTCATCTATCCGCAGGACGAGGTTTATGCGGGTCAGGTAGTGGGCGAAAATGCCAAAGAGGGCGACATTGTAATCAATGTTACGAAATCGAAAAAACTGACCAACATGCGTTCGAAGAGTGCCGACGACAAAGCCACACTGCCACCGCCCATCGTGTTCAGCCTCGAAGAGGCGCTCGAATACATCAAAGACGATGAATATGTGGAGGTTACGCCGCACCACATGCGCATTCGCAAAATCATTCTCGACGAGCTAGAGCGCAAACGCCAAGGACGCGGAGCGTAAAAAACACCACAAATCAGTTTTCAAACAAAAAAATCGTTAGAAACGCATGTTCCAAACGATTTTTTTTGTACCTTTGCAGCGCATTTTTCGGAATGCAGAATTAACCCTATGTTTAACCTGCCAGACGAGAGTTTGGCGCAAAAAAATCCTTTCCAATCCTATGGAAGAGAACAAAAATCAAACAGCACCCGTAGCTGACTTCGATTGGGACGCCTACGAAAATGGCGACGTCGTAACCAAAGAAGAAAAGGCGGAACTCACTCATCAGTACGAAAACACACTGAACAAAGTGAAAGACAAAGAGGTCGTAATGGGCACCATCATCAACATGAACAAACGCGAAGTTGTGGTAAACATTGGCTTCAAATCGGACGGTATCATTCCAATGAGCGAATTTCGCTACAACCCCGATCTGAAAATTGGCGACCAAGTTGAAGTTCTGATTGAAAATCAGGAAGACAAAAAAGGCCAGTTGATTCTGTCGCACAAAGCCGCTCGTGCTGCCCGCGCTTGGGATCGCGTACTCCAAGCCTTCGACAGCGAAGAGATTATCAAAGGCTACATCAAATGCCGCACCAAAGGTGGCATGATTGTCGATATCTTCGGAATCGAAGCATTCTTGCCTGGCTCGCAAATCGACGTTCGCCCAATACGCGACTACGACGAATTTGTAGGCAAAACCATGGAATTCAAAGTTGTGAAAATCAACCAAGAAGCCAAAAACATCGTCGTTTCGCACAAAGCACTCATCGAGGCTGAGATTGAGAAACAGAAAAAAGAGATTATCTCGAAACTTGAGAAAGGTCAAGTGCTCGAAGGCGTGGTTAAAAATATTCGTCCTTTCGGCGCATTCATCGACCTTGGCGGCGTAGATGGTCTTATCTACCTGACCGACCTGAGTTGGGGTCGCGTAAACGATCCTTCGGAAGTTGTGTCGATAGACCAAAAACTGAACGTCGTTATCCTCGACTTCGACGACGAGAAGAAACGTATTTCGCTCGGTTTGAAACAACTCACACCTCAACCTTGGGACGCTCTGGATCCAAACCTGAAAGTCGGCGACCACATCAAAGGCAAAGTTGTGAAGATAGAAGACTACGGCGCATTTGTAGAGATTATCCCTGGTGTCGAAGGTCTGATTCACGTAAGCGAAATGAGCTGGAGCCAATATCTGCGCAGCGCACAAGACTTCCTGAAAGTTGGCGACGAGATAGAAGCCGTTGTTTTGACCATCGACCGCGAAGAGCGCAAAATGTCGCTTGGCATGAAACAACTGAAACCAGATCCATGGGAAACCATCGACACCAAATATGCCGTTGGATCGCGCCACATGGCTCGCGTTCGCAACTTCATGAACTTCGGCATTTTTGTTGAGTTGGAAGAAGGCGTCGATGGCATGATTCACATCAGCGACCTGAGCTGGACCAAGAAAATCAAACACCCATCGGAATTCACTCAGATTGGCAGCGAAATCGAAGTTGTCGTTCTCGAGATAAACAAAGAAAACCGCCGCTTGAGCCTCGGTCACAAACAGTTGGAAGAGAATCCTTGGGACGTGTTCGAAACCATCTTCACACCCGACAGCATTCACGAAGGCACCATTGTAGAGATGCTCGACAAAGGCGCAGTTGTGGCTCTGCCATACGGAGTTGAAGGTTTTGCAACACCCAAACATCTTGTGAAAGAAGATGGCACCGTTGCCAAAGTCGACGAGAAACTGCCATTCAAAGTGATTGAGTTTAACAAGGATGCACGCCGCATCATCTTGTCGCACAGCCGCATTCACGAAGATGCCAACAAACCAGCCGAAGAGCCTGCAAAAGCACCTAAGAAAGCCAAGAAAGAGGAAGCCGCTGCCGAAAAGCAGACCACTACTCTGGGCGACCTCGGTGCACTGGCTGCTCTGAAAAATGTGATGGTTGCAGAAGCTACCGAGAAACTGAAAGCCAAAGAGGCTAAAAAGGCTGCCAAAGCCGAAGAGCCTGCCGAGGAAAAACCCGCCAAGAAAACTACCAAAGCCAAAAAAGCGGAAGTAGCCGAAGGCGAGGAAAAAGCCGAAAAGAAACCTGCAAAAAAGGCAACTAAAAAGGCTGAAAAAGAAGAGAATAAAGACGCTGAATAATCAGCCAATCTCTCCAAGATAAGACGAGAGCAGATCCCACAAAGGTCTGCTCTTGTTTTTTT
>CAVFDI010000097.1:0-4293 GCA_963621145.1 Paludibacteraceae bacterium | reverse complement strand
AAATTTTAGTGGGTAAAGCATTCGCTGGGTTTCAGATTTCAGATTTCAGATTTCAGATTAGTAGCAAGTCGCAAGATATGAGTCGCAAGATTGGTTTTGTGCAATTGAACAATAAAATTTCAGATTTTTTTGATTTCTCAATTCCTCTAACCTATAAACTCTCACCTATTTCAGATTGCGTTGCAGCGCCTCGTCTTTATTCTTTTGTCCTTGCTCTTTATTCAAAAAGACAAAGTTCTAACTTGCAAAGGTAGACATTTTTATCGAGATTTCGCTGTTTTGTGGAAAAAAATTGCTGAAATGCGAAAAATCGCGTTTTTTTTCGTTAAAAGTTTGGTGGTTTCAATTTTTTGTGCATAATTTTGTTTTTCGTTTCGCTTAGGAAATGCAAAAGTGGCGTTCGGTGGTCACAATGGTAACGCATTCTGCTGTTAATCAGGCAATTGGCACTTGCTTATTCTGACTGATTTTGTTCGTTTGCGGACGAAAAAAATATGCTTAAATCCACATTTTATGGCAAAAAAATCGATTCTGACAGAGGAATTGAAGAAAAAATTCGGTTTCGACACCTTCAAAGGCAATCAAGAAGCCATTGTCCAAAACGTTCTCGACGGTAAAGACACATTTGTGCTGATGCCTACGGGTGGCGGCAAATCGTTGTGCTACCAACTGCCATCGTTGCTGATGAAAGGCACGGCCATTGTCATCTCGCCGCTTATTGCGCTGATGAAAAACCAAGTTGATGCCATGCGCAACTTCAGCGAAGAGGATGGTGTGGCGCATTTTTTGAATTCGACGCTCAACAAAGCCGCCATCGAGGAGGTGAAGAGCGATTTGCGCAGTGGCAAAACCAAACTGCTGTATGTGGCGCCCGAATCGCTCACCAAGGAGGAGAATGTGGAGTTTCTTCGCACCATCAAGATATCGTTCTATGCAGTCGACGAGGCGCACTGTATCTCGGAGTGGGGACACGATTTCCGCCCAGAATATCGTCGCATTCGTGAAATAATTAACCAGATTGGCACTGCACCTGTGATTGCCCTGACGGCCACGGCCACGCCAAAAGTGCAGCACGATATTCAGAAAAACCTTGGCATGACCAATGCCACGGTGTTCAAATCGTCGTTCAACCGTCCGAACCTCTACTACGAAGTGCGCCCCAAGACGAAAGATGTGGACAAAGAGTTGGTGAAATTCATCAAGTCGCAGCCAGGAAAATCGGGCATTATCTATTGCTTGAGCCGCAAAAAAGTGGAGGAGTTGTCCGAGGCTCTCAATCTGAACGACATCAAATCGCTGCCTTATCATGCGGGCATGGATTCGGCACAGCGCAGCGAAAATCAGGATGCTTTCTTGATGGAAAAAGTCGATGTGATAGTCGCTACAATCGCCTTTGGCATGGGCATCGACAAACCAGATGTGCGCTATGTGATTCACTACGATTTTCCGAAAAGTCTCGAAGGCTATTATCAGGAGACGGGTCGTGCGGGTCGCGATGGCGGCGAAGGCTTGTGCGTGGCATTCTATTGCAACAAAGATCTGCAAAAACTCGAAAAATTTATGCAGGGCAAACCCGTTTCGGAACAAGAGATTGGTCGCCAACTGCTGATTGAAACCGCTGCCTACGCCGAATCGAGCATTTGCCGCCGTAAGATGTTGCTCCACTATTTTGGTGAAGAATATACCGAGGATAACTGCGGCTGCTGCGACAACTGTCTGCACCCAAAAACGCAAGTCGAGGCGCAAGAGCAACTCTGCGCTGTGCTCGAGGCCATTGTGGCGGGCAAAGAGAAGTTCAAAGCCGAGGTGATTATCGATTGGCTTTCGGGCAAAGACAGCACCGATGTGAAGGCTTATCATCTGGAAGAACATGAACTCTACGGCTCCATTACGGGCGACGACGCCACGCTTTTGAACGCCGTCATTCGTCAGGCCATGATTGCGGGCTACATCGAGAAAGAGATTGAAAACTATGGTGTGTTGCGCATTACCAAGGCTGGCAAGGATTATCTGAAAAATCCGAAACCATTCTTCGTAACCAAGGATCACGAATATGTAACCGATATAGACGACGCGCCAACACGCGGTGGAGCGGCTTGCGCTATGGATCCCGCGCTCTTCAGCATGCTGAAAGATCTGCGCAAAAAAATATCGAAACAGGTTGAATTGCCGCCGTTTGTCATTTTTCAAGATCCGTCGCTCGAGCAGATGGCCACCACTTATCCTGTAACCATCGAAGAGTTGCAGAACATTCAGGGTGTGGGCATTGGTAAGGCCAAACGCTACGGACAGGAGTTTGTCGATCTTATTCGCCGTCATGTGGAGATGAACGAGATAGAGCGTCCCGAGGACATGCGGGTGCGCAGCGTGGCGAACAAATCGCGGTTGAAGATTGAGATAATTCAGGCCATCGACCGCCAAGTGGCACTCGACGATTTGGCTGAATCGAAGGGCTTGGATTTCGACGAACTGCTCGACGAGGTTGACAGCATTGTCTACTCTGGAACGAAAATCAATATCGACTATTTTTTGCGCGAGATAATGGACAAGGAGCGCATCGACGAAGTGTTCGATTACTTCAAAAATGAGGCTCAGACCGACGATGTGCAGGAGGCATTGCGTGTGCTTGGCGAGGACGAATACACCGAACCCGAAGTCCGCTTGGTTCGCATCAAATTCTTGTCGGAGATGGGAAACTAATTCTTGACGAGAAGTGGTGGAATTATAGGAAATGTTTAGGTGCTGAATTGCAATAGACGGGTTAGAAAAAATATAGATTCATCAACTTATCAACTCTACATGACCGCAATAGAATTTGAAAATATCAGCAAACAATACCGTTTGGGATTGGTATCGACGCGCACATTGAGCCACGACATCGATCGTTGGTGGAAGGTGAATGTGCTGCACCGCGAAGATCCGTATCTGAAAATTGGAGAAGTAAACGACCGCTCGACCAAAGGAAATAGCGACTATGTGTGGGCGTTGAAGGACATCAATTTCAAAGTGGAGCAGGGCGATGTTGTTGGCATTATCGGAAAAAATGGTGCAGGCAAAAGCACGCTCTTGAAGCTTTTGAGTCGCGTAACTGCGCCCACCACGGGCACCATTAAGGCGCGCGGACGCATTGCCTCGTTGCTCGAAGTTGGCACGGGTTTTCATAGCGAAATGACTGGCCGCGAAAATATCTATTTGAACGGCGCTATTCTTGGCATGACCAAGCAGGAGATTACTCGCAAACTGGACGAAATAGTCGATTTCTCGGGTTGCGAGCGCTACCTCGATACGCCAGTAAAGCGTTATTCGAGCGGTATGATGGTACGTCTCGGCTTTGCAGTGGCGGCACACCTTGACCCTGAGATACTCGTTGTCGATGAGGTTCTTGCAGTCGGTGATGCAGAGTTCCAAAAGAAAGCCATCGGCAAGATGAACGACATCTCTAAGGGGGAAGGAAGAACGGTGCTGTTTGTGAGCCATAATATGGGGAGTATATCGATGCTTTGCAAAAAAGGAGTGTTGCTCTCAAAGGGACAGATTGCATATATTGGTGATGTGCAAGAATGTGTTACTCAATATATTTCAGAAGGCGTTTCGGAGTCCATATTTATAAGCAAAAATATAGATAGTGAGATGTTCTTTCAAAGAGTTTCGCTAAAAGATATAAACAACAAAGAAACAAATAGTTTTGCTTATACGGATTCAGTATGTATAAGTTTTGAGATTGGTTGTAAAACTTTCCCAAACAATGCTACATTGAGTTTCGTGATATATGATGGCAATCAATATCCTTTATTCTCCTCTCATTATGAGTTAACTCCCAAAATGCTGTCAGTTTCTGCCGTAATCCCGTCAAAACTATTGCTTTCGGGAACTTATTTTGTTAAGCCTATTATTCATGTCCCGAACAAGTGTTTCTTAGATGTGGGTTCATTGTTATCATTTTCAGTCGTTGACACTGGAAGTATTCATTCATTATATACATCTCGTAGTGATTTGGGAGTCTTGAATATGCCTGTTGATTGGAAATTATAAAAACAGGGAGCAATGACTAATTTATTCCGCAAAATACTAAAATTAATCTATCCAGAATTAGGATGGCTGAGTAACCCCTTATACGACTTTACTCAACTGCGTTCGTGGGAGAGTAATGTTAAGAAAGGGAAATATGTAAAAGTTGCTCCTGTAGTCCATCTTGACAATGTTGAAATAGGAGACTACTCTTATATATCTTGCAATGGCATGTTGTTGTTTACTAAGATTGGGAAGTTCTGTTCTATAGGTCCAAACCTTTTA
>CAVFDI010000096.1:0-4416 GCA_963621145.1 Paludibacteraceae bacterium | reverse complement strand
TGAAATTTGAAATCTGAAATCTACTTCACCTCGTTGCCCACTTTCGTTTCGCTTTCGAATGGGAACAGGCCGAACAGTTCTGCATCGATTTTGTCGGTGATGATCTGAAAATCTTGTGGATTGTTCTCGAATTTCACATGGTCGGCATCGACAATGAGCAGTTTGCCTTTGTAGTCCGAAATCCAGCGTTCGTATTTCTCGTTCAGACCTTGCAGATAGTCGATGCGGATGGAACTTTCGTATTCGCGACCGCGTTTTTGGATTTGCGCCACAAGGTTTGGAATGGACGAGCGCAGATAGATGAGTAAGTCGGGCATCTTCACAAGCGACATCATCAGGTCGAAAAGGTCGCAGTAGTTGTCGAAGTCGCGATCCGACATTTTGCCCTGCTCGTGCAGGTTTGGCGCAAAAATGCGTGCATCTTCGTAGATGGTGCGGTCTTGAATGATGGTGTCGTTGGAGCGACCAATTTCCACCACATCTTTGAAGCGTTTGTTCAGAAAATAGATTTGCAGATTGAACGACCAGCGCGCCATGTCGGCATAGAAATCGGCCAAATAGGGATTGTATTCTACCGATTCGAAGCGCGGTGTCCAGCCGTAGTGTTTGGCCAACATGTTGGTGAGCGTGGTTTTGCCGCTGCCAATGTTTCCTGCTATTGCTATGTGCATAATCTTGTGGTATTAAATAGGGTGTAATTTCTTTCGTTTATTTTATCGGGAAAAGTCCGAACAGTGTTGCGTCGATGCGGTTTACAATGCTTTCGAAATCTTTCGGATTATGCTCAAAATCCATCTCGTCGGAATCGATCACCAGCACATCGCCTTTGTAATGGTCGAAAATGAACTCTTCGTAGCGATTGTTCAGTCCAGTCAGATAGTCGAGCGGCATGGTTTGTTCGTATTCGCGCCCGCGTTTCTGAATTTGCGCCACCAATGCAGGCACGCTTTTGCGCAGATAAATCATCAGGTCGGGCGTTTTGGTGAGCGATGTCATCAGGTCGAACAACTCCATGTAGGTCTGATAGTCGCGCTCCGACAGGTTGCCCATTTCGTAGTTGTTGCCCACAAAAACATACACGCCTTCGTAAATCGAACGGTCTTGAATGATGGTGTGGTCGGCTCGGGCAATGTCGAGCACATCGCGAAAACGCTGTTTCAGGAAATAGACTTCGAGGCAGAACGACCACCGCTTGATGTCGGCGTAATAGTCCTCCAAATACGGATTGAAACGCACTGGTTCGTAGCGCGGTTCCCAGCCGTAGTGTTTGGCCAACATGCCCGTGAGCGTGGTCTTCCCAGCACCTATATTTCCTGCTATGGCAATGTGCATTTCTGCTATTCGATTACAAACTGCAAATTTATGCAAAAACTGACACATTTTCGCATTTTCTTTCGGTAAGATATCAACAATCGCCCGCAAAATACGTTTTTGTGTCGTTTTGTCCTGATTTTTAGGCGGTTATCTGACAAAATGACATATTTTGCACTGTGGCACTGGTTTTGAGAATTAAGAAAGAGTTAGGAATTAGGAGTGAGGATTTATTCAATTGATAATTAAGCAATTAGTGTTAAACATTGGGCGGTTCGAAATACTCTCTGCCCGCAACTTGAAACCTGAAACTTTGAACTTGAAACAACAACGACACCTCACAAACCACCACTAACGCATTCAACGTTTCAACGCTTCAACGCTTCAACGCTTCAACAATAACCAGAAACCAGAAATTTAGAAACCAGAAACTATATTATGAACTTCAACAAATTTACAATCAAATCGCAAGAAGCCGTTCGGCGAGCTGTTGAATTGGCTTCGCAGAGTGGTCAGCAGGCCATCGAGACTTCGCATTTGCTCAAAGCGGTGATCGAAAAAGGCGAAAGCGTGGTGTCGTTCCTGTTTGGCAAACTCATGGTCAACACGCAGTCGCTCTCGGCAGCGCTCGACAAGCAAATTGCTTCGCTGCCGCGTGTGAGCGGTGGTGAGCCTTATTTCAGTCGCGACTGCAACGATGTGTTGCTCCGTGCCGAGGCGCTTTCGCAAAAAGATGGCGACGAGTTTGTTTCGCTCGAATATCTGCTGCTGGCCTTGGTCGATACGCAAAACAGCGTTCAGCGCATGCTGCAAGACGCTGGCGTAAGCACCAAGGCATTGCGCGAGGCCATTGCCGAATTGCGCAAGGGCTCGAAGGTGAAAGACCAATCGGCCGAAGATACTTATCAGGCGCTGTCGAAATACGCTGTGAACCTGAACGAGCGCGCCCGCAGTGGCAAACTCGATCCTGTGATTGGTCGTGACGAGGAGATTCGCCGTGTGCTGCAAATCTTGAGTCGCCGTACTAAAAATAATCCTATCTTGATAGGCGAGCCTGGCACGGGTAAAACTGCTATTGCCGAAGGTCTTGCGCACCGCATTGTGCGTGGCGATGTGCCTGAAAATCTGAAGACTAAGCAGATTTTCTCGCTCGATATGGGCGCGCTGGTGGCTGGCGCCAAGTACAAAGGCGAATTCGAGGAACGCTTGAAATCGGTTGTGAACGAAGTGGTGAAAGCCGATGGCGAAATCATCTTGTTCATCGACGAAATTCACACGCTGGTTGGCGCTGGCGGAGGCGAAGGCGCTATGGACGCAGCCAACATTCTGAAACCTGCCTTGGCGCGTGGCGAACTGCGTGCCATTGGTGCAACCACGCTCGACGAATATCGCAAATATTTCGAGAAAGATAAGGCGCTAGAACGTCGTTTTCAGACTGTGATGGTCGACGAACCCGACGAGGCAAGCAGCATTTCAATTCTTCGTGGATTGAAGGAACGCTACGAAAATCACCACAAAGTGCGTATCAAAGACGATGCCATCATTGCTGCTGTGCAACTCTCGAGCCGCTACATCAGCGACCGTTTTTTGCCCGACAAAGCCATCGATTTGATGGACGAAGCCGCTGCAAAACTGCGTATGGAGATGGATTCGCTGCCCGAAGAACTCGACGATGTGGAACGCGACATCAAACAGTTGGAGATTGAGCGCGAAGCCATCAAACGCGAAAATGATCAGCCAAAACTCGTGCAGTTGGGCGAGGAGATTGCCAATCTGAAAGAGAATAGCACTAAAATGCGCGCCAAATGGAGTAGCGAAAAGTCTTTGATCGATAGGATTCAGCAAAAGAAAATAGAGATTGAACAGCTGAAATACCAAGCCGAGCGCGCCGAACGCGAGGGCGATTATGGCAAAGTGGCCGAAATTCGCTATGGCAAGATAAAAGAGGCCGAGGCGGAGATTGCCGATAGTCAGAAAAAGTTGGCCGAAATGCAACAGGGTAATGCCATGATTAAGGAGGAGGTCGATGCCGACGATATTGCCGAAGTGGTGAGCCGTTGGACTGGCATTCCTGTTGCCAAAATGCTCCAAAGCGAAAAAGACAAACTGCTTAACCTCGAAACCGAGCTGCACAAGCGTGTTATTGGGCAGGACGAGGCTATTGCTGCCGTGGCCGATGCAGTGCGCCGCAGTCGTGCTGGCTTGCAAGATCCGAAACGCCCTATTGGTTCGTTCATCTTCCTTGGAACGACGGGCGTGGGCAAAACTGAGTTGGCAAAGGCGTTGGCCGAATATCTGTTCGACGACGAAAACATGATGACGCGTATCGACATGAGCGAATATCAGGAAAAATTCAGTGCCACGCGATTGATTGGTGCGCCTCCAGGATATGTGGGCTACGACGAGGGCGGTCAGCTGACCGAAGCTATTCGGCGCAAACCTTACAGCGTAGTGCTTTTCGACGAGATTGAAAAGGCGCACCCCGATGTTTTCAACGTGTTGCTGCAGGTTTTGGACGATGGTCGACTCACCGATAACAAAGGTCGCACGGTCAATTTCAAAAACACCATCATCATCATGACTTCGAACCTTGGCTCGCAGCTTATTCGTCAAAATTTTGAGCAGATGACGCCCGCCAACCACGACGAAATCATCGAAAAGACCAAGTCGCAAGTGCTCGATATGCTGAAACAGACCATTCGTCCCGAGTTTCTCAACCGAATCGACGAAACCATCATGTTCACGCCGCTCAGCGAGGACGAAATCCGTCAGGTCGTTACGCTGCAATTGGCGTCGGTTGGTCGCATGCTCAAAGAAAATGGCATCACGCTCGAAGTGTCGTCCGAAGCTGTGGCATTTGTGGCGCACGCAGGTTTCGATCCTGAGTTTGGTGCACGTCCAGTGAAACGCGTTATTCAGCGTTACATTCTCAACGAGTTGAGCAAGCAGATAATTGCTGGTAATGTCTCGCACGATCGACCCATTCGCATTGTCGTGAAAAACGATGCGCTGGCGTTCGAAAACTAAAAGCGTAGAATTTTTAGAACCTACCTGAAATGATAGTGGGGACGTGGTATGCCGCGCCCCTTTTTTTGCGCCCTTGCG
>CAVFDI010000095.1:0-4424 GCA_963621145.1 Paludibacteraceae bacterium | reverse complement strand
GACTATCGGTAATTGAAACCAAAAGTCGAAAACTAGAAATCAGAAATTAGAAATCAGAAATTAGAAATCGAATTAGGTAAGTTCTAAAAATTATCTTTGCAGAATTTTTGAATTATAATCGAGCAGACGTGAAGGATTTTCGAAGGAGCAGGGTGTCCTGTGACTGAGAAAAGACGAAAAAGATGCCGATTAGAAACGAAAATTCGCAAAGAGCGATTAAAACCGCAAAAAATATCTAGTAACTTACCAAAGAAAAATATAAAAGCGTAGAATTTTTAGAACCTACCATTAATCACCCAAGAATATGAAAAACTACTTAAGTATCTCTCCCGAAGTGGAGGCTGCGCTGAAAAACGGCAAGCCCGTTGTTGCGCTCGAATCGACTATCATCTCGCACGGCATGCCCTATCCGCAAAATGTGGAGACTGCCCTGAAAGTGGAGCAGACCATTCGCGAAAATGGTGCTGTGCCAGCCACTATCGCTATTATTGGCGGACGACTGAAAGCGGGCTGCACACCCGAAGAGATTGAATATCTCGGTCGAAAAGGTCAGGCTGTAACCAAGGCTTCGCGGCGCGATTTGCCCGTGCTGGTGGCGCGTGGCGAAGATGGCGCAACCACTGTTACCACAACCATGATCATTGCTGCCATGGCAGGAATTCGTGTGTTCGCCACGGGCGGCATTGGCGGTGTGCATCGCGGAGCAGAAAAGACGATGGACATCTCTGCCGACCTCGAAGAGTTGGCCGAAACGCCCGTGATGGTGGTCTGCGCTGGCGCAAAATCGATTCTCGACCTTGGACTCACGCTCGAATATCTCGAGACCAAAGGCGTGCCCGTGATTGGCTATGGCACCGAAGAATTGCCTGCATTCTACACGCGCAAAAGTGGTTTCAAAGTGGACTATCGCATCGATACGCCCGAGGATTTGGCGGCGGCTTTTCGTGCCAAATTGGAGATGGGACTGCGTGGCGGCATGCTGGTTACGAACCCCATTCCAGAGGAGTATTCGATGGATGCCGACTACATCAACCATGCCATCGACGAGGCTGTGGCGGAGGCCGAGCGTTTGGGCATTCACGGCAAAGCCACAACGCCATTCTTGCTCGCAAAAATCAAGGATTTGACGGGCGGCGACAGTCTTGCAGCCAACATTCAATTGGTGCTGAACAATGCTCGTCTTGCCGCAAAAACGGCTGCGTGCTTGTGCCAAAAATAAGACCTCTAGAATCAAACTCCGAGAAAAATAGTGAGGCGGAATCGATTGCGGTTTCGCCTTTTTGTCGTATTCTAAATTTTTTTTCCACCACTTTTTCTCAATATTTCGTAGAATCAGTAAAAATTGCTATCTTTGCAGGTTAAATGCAACCAAGAAAATGTACAAAATTGTAGATAAATCCTATTTCTCGCCCAATGTTGTGCGCATCGAAGTAGAGGCTCCACTCATCGCCAAAGCGCGTAAGGCAGGACATTTTGTGATTGTTCGCGTCGACGAAAATGGCGAACGCATGCCGCTTACTATTGCTGGCGCCGACACCGAACGCGGCACCATTACGCTGGTGGTTCAGCAGATTGGCGTGTCGTCCATGAAACTTTGCGCTATGAACATTGGCGACGAACTTGCCGATGTGGTCGGTCCGCTCGGTCGCGCCACACGCATCGAAAAATTTGGCACTGTGGTGTGCGCTTGCGGTGGCGTTGGCACTGCGCCTATGCTGCCCATAGCCGAAGCATTGCGCCAAGCAGGCAACCGTGTGATTGTGGTTTTGGCTGCCAGAACCAAAGATCTTGTAATTCTCGAAGACGAAATGCGTCGTGTGAGCGACGAGGTTGTGGTGATGACCGACGATGGCTCGTACGGACATAAAGGCTTGGTAACCAACGGCATAGAGATGATTATCAATCGCGAAAAAGTCGATTTTTGCGTTACCATTGGCCCTGCCATCATGATGAAATTTGTTTCGTTGCTCACCAAAAAGTACGAAGTGCCGACTATCGCCTCGCTCAACACCATCATGGTCGATGGCACGGGCATGTGCGGCGCTTGTCGCGTGTCGGTGGGTGGACAGACCAAGTTTGTTTGCGTCGATGGACCTGAATTCGATGCGCACCAAGTCGATTTCGACGAAATGATGATGCGCCTCGCAGCCTATCGTCCGCAAGAGCAGGAAGCAAAAGAGCGCTATCTTGCGTCAATTGAAAAGCGAAATTGACAATTTCGCGACCCGCTGTGGGATCAGCAATCTGAAACTAAAATTTGAAATCTGTAATCTCCATCATGGAAGATAATCGAAATACCGCTTGGCGCGAAGAATTGCGCAAAAGTATGAACCCGAAGGATCGCGCCGCCATCGAACGGGTAAAAATGAATGAACTGGCTGGCGACTATCGTTGCCACAACAGCGAAGAGGTGAACCAAGGCCTCACGCGCGAGCAGGCATTGCTCGAGTCGCGTCGCTGCCTCGACTGCGCGAATCCGCAATGTGTAACGGGCTGTCCCGTGAATATCGACATTCCGGGATTCATCAAAAACATTGAGCGCGGCGAATTTCTCGAGGCTGCCAAAGTGCTAAAACGGACATCGGCTTTGCCAGCTGTGTGTGGGCGTGTTTGTCCGCAAGAGAAACAGTGCGAATCGAAGTGCTTGCAGCTGAAAATGAAGCGTCCAGCCGTGGCTATTGGCTATTTGGAGCGTTTCGCAGCCGACTATGAGCGCGAAAGCGGACAATCGGTTGTGCCAGAAGTGGCAGCTCCAAACGGAATAAAAATTGCTGTCGTTGGTTCTGGTCCTGCGGGACTTTCGTGCGCTGGCGATTTGGCAAAATTGGGCTACGATGTTACCGTTTTCGAAGCATTGCACCAAATCGGTGGCGTATTAAAATATGGTATTCCAGAATTTCGTCTGCCGAACAAAATAGTAGATGTCGAGATTGAAAATCTTGCAAAAATCGGCGTAAAATTCCGTAAAGATTGCATCGTGGGCAAAACCATCAGTTTCGACGATTTGAAAGCCGATGGCTATCGTGCCATGTTTGTGGCGAGCGGCGCAGGACTGCCCAATTTCATGGGAATAAAAGGCGAAAATCTTATCGGTATCATGTCGAGCAACGAATATCTTACTCGTGTGAACTTGATGGGTGCTGCCAAGGACGAATTCGACACGCCTGTGCTGAAAGGCAAGCGTGTGGCGGTGATTGGCGGCGGAAATACTGCCATGGATTCGGTGCGTACGGCTCGTCGTTTGGGCGCCGAGCGTGCCATGATTGTCTATCGCCGAAGCGAAGAAGAGATGCCCGCGCGCCTCGAGGAGGTGAAACACGCCAAAGAGGAGGGCATCGAGTTCCTGACGCTGCACAATCCTATTGAATATCGTGGCGATGAGAAAGGTCGTGTTACGGGCATGTTGCTCCAAAAAATGGAACTTGGCGAACCTGATGCGTCGGGGCGTCGCTCACCTGTGCCTATCGAAGGCGCAACCGAGTGGGTCGATGTCGACGAGGTGATTGTGAGTGTGGGCGTAAGTCCGAATCCGCTCATTCCGCATGCCATCGAAGGCTTGGAACTTGGTCGCAAAGGCACCATTGTGGTGAACGAAGCGTCGCAAAGTGCCATTCCGACTATTTTTGCAGGTGGCGACATTGTGCGTGGTGGTGCAACGGTTATCCTTGCCATGGGCGATGGACGACATGCTGCTGCTGCCATTCATCAGAAAATACAAAACGGCGAAATTTGATTGAGAGCGAAAAGTAAAAAGTCTGTAGAGTGGTATGAACATTTGCGTCTATTGTGCTTCGAGTGCGTCGGTGGCTGAAAAATTTGTGACCGATGCGCAAGTGTTGGGTCGCTATTTGGCGGAACACGGTCACACGCTTGTGTATGGCGGTGCTACGGGCGGTTTGATGAGTGCTGTTTCGGAGGCTGTGAGTGCTGCCGGTGGCGAAATTATCGGCGTAGTTCCCGAACTCATTGTGGAGAAAGGCCGCAAAAGCGCTTTGCCAATGCAACTTTTTGTGGTTGGCGATATGAACGAGCGCAAAGAGATGATGAAAGAGTACGCCGATGCTTTTGTGGTGTTGGCGGGCGGCATTGGCACTTACGACGAACTGTTCGACACGCTCGCATCGGGCATGGTGGGCTATCACGACAAACCGTTGGCGCTGGTGAATACCGACAATTTCTACGAAGGCATTTTGCAACAAATTCGTCGCATGACCGTGGAAAACCTCGGTTACATCGGTCGTACCGCAGGATTCAAAGTCTGCAAAAATATTGACGAATGCACCGCTTGGATAGAAGAACTAGAAAATCATTGAATTATTGAATCTTTGACTCATTGAATGTTGAGTGGAATCATCAACTGCAGAAACAAAATCTTGCGACTCATATCTTGCGACTCATATCTTGCGACTCATATCTTGCGACTC
>CAVFDI010000094.1:0-4730 GCA_963621145.1 Paludibacteraceae bacterium | reverse complement strand
TCTCACCTATAAACTCTCATCTATGATTCAATGATTTCATTCGACTTCGGCTGCAAAGTTACAACAAAATACACTACCTTGTACCAACAAGGTACATTTTTTTCAGAAAATCTTTTAGTTGGCTAATTATCAGAGAGTTAAGAATTAAGAATTTTGAATTAAGAATTAAGAGTAGCCCACTGCAAAATAATAAACCAATGGTGATGCGGGGTACGTCACGTTTCCTATAATCTAAAAACAAAAATTGCGCTAGCAATTTCGAGAAACTTAGAAACTTGGTTTATCTGTCAAATCACAGTTGAATAAAACCTGAACTATCTCACAATGTCACGCAAAAAAAGCAGCCCGCAAAATTGCGAGCCGCTACCTTTTATGCTATTTTGGCGGAATTATGCCAAAAATTTGCGGATATGTCCTGCCACTTGCACAGGCGTGAAACCGAGTTTTTCGTCGAGCACTTTGTAAGGCGCCGAGAAACCAAACGATTCCAAACCATAAACCATGCCATCGGCACCAACAAGTCCTTCGAGATTGACAGGCAGACCTGCAGTCAGACCGAATTTCTTGATGCCACGAGGCAAGATTTTCTCTTGATAATCAGCCGATTGCGAGCGGAACAAGCCTTCGCTCGGAACTGAAACGACACGCACGCGTTTGCCTTCGCCACGCAAAATGGTGGCAGCCTCGCAAAGTGTCGAAACTTCGCTGCCCGAAGCCAAGAGAATGACATCAGGATTTTCGTCGCTGCTCACAATGTACGCGCCATGAGCGGCATCGCGCTGATCGGTTGGCAGGTCGTTGATGTTTTGACGGCTCAAAATGATGGCCGACGGCGTGAGCGTGTTCTCCATCATCAAACGATAACACTCGGTGCACTCTTTGGCATCGGCTGGGCGCAAAACAAGCATCGAGTTGCGACCGTGATGGTTTTTCAGTTTCTCCATCAAGCGGATTTGTGCCTCTTGTTCCACTGGTTCGTGCGTTGGACCATCTTCGCCCACGCGGAACGCATCGTGCGACCAGATGAATTTCACTGGAAGCTCCATCAATGCGGACATGCGCACAGCAGGTTTCATGTAGTCGGAGAATACGAAGAACGTGGCGCAAGCGGGAATGACGCCACCGTGCAACGCCATGCCAAGGCAAACGCAAGCCATGGTGAGTTCGGCCACGCCAGCCTGAAGGAAAGCACCGCTGAAGTCGCCGCGCGTCATGGCATGAGTCTTTTTCAAGAAACCATCGGTCTTGTCCGAATTCGACAAGTCGGCACTCGAAACCACCATATTTTCGACCTGCTCGGCCAATTGCGACAGCACAGCAGCCGATGCAGCGCGCGTGGCACTGTTAGGTTTCTGTTCCACCTTGCTCCAGTCTATTTTTGGTGCTTTGCCGCTGAAGAAACGCTCCATTTTTTCGGCCAATTCGGGATTTTTCTTTGCCCAGTCGGCTTTGGCAGCCTGTTTTTTGGCAACAATCTCTTTCAATTCGGCTTCGCGACGAGCGTAAATCTCTTTCGTCTCGGCAAAGAATTGGAACGCATTGTCAGGATCGCCGCCAAGGGCTTTCACCGTGTTGCGATAGGCTTCGCCGCCGAGCGGAGCACCGTGCGTAGCGCAGTTGTGTTCGAAGCTCGAGCCATCGGCTTTCAGCGCACCTTTGCCCATGATGGTGTGTCCTACGATGAGCGTTGGACGCTCTTTTTCGGCTTTGGCAGCGGTGAGTGCTTCGCGAATGGCTTTCACATCGTGACCATCAATTTTGATGACGCGCCAACCCCAAGCCTCGTATTTTTTAGCGGTGTCCTCGCAAGTAACGGCTGCCGTCTCGGTCGACAGCTGAATGTCGTTCGAGTCGTAGAACATGATGAGGTTGTCCAGACCAAGATTGCCAGCCAAGCGTCCTGCGCCTTGCGAAATTTCCTCCTGCACACCGCCATCGGAAATGTAGGCGTAGATGGTTTGGTTCATCACGTCGCCAAATTTTGCTTTCAAAAATTTTGCAGCGATGGCAGCGCCCACGGCAAAGGCGTGACCTTGTCCGAGCGGGCCAGAAGTGTTTTCGATGCCGCGCTCCACATCAACCTCGGGGTGACCAGGCGTTACGCTTCCCCATTGGCGCAGTTGTTGCAACTCGTCGAGGGTGAATTTGCCAGTGCAAGCCAGCACCGAATAGAGCATTGGAGCCATGTGTCCAGGATCGAGGAAGAAGCGATCGCGCCCTTCCCAACGCGGATTTTGCGGATCGTATTCCAAAAACTCGGAATAGAGCACATTGATAAAATCGGCACCGCCCATGGCGCCACCGGGGTGACCAGAATTGGCCTTCTCGACCATCGAAGCAGCCAACACACGAATGTTGTTCGCCGCACGATTCATTTGTTCTACAGTGTTCATAGTGTATTAAATTTCAGATTTCAGATTTGTAGCAAGTAGCAAGATATGAGCCGCAAGAAAAAGGCAGTGCAGTTGAAGTTGGACAATAAAATTTCAAATTCAATTCCTCTCATCTCTCACCTATAACCCATCTAATTGGAAATTAAATAATTAGATAATTAAGCAATTAAATTAGTATGCATTCATTTGCGCTTTCACTTCGGCATTGACCATTTGAGCGAATGCTTCGGGCGTCATTGCGCCTTTGTCGCCTTCGCCTTGGCGGCGTACCGAAATGGTGCCATCGGCAACCTCTTTTTCGCCAACAATCAGCAGATAAGGAATGCGTTTCAACTCATTGTCGCGAATTTTGCGGCCGATTTTCTCGTTGCGATAGTCGCCAATGGTGCGCACATCTTGCAGATTGAGTTGTTCTGCCACTTTTTCGGCGTAGTCGTTGAATTTTTCGCTGATTGGTAGCACCACAGCTTGGTCGGGCGTGAGCCACAATGGGAATTTGCCGCCTGTATGCTCTATAAGCACAGCCACAAAGCGTTCCATCGAGCCAAATGGCGCGCGGTGAATCATCACAGGGCGATGTTTTTGATTGTCCTCGCCCGTATATTCCAACTCGAAACGCTCTGGCAGATTGTAATCGACCTGAATTGTGCCAAGTTGCCAGCGACGACCAATGGCATCTTTCACCATAAAGTCGAGTTTTGGACCATAGAAAGCCGCTTCGCCGTATTCCACTTTGGCAGGCAAACCCTTCTCTTCGCAAGCCTCCACAATGGAGCGTTCGGCCTTTTCCCAAACCTCGTCGCTACCTACATACTTTTCGTGATCGTTAGGATCGCGCAGCGAGATCTGTGCCTCGAAATTCTGAAAATCCAACGCTTTGAAGATGATGGCGATGATGTCCATCACGCGCAGGAATTCGTCCTTCACTTGGTCGGGACGGCAGAAAATGTGGGCATCGTCCTGCGTGAACGAGCGCACACGCGTCAATCCATGCAGTTCGCCACTCTGTTCGTAGCGATAGACGGTGCCAAACTCGGCCACACGCAGCGGCAGATCTTTGTACGAGCGCGGCGAATTTTTGAAAATCATGCAGTGATGAGGGCAGTTCATCGGTTTCAGCATATAAACTTCGCCCTCTTCAGGCGTGGTGATTGGCTGGAAACTGTCCTTTCCGTAGTGATCCCAGTGGCCCGAAGTTACATAGAGTTGTTTTGCGCCAATGTGAGGCGTCATCACCTCCTGATAGCCGTAGCGTTTTTGAATGGCGCGCAGAAAATCTTGCAGACGCAGACGCAGTGCCGTGCCTTTTGGCAACCACAATGGCAGACCTTTGCCCACCATGTCGGAGAAGGCGAACAGCTCCATCTCTTTGCCAATTTTGCGGTGATCGCGTTTTTTGGCCTCTTCGAGCAAGGTCAGATAGTCGTCGAGCATCTTTTTCTTTGGGAAAGTGATGCCGTAGATGCGCGTCAGCTGCTGACGATGTTCGTCGCCGCGCCAGTAAGCGCCAGCCACGCTCAGCAGTTTGATGGCTTTTATCTCGCCCGTGTTTGGCAAGTGCGGACCGCGGCACAGGTCGACAAACGAACCTTGGCGATAGAGCGTGATTGTACCATCTTCGAGTTCCGAAATCAGCTCCACTTTGTAGTTTTCGCCCTTCGCCTCGAACATTTTCAGCGCCTCGGCTTTGCTGATGTCTTCGCGAACAACAGCCTCTTTTTTGGCTGCTAGTTCCGCCATTTTTTTCTCGATTTTCTCGAGATCGGTCTCTTTTATTATTTCGCCTTTGGGCGGCTCAATGTCGTAGTAAAAACCATTTTCGATGGCAGGGCCAATGCCGAATTTTGTGCCTGGATAGAGCTCGGTGAGGGCTTCGGCCAGCAGGTGCGCCGATGTGTGCCAGAAGGTGTGTTTGGCCTCGTCGTCGTCCCATTTGTGCAGACGCAGCGTGCTATCTTCGGTAATTGGGCGCGTAAGGTCGCGCACCTCGCCATTCACCGTGGCAGCCAGCACTTCGGCCGCCAAGCGTGGACTGATGCTTTCGGCTATTTGTAGCGCAGTAACACCATTTTCGTATTCGCGCACAGAGCCATCAGGAAAAGTAATTTTCATCTTAAATATTCCTTTTTTGTTGATTTATTTCCAAACCGCAAAGGTAGCAATTTTTTTTGGAATAGAGAATGGCGATAAAATAGTTTGAAATTTGGGGGAGGAGTTAATCTCTGGCTTTTCTCTTGTTGTTGAATCGTTGAATTGTTGAATTGTTGAAGCGTTGAAATGTTGAATTGTTTAACGCTAATTGCCTAATTATCAATTATCAATTTAAAAAACTCCTCA
>CAVFDI010000093.1:0-4809 GCA_963621145.1 Paludibacteraceae bacterium | reverse complement strand
TTGCCACTCTGAAAGAGCTGAACTTGATTTAATCAGCGTTTAATCAATAAAAAAACGCTCTCCAACCATGTTTGGAGGGCGTTTTTTATGTCTTAAGGCGAGATTACTCCTGCACCTTTCTGTATTTCCCTTCGATGAGAAGCATGCCAGGCAAAATTTCGCCGCCCGAAGTCTTTTCGAAAGTGGTATAGGTGAGTTCCGAGCCCTCGTCGTGTTCGCTAGCAGCCATGTAGCGATTGTCCCAAATCTTGCCCTTCACAGGCTTCACCGTTGCCACATATTTATATTTGGTGCGATTGGTTTCGGGATCGACAATGCGCTGCACCACCTGAAATTTGCTCTTGTCGCTGATGCCCTCTTTTAGACCGATTTTGGCAGCATAACGCGTTTTTTTACCATCGACAATGACATCATAAACTGGCGTTTTAACCTTAAAATCCTCGTACTGCAACTGCAATGCGGCAATGTTTTTGTCCATCGATCGGGCGCAGACAATTTTTACCAAATCTTTGCGATCGTATTTTCCTTTCAGAGTCGATTTCGCGTCGAATTCGTATTCGTGCGCCACATATTTCAGTCGAAACGAGGTGCTATCGAGCAAAAAATTGCCTATTTTTTCCTCATTTGGCGTCGAAGTATAGTAATTTTTGTAGAAAATGGCAGCGATGGAGTCGTTCCAATCGAGTTGGAACAGATACGAGTGGGTACGCACCGTGAAACCCGTAAAGCTATCAGCCACTTCGCCAGCTGCAGCCGCCATCTGACGACCCGAATCGCTTCCAAACAATCCGTCGAAAATGGAGCCAAGCACATTCAATGCCACTTTGGCTGCGGCGGCGCGCTCTTCGGCAGTAACATAAGTGATGTCGTTCACCAAAATGAAGGTGTTGCCAATCAAATCTTCGCCAGCATCGGAAAGCATAGCCAAGCCACGGGCCGACTGCTGCGCAATGGCTACGTCCATTTCGGTGGCGTTGTACTGTCCGCGCTCCTGCACCAGCGACACATCGAATGTAGCGTCGCTCAAACCGTTGCCCTGAAGGTTAAACCATTTTGCAATCATGTATTTGGCGCATTCGGCATCGTTCAGCAAATCTTCGAGCGCTTTCGCATTCTTTTTGATGTCGGACGAGGTGAGTGTTTTGCCATAATCGGCTTTTATCAGACCACGCTTTTTACGAACCACGCCCCGAATGCTATCGTTGATAACAATGCGATAGCCAAAATTGTGATCGTTGTATTTGTCGGGCATTGGCACCGAATCGAACGCCTCGTAGATGTCCTTACCAAATTCGTCGTCGCTGTGATAGACCATCATAGTGGCCAACGAACTGCGGTTGTATTCGCGCAATTCGCCATTCGATGTGGCATTTTCGGCAAAAATAGAGCAAAGCGCAGGCAGACAGGCGAGCGAGAGTAGAAAAATTTTCTTCATTAGGGAATTGTTTGTTTTGAAAATTTGTGAGGACGCGGCACGCCACGCCCCCACAATTAAGGTAGACTCTAAAAATTCTACGCATTTATTGTTTTCTTTGGTCGGTTCAAAAAAAGTTTCTGCGATTTTTGTCGCTCTTTGCAAATTTTTGTTTCTAATCGGCATCTTTTTCGAGTTTTTTCAGTTACAAGGCATCTTGCGCCTTCAAAAACTCTTTCAAAAATAGTGCAAGTCGAATGCAATAAAGTTCACTTTAATTGCTGAGACGCAGCCTATTTTATTCAAATCTGCTCGATTATAATTCAAAAATTCTTGCAAAGATAATTTTTAGAGCCTACCTTTTCGCTTACTAAAAAAAAATCAGCGCACCCACGCTACATTGGTGGTGGTTGGCTGTTGATTTTCGCCATAAGCCACGCCCACAGCACGAGCCGCCTCGATGCGTTGCGCCTCAAGGTCGACGCTATCCTGATATTTTTTCATCTCGAACTTCCAATCGTCCAACACTTTAGCCTTGATTTCGGCGTAAAGCACCTCGGCATCGGCATAGCATTTGGCATCGGGATAGATTTGCGACAGGAATTCGCCAGCGGCAGCAGCGCCATCAGAATTTTGCTGAGCAGCCCAAGCAGCTTTGGCTTTGGCAAGGTTCACATCGCACAAATAGTCGATGTATTGCTGATAAATCTGATTGGTCAACTCCAAAGTCTGCGCATATTTTTCGCACTCCGACGGAATGCCCGAGAGTTTCCACAACGCCTCTTCGTAGTTTTTCTGAAAAGCCAGCGATTTGGCTTGAGCCATTATCACATCGGCTTGGGCATTGTAGTAATCGATTATTTTCACTTTGCCCTGCTCCACAAAATTTTTCAGTTCGGGCGAATTCAGATTGATGTGGCGAATGGCATCGAGATAACATTTGTTGTCGTTAGTTCCCACGCCACGCGCCGTTACCGAAGCGGTAGCAAACACCTTTTGGTCGTAATAATCGGCAATGTAGAACGCCACTTCCATGTTTTGCGCTATCTGCGTGGGCGGACCAGCCACCACATCTTTGGTGAGCGGTGTAGCGATGGCCGTCAGAAAAAAGCGATTCAGCACATCGGCCGAAGCAATGCCGTTTTGCGTCATCAGCGCATTCAGTTTGTTGGTCAGCTGCACTTTGGCAGTAGCAGGAAACGGATCGGGCAGGTCTTCGACAATGACCGAGAGTGCGATGGACGAGCCTTTTTCGCCTATGGCTTGAGCATTGGCGGTACAAGCAATGGCCACAACCGCCATAAAAAACAGAATCTTTTTCATTTTATTTTTCTCCTATCACTAAAACGGCTTTTCCTAAACCGCGATTCATAATTTTAACGGTGAGCGAATAAGGCTCTTTGCGCAAGAAACTGCGCAGTTGACGGGCAAAGCTCTCGGTATCGAGTGCCACGCCGTTGGTTTTGTAGAGCGGAATGCGCACTTGCTCGTAGCGCAGCAGATTTTCGCTGCCATCGAGTTTGCTGAAACGTCCTTCGACCGTATTTTGAGCCATCCAATCGTCGATTATTTCGGCCAACTCCACACCATCGTACTCAGTTTCGAGGTCGATGCCCGAACCATTGTCGAACACGCGAACCTCCAGCGCCACCTCGCGACCATTAGCAAACAGATCGTCGAAATAGCTTTGCAAACGCACATTGAAATTGTCTATCTGAGCCAACACAGCCTCGTGCAGCAGTTCTGGCACCGTGGCCGAAAACGATGGCGCACTCACGCCATTGGCACTGCCTATGCTCTTGTTGGTGTACGAATCTTTGCCCTCCATGATGTAGGTCAAGATATTTTTCGGACCTTGCGTCTCCACGTCCCAAGTCAGCTCTATGATGATGTCGGCTTTGGCTGTGCGGCGCAGACGATCGACTGCATTTTCAGCCAATTCGGCACCCGAAGTTTTGCTCACCGTCATGTTATCCTCGGCAGTGCTTTGCTGAATCGATTTGATGGTGGCTTCGAGATCTTTCAGCGGGAAACCGCGCTCGCTCATCAAGTCGTTGATGGTTGAGATGGCGAGTTTCAGATTTACATCGCTCTGCAATGCCGCCGAATAGTCAGGAATAATCATTTTAGTTCCCTGATTATCAATCTCTTGCACATATCCGTTCTGGTTGCACCAAAGGTCGGACGGCACCACCATGATGGTTGGTTTTTTGGCTTGTGCAAATGCCATGGTTGCAGCCAGCAGACCAACGGCAAGTGTTGCATATCGTTTCATTTTCATAGTCGTAAATGTTTTATTCTTGTTTGATAATTCCATCTTCGATGAGTTGTTTTTTCAGTTCTGATGCGAAAACGCACACAGTGGTTTCGCATACGCTTTGCGATTCGGTGCGTTCCCAGCGGCTCGACGACCAGCGGCGTTCTTTCACCGAACTGAATTTGGTATAAGCGCCGCCATCGGCAAAAAATGCGTTGAAATAGTCGGCATATTTGTCGCGTGCATTCACTTCGAGTACAAGGGCTTTCACGGGGCGCAGATTACTGCTAGCGGGCGTCAGTCCTGTGAAAAGCACATCGTATACGGCCTGTTTATGCGCCTGCTGAAAGGCGTCGGCAGCGTTGCGAGCGCGTCCCCACGAACGCACCGTGTACGAGCCATCGAGTTCGGTGGCGATGTACTGCGTTTTGTAGTCGTAGTAGGCCTGCGACTTGCGCGAGCCACACGCTGTGAAAGCAGCCACAATGCCCACGCATGCCAAAAGTTTTACAAACGAACGTTTCATAATCGATTGATTTTCAAGAATTTATAATTTCAATTAAAATCCACTGCCGAGCGAACGAATGATGCCCGCTTGTTCTAGGGCTTTGCGCAGCGCATCTTTTGCCACTGTAACTACGACGCCCACTTTGTATTCACGACCGAACTTCACGGTTTCTTGCGTGCCAGAGGTTACCTGCACATATTTCAGAAATTCGCCACCATCGGCAAAAAACTGTTTGAAGAACTCGGCATGTTCAGCCTCAACTCCTGGTGTAGCAGCCAGTGGGCGCTGTGCTACGCAGCCATTGCCGCCCGTGTAGCCTTTGAAGATGATGCCATGCACAGCATTTTTTTTGCATTGGTTGATGGCGTTGCTCGAGTCTACTTTTTTGGTGTAGGTCCACACGCGCACCAAATACGAGCCTTGCGCGCCGTTGCCAGCGCATTCAATTTCGTAACGGAATTGTTCCGTGTCTTTGTCGGCTTTGGCCTTGCTCACGGCCATGCAAGCCACCGTTACTGCCAAGCAGCAAACGACTGTCAGAATTCGTTTCATAGTGTAAAGTTTCTAATTTCTAGATTTCTAATTTATGGTTGCAGGTTTCAGGTTGAAAGTTAGGGTAACAACAAGTTT
>CAVFDI010000092.1:0-4905 GCA_963621145.1 Paludibacteraceae bacterium | reverse complement strand
TCTTTATTCTTTATTCTTTACTCTCTTTTTAATCTCATCTCGCAATTTTGCGGCTTGCTCGTATTCTTCGTCGGCAACGGCTTGTGCCAAAAGTGTTTGCAGGTCGTCGTCGGTGAGTTCGCTGGCGGCTTCGCTGGCGTTTTTGGTTATCACGCGACCAATCTTGTCGAATATTTCGCTGCTCATGAATATGGGTGTGCCGCAACACAAAGCCAGTGCCACGCCGTCCGATGCGCGCGACTCGGTGCTGTAGGCATCGTAGCCATTGTCCCACAAAAGTTGTGCGCTGAAAAGTTGTTCGTCGTCGCTGGTTATGCACACCTCTTGTAGCCGAATGCCGTATTGGCGCGTTATTTCGCTAAAGAGTTGGTGCGTCAGTTTCACGGGCAAATTCACTCCGCGCAGACTCACGGTGATGGATTGTGCTTCGGCTTTGCCAACAAGTATGGGCGCATGACGATCGCCATTCACCTCCTTGAAAAGCAGCCAATAGGTATCTTCCGCTATTTTCGCCTCGCTCAAGCCCACTATTTGCACCTGCACTTTGTCCATGACCCCTAAAAATGCGTCAAAAACCACGCAAAGTTACGGTTTTTGTTTGGAAAAGCAAAATTTCTGCCGATTATTTGTCGAAAATGCCGTGCAATTTCACATTTTTCGGCTTCTTTATTCCGCCAAGATTGAATCGCGCCACAAATTGTTGCTGATGACCGAGTTTCTGTCCGCAGGTGTAGTGAAAATTCCACGCAAAATAGCAGTTTACAAATGGTCGCCGCACAAGGTAGATGAACAGATCGGTGCGGTTGTAAATTTTCGAGTTGTAGTATGGATTGCCTTGGTTCAGCAGCGCACCATATTTGTGGTAGAGCGGCATCTGACCTTCGCCTGCATAGAGCCTGTTTTCTAAGCCAAGAAACCGCCAACCGATGTACAAATCGACCAATGCTCCGTGACGAAAGTATTGCTCTTCGGCTTTGCGGTCGCGCTGAAATCCCATCAGGTAGCCAACCTGCAGCGAAAACGAGTCGAGCGGCGTTATCTCTGTCAGGTCGAAACCGACAAATGGGTTCAGATACACATCGTCGCACACGCCAAGGTTGGGCTGGTCTTTCGATTTGTTTGCCAAATGGTTCATCTGAATGTAACCGCCCGCCATCAGCCATTTGTAGTTGAATCGTCCATCGGCCACCAAGCGGAAGGCCTCGCGTGTGTCGCTGCTCTGCATGCCGCGCCAGTCGCAGAAAAACTCGGCATAGCCCCATTTTGATTCGTACTGAAACAGTGCGCCTTGAATATTTGGGTAGGCAAACGCCATCGAATCGCTCATCATGTAGTTGGGAAGCGCGTGCGTCAGTTGGTAGTAGGGAATGGCGCCTGCGCTCACCGTAAAGCCTTTTTGGCGATATTCGTAGAATGCCGTTGGGTGAAATTTCACACTTCGCCAGTTGGCACCAAACGGCTGAATGTAGCTCACACCTGCTATCAGTCGGTGTTCTCCGCCCAATGAGTCGTTCAGCTGCAGCCCGATGGTTGGCGTCAGACGCAGTCCGAAAATGGTTTGCGACGGCTGCTGATGGTCGTACAGCTCGCGATTGTCGAAATAGGTTACAAAATCGACATCGTACAAAAACTTAGGCTTTGCCTCGCAAGCGAGTAGGGCAGTGGCAAACAGCAATATGGCGAGAATGCGCTTCATTTTTTTTTAATTAGGAGTTAGGAGTGAGGAATTTTTTAGTTAGAAATGAGAAGTTAGTAGTTAGTAATGAACAGTGTTCGCAAAAAAATGGACTGTAAACAATTTTCAAATTTTCAAATAAATGATAGAAGCAGCGCGAAGCGCTAGAGACTTTATAAACTTTCAAACTTTACAAACTTTCCTACTCAATTAAACACACGAAATCCCGAACAATTTTTCGTGTTCGGGATTGGTGGGCAGTGATGGATTCGAACCACCGAAGGTAAAAACCAGCAGATTTACAGTCTGCCCCATTTGGCCACTCTGGTAACTGCCCGAAAATCAGGCTTTTAGCCTCGATTTCGCTTATTCGGCTGGTGCAGCTTCGTCGAACGGAGCAGCAGGCGCAGCCGTCTGTTGTTGCATGTCGGCAGCCTCTTCGGCTAATTCCGATGTGGCAGCAACGCCTTCGCCGCTGTGAACACCTGTGGCAAACACGCAGCACACTACAATGAACGCAATCAGCGTCCAAGTGGTTTTCTCAAGAAAGTCGGTCGTCTTGCGCACGCCCATAATCTGGTTCGAACTCGAAAAACTCGACGCCAATCCGCCTCCTTTCGAATTCTGAACAAGCACTATCAGCACCAAAATAACCGATGCCACAACGGCAAGAATTGTCAAAAGCAAATACATATCTTTCTGATTTTATTATCTAACTTTTCGGGCTGCAAAGGTACGGTATTTTTTTTGTTCCACCAATTTTTTATCGCGAAAAATTATTTTTTTTAGATTTTCGCCGTAAATTTGGTTGATGCGCACGCTTATTTTTTTTGATTTCTAATTTCTAGATTTCTGATTTTTGGTTGGAAATGTTTCAAGTTTCAAGTTGCGGGCTACAGAAAAATTGTCAATTATTTGAACTACCAATTTGCCACCGTGGCGTTGAAAATTTGGTCGACAATCTCCGAAATCATCTCTTCGCAGAGCTGGTCCTGCACATCTTCTAGGGTCGATGAACTTGGAAAAGTGCGGTTGGCGGAGAATGTGCGCTCAAAATCTTCTTCGTTGTTGGTGTTGTTGGTGTAGCGCACGCGAATGCCCAGCGTCAGGCGCGTTTCGGCGGCGTAGGCATCGCTTCCAATCGACAGCGGCGTGAGTGTGTAGGTGATTATTTCGCCTTCGACTTGCAGGTCGCCACCGCGCGAAACTTGGCTCAGACGCGTCTGCTTGCTGTAGGCATCTTTCAGGGCGTCGTTGAAGTTGTTGGCCAGCGACGGATTCACCAGTGTGGCTTGGTTGGTGAAATCGGCCACGGTTATGCTCTTCACCTTCGAATAGTCGATGCTTGCACCATTAAATTTGTACGAAATGGTGCATGACGCAGCAATCAGTGCCGCAATTATCGCAAAAAATGCTAGTCGTTTCATTTTCGGTTGATGATTTTATAACGCTTCGTCAAAGGCGGTTTTCGATTTCTAATTTCTAGATTTCTGATTTCTGGTTGTGGCGGTGAGCTTGTCGAACTGACTAATTGTCAATTAAAAAAATCCTCACTTCTCACTTCTCACTTCTCACTCCTCACTCCTAATTCCTAATTTTCCTCGATTCCGTACTCCTTAATTTTTCTGTAGAGCGTGCGTTCCGATATTTTTAGGTCTTGTGCGGCCAGTTTGCGTTTGCCGTTGTGCCGTTCGAGAGCCTTCGTTATCATCTCTTTTTCGGCATCTTCGAGCGAAAGCGATTCTTCGATGTATTCTTCGGTGTCCTCCACTTGGCGATTTTGCATCATTTTTTGTTTGCCAGTTGGTGCAATGTTTATCAAGTCGGGCTCGTCGCTTATGGTGGCGGCCGAAATGGCGGTGTCGCTCGTGGTGGCGGGTACGCTCGCTGGCGTGTAGGGCGCAGGCGTGGCGGTGTAGTTGGTGGTTGGCGTGGTTTGCACCGTGCCCGACATGATGTCGTTCACCAGTTTTTTCAGATCGTTCATGTCGCGCCGCATGTCGAACAGCACTTGGTAGAGTATTTCGCGCTCGCTGTTGAACGATTTGTCGTTGTTGCCTTGCACTGTGCGCCCAAAGAGTGTTGGCAGCGTGCTCTGTTCGTTGTTGGGCAGATAGCGACGCAGTGTTTCGGCACTGATGTTACGTTCGGTCTCGATCACCGAAATCTGCTCGGCAATGTTTTTCAGTTGACGAATATTGCCTTGCCAATAGTAGTTTCGCAGAATATCTTGTGCCTCGTCGGTCAGTTTCACGGCGGGCATTTTGTACTGTTCGGCGCAGTCGTTGGCAAATTTGCGGAACAGCAATACGGTGTCGTCTTTGCGTTCGCGCAGTGGCGGAATGTGTATCGGCACGCCATTCAGGCGGAAATAGAGATCTTCGCGAAAACGACCTTCGGCAATGGCTTTCGGAATGTCGAGGTTGGTGGCGGCTACCACGCGCACATCGGTTTTTTGCACTTTTGATGAGCCGACGCGCAAAAATTCGCCATTTTCCAACACACGCAGCAGTCGCGCTTGAGTCGAGAGCGGTAGTTCGCCCACCTCGTCGAGGAAGATGGTGCCGCCGTCGGCCACTTCGAAATAGCCTTTTCTGTCGTTTGTGGCGCTGGTGAACGCACCTTTTTCGTGACCAAAAAGTTCGCTGTCGATGGTGCCTTCGGGAATGGCGCCGCAGTTCACCGCTATATAAGTGTTGTGTTTTCGAGCGCTGTATTGGTGAATTATTTGCGGAAATTTCTCTTTACCGACGCCACTTTCGCCCGTAATCAGCACCGAAAGATTGGTCGGCGCTACCTGAATGGCCACATCAATGGCATGGTTGAGCGCTTCCGACACGCCAATTATTCCAAAACGCTGCTTAACAGCCTGAATTTCACTTGTTTCCATCTCGTCTGACAAATTTTCAGTTCGACTGACAAAATTACAAAATTTTTTCGAGAATGAAATTGTTTTGGTAGAAAAAGACGAAAACTAAGACTGTTGACTATGACCAAGTGCAGAGAGTAGAATATCGCGAGCGAAGCGGAGGAATTCGAGGAAAATTAAGAATTATGAATTAAGAATTAAGAAGCGCGCCATGGAAACGCCAATAACCCCGTAATTTATTGCGGGGTGACCGTGACCCATCGCAGCCCGCAACCTGAAATTTGAAATTTGAAATCTGAAATTCATAAATTACACAAAATCAATCACTTACACAAATTTTTTTACAAAAATCTTCCATCCC
>CAVFDI010000091.1:0-4916 GCA_963621145.1 Paludibacteraceae bacterium | reverse complement strand
TAATTGCAGTTGGCAAGGTCTTAATTCATAATTCTCCCCTTTTCAAGGGGAGTACACGCCCACGGCGGGGATAGGGTTCAAAAATTACCTAATAAACAAAGCGCGGGATTACAAATCCCGCGCGACGAAATCCACAATGCCTTATTCTAATGCACCCTCACGCCAGAAATGGTATACTCCTTACCATTACGCAAAATGATTACTTGACCATTTCGGATAATTTTCACTACCGATTTTTCGTGTTGCTCACTTACCGATAAAACAGCCGTCGGAGTTTGCGGCTGAGGTTCAATTTTCTTGAATATGGCCGTAAAAGTGGTATCGGAAGTAACATACACAATGTGCGTCGTTTCAGTATTGTCGTCGGACCAACGCTCAAAAGTATAACCTTCGGCTGCCGAAGCTGTGAGTATTGTACTAGAACGATAAGCTACACTATCATCGCTCACCATTGCTGTGCATTCATCATTATTGGCGGCAACGGTTACTTTGTATTTTTTCGGTGTAAAATAGGCAGTATAAGTGGCCTCTGCAGTCACAGCGACAGTACGAACAGAATCAGTAACGCCATCATTCCATTTTGAAAAATCGTAGCCATAGGCAGGCACAGCGCGCAACACTGCCTCCTTACCAACCACATACGAAGCAGAACCGTAAACTTTTCCCATAGCACTATTTACTGGTTGTGCAACAATATTAACCGTTTCCATGTCGGGGTCACCTGGTGGCAACGGCATCCAATCATCTGCATCATTAGATTTTGCACGCGCTGTAAGCGTAGCCGCTGTAGTGCCAATGGTGTATTGCAAAGTTGTAGTCGTAGTCAAGAGCGAATCGCCCAAATACCAACCTTGAAAATCGTAGCCCGTAATTACCGAGGCGTGCAGCACAAGTTCCGTTTGCTCACGATAAATTTTTCCAGAATTATAATTGAAAGTTATTGCATCGGAAGGCGACGCCACCAAATTTAATTGGCTATAAGTGATAGGCGTTGCACGCAGCGTAAGCGTAACATTTTTTTGTCCAACTTCATAGGTAAAATCCAATGAGTCAGACACTTTGGTCTCGCCATCGTACCAACCATCAAAAATGTAATCCTTTTCTAAAGTTGCACGCAGAATAATTTTTTCGCCTTCGAGATATTCATTTCCAGATGCAATATTGAATGTTGCAGCCTCAGCTGGATCAGACTTTAAAGAAACCGTACTTTTCAGCACCAAAAAAGGATCCTGCGGCTGCGATGGCACATAATCGAACACCGCTACAAAAGCTGCGTTCAGTGTGCCAACCGTGTAAGTAAAGCTGTTTTCGTCAGTAAAATACGAGCCATTGAGCATCCAATGCGAAAAAGTATATCCATTGTTTGCAGTTGCATTCAGATTAACAGTCTCGCCAGACAAAAATTCAGCATCTACCGAAGAGACAGTTCCCGCCACATCATCATCAGCCTGCGCAGAAACAGCATAATGCGGTGTGTAAGTGAAAACCGCCACAAATTCGACATTAGCATGCTCCATTGTATAGTCAAAATGCAAAGCGCGAGAATAAATTTCGCCATTGAGCGTCCAATACTGAAAATTGTAATCCTTGTTCGGTGTACATTCAACAGAAACCTTGTGCCTTGGAAAATAGTCGCCTTCACCAGTCATTTTGGCGGCATTTGGCAAATTTGACGACACCGACAAACTATGCGCCTCCTCTGCCTGAAGATGCGCCACAAAAGAGACACTTTTTTGTTCGACCGTGTAGGTGAACGATTGATCAGTGCCATAACGAACGCCATCGAGTGTCCAATAGTCGAACGCAAAACCTTCGTCGGGTTCGCACGAAATCGCAGTAGTATTCCCAGCATGAAACATACCAAAGCCAGTAGTCACAGCATTTCCGATGGGATCGGAATAGACCGAAACCACATACGAAGCACTCGGATCGGGCGGTAAGATAGGATTAAAATCATCTTGCTGTGCCAGCATGGGCATTGTCCATACAAGCACAGCAAGAATAACCGAGACAATTCGATTCATGGTTAAAATCATTTATCGAACCACATATTTCGTAGAATTTTCGTTGGCAACTACCACATATACGCCTGCAGGCAGAGAAACAACGCCAGTGCGTTCGCCACTAACAACCAACACGCCAGCCGCATTGTACACTTTGATGTCGGTCGTACCATGAACAAGCAGTCCACCATCTGTTACTTCAATCTCGACATTTTCAGCCACTTGCTCAACATCGGTTGCAGTTTCACTGTATTGGCGAACTAAGGCAAAACGACCGCTCTGCAAGCCTGCACCCGAAGAGAAAGAATACACACCATTTTCGAAGTCGTGCAACACTTTTTTCTCGCGATCGAGCAGATAGAACATCGTATCCATGCGAGCCGCTTCAATGGTGTAAGTTCCCGCTGCAGGAATGCGCAAGCCCAACTCTACCACGCTCGACTCCATCGGACGCTCATTGATAGCATATTGCACATTTTGTTCGTCATACGAGAAAATTTGTGGCACACTGTTTTCGTTCGAAAGGAATTTAGCAGCATCAACGCCAATCTCGTAACTCATTTTTGCTCCTTCGTTGATTACCACACGCGTATTGTCGCTCAAACTATCCGATGAGAGTGTAAGGTTGATGATGGCACGCTTCGGATCGCGTTTTTGCTTACGTCTCAATGCCTCGCCATGAGGAGCATTTCTGTGTTCGTCCATCTGCACATGAGTCATTGTCTTTTCACGATCGAAAGCAAGATTGAAATCACCCTCTTCAGCATTTTGCATAAAGAAACCTTCGTATGGCGAGAAATAGTATTCATCGTCGCCTGGACGAACCGAACGGTAGTTGCCCTCGTCCACATCCCAAACGGTGATAGGCGAAGTGGTGTTCAAATCGTTTATGTCGTAATAGCCAAGATATGGATTCGACACATAGTTCCAACTGTCGTTGTTTGGCTTATCTTCGGGCGCTTCGTGATGGTGCAACACAATGTGATCGCTCATATCGCAAAAATTGGGCGATGGTACTCGGAAATCGACATCGTGCGGCTTTTCATCGAAATTGAATTGGAAAATATAGCCATGTCCGTGTTCAAAATGATCCTGCTCGTTGGGTACGCGCTTCCAGCCCGTAGTGTCGCGGTCAGCGCGCATTTTGCCATCGTATTCATACACGGCATATTTGCAGTCGCAGCCCATATCGCCGCGATGCACATCGAATGGGAAACCCATGAAATACCATTTTTTTCCACGGAAAGGAACATGCTGTATCAGCGTATCGACTTGCACGTTGCAGCCTGCAATTACCGAGCCCCACTGATCTGCGCCATCACTTTCAATCGTAATGTTACCCAGTTTTATGGTGTCGTTACCCTCGCCACTATCTTCAATAGTAAGACCTGCGCCAGCATAGAGGTTTGCATTGGGCTTGCCTTGCAACGGGTCGTCGCTGCTAGCTATGTTCACATCGCCTGTGGCATAAAAATCGTGATACTCCATGCTCTTGTCCATGCGCTCGCGGTTTACGAACTGACTCCACTGCGTATCGTACAGGTATTTCATCTCGGTATCTTCCACATTTGGCACATGTAGCATAGCATTGGCATTGGCATAAGCCGAGAAGGTATTCTGCCCAATGGTGAATGGATCGAACAGGTAACTATAAACACTCTGCACATTACAATCCTTAAACGCATACTCCTCTATATCTGTTACAAGACCTGGAATATCTACATTGCGCAAATTGGTGCAATCGGCAAAAGCATGGTGACCAATTTTTGTAAGTTTGTCCGAAAATTTCACATCGTCCAATTTGGTGCAACTCACAAATGCATTATTACATACCTCCGTAAGACTGTTTGGCATAACAACATATTTCAAGCCAGTGCAATAGCCAAAAGAGAGTATATTCAGTCCCTCCAAATTTGGTGGCAAAATAAGCGTATCTAATTGGCAACGGTAGAATGCGCCCTTACCGATTGTTTTAATACTATCGCCGAGAATAGAGAGTGTTTTCAAGCTATTATTTCCTGCGAAAGCAAAATCAGAAATACTTTTAAGCTTTGAATTAGCAGGAATTGTTACCGATCGCAGTGAACCTCCTGAACAGGGAGTGTCATAAATGCGCTCGTCTTTAGTTGTTGAATATTCATAACGATAATAATAATTGGAGTAGTCTTCTTCATCATCTCCGGCAAAAGCCTTACTCCCAATAGTTTCCACACTTGCAGGAATAGTAACCTCTTTCAAGCCAGCGCCCTGAAAAGCGGATTCCCCAATTGAAACAAGTCCTTCTGGTAAAATAATAGACGATAGTGCAGCGCAACCATTAAAAGCATTCGCACAAATTGTTTTAAGATTTTTAGGCAAAACCACTTCTCTCAAATATGGTGTATTAAAAATATTAGCCTCTATACAGACCACGCTAGCAGGTAGAATAGCTTTATGAATATGCGTTCCTGTACCTGTGAATGAATAGGATGTAAGCGTATCTTTTTTAGAGTGACGCCCCTCCGTATATTCATAATCGTTTGCAACGATATTAGCCTCAGATAAATCGATTTCAAAAAGGTTTGGCATCTGGTTACGCATCATCATTATGTCGTAGCCATTGATTGTGCCACTAATAGTCAGCGAGGTAATTTTCTTTAAGCTATCCAAGCCAAGCACCTGATGCAAAGCAGACTTATTAGGCAGTGCCGTGAGCTCAACAGAGGCAGCGATACCATTTGTTGGATAAATGACGCAACCTACCCATGCTGTCCTATAAGCATCCACAGCATCACCTGGAACAAAAAATTCCGCATTCTCATGGAACGCTTCACTACCTAGGGTTGCAGGAGTTTCTCCTAAAATAGTAGCGACCAACGAAGAAGAGGACGAAAAAGCGCCATCGCCAATGCTTGTTACGCTTGCCGGAATAGT
>CAVFDI010000090.1:0-5062 GCA_963621145.1 Paludibacteraceae bacterium | reverse complement strand
TCATCGCTCGTTTCTACTATCTCCCCATCTTTGCAGTACCTAACTTGGTTGTCGAACGATTCAATGCCGTTGAGGTTGGTTATTGTTTTAACCATCTCCTCCAACGACATATCTTGCGTCAGTCGGGTCTTGCTTTCGTGGAGCAGGCGAGCGATGTCCCTGTCGCTCAATAGCACATCAAAACCAATCTTGCGTAACAAATCACGAATGGCATCGGCTACCTTTCGGAAGATAGAGAGGTTTTGCTCTGTTATGCCCCTTTCGGCAAAGTGCGCCATGTACTCGTCCGCTGCCGCCAGTTGTGCCTTTTCGTTACCGAGCAAAGCGGCACTTTCGTAGAGCGACAAGTTCTTAATGTACTCTCGCATTGCTCTCGAGCCTATGGCTATACGCTTTGTTACATTATACGGCATATTGCAAGCGTTGGTCGTATGGCATCATCTTCCACACATCACGGCACAACTTATCAAACTCTTTTGCTCCGAGCATATTGCGCAGTCCTTTGTGCGCTACAAACTCGTGCAATAGAGTTTTCATTACCTCGTTGTAGTTGCGTGCGTTGGGGGTGTAGATATAAACTTGCCCAGTTTTTATGTTGAACCAACCCATTACCCTCGCACCATCTTTTATGGCACGGTAGGCTGTTCCCTCGCTCTTTGGTAGTTTTTCGGGACTATCAACAAGGTTCACACCTTTGCCAGTCATCTTTTTGGCGAAATCGTCGATTGCGCCTTTTGCTCTTCCCGTTGGTGGTGTTAGTGGTTCTTCTTTTGCTCCTTTGCCTTTTTGATCATCTCCATCAACTCCTCCTCTATCGTGGGTAAGTTGTGTTCCTGCCGTAGTCTGTTTTGAGCCTCCAGTTCCTCCATTTTTTCCGAGTTGCCCTCCGCTGCCTGTTTCACCACCGTTCCCCAGTACAGTGCTTCCATCATTTGTAACATTGTTTTGTCGTTTATTAAGTTTAACAAGATAAATCTGCTCTACCGCTTGCTCCAAAGTGAGTGTTTCGGTAAAGCGTACGGTGACGCCTACCTGCTTCCATCATGCAACTGCCCAATCACTTACCCAACACTGGGCGAACAGAAAGCCCATAGTAGCGGTCACCACTGTCAGTGCCGTTATGGAAGAAGCAGAGACCCACGTCCTGGGCTTCGTAGTCTGTTTCGAGCGAACTCGACCAATGGCCGCCGTACGAGCCTGCGTCGTTCAGCTCACCGCCGTTGCGAATGCCAGCCGCAGGAAGAAAAATAGAATTGCCATTGGCCGCTTTTACCTCGTATCCATTCATGTAATTTTTAGTGACCCATGTCCATGTGCATTTTTCAATCAATTCTTCCCACTCATCAATGGTTGGAATGCGCCAATTGCCGCCCCAATTTTGTGTTGCAGCATCGTCGGCGGATTCAAGAGTGGTTAATGCGTCGGTGAAACCGTCATTTCCATGGTATGTTTCATCGCAGTATTTCGTAAGATAATTACACCTACCATTGGCATGCTTGTAGGTTGACCAATCGTAAGTGGTTTTTGTGTCAATTTCTCCCCATGCATAGTGATTACCATACTCTTCGGGTTGGGTGGCACCCACGTTGCAGGTTGCCCATAGTGTACCGCTTGGTAAACCAAGGTCTACATAGTCGTGCCCTGCAAAAGTGCCAAAGGCATTGTCTTTTTCATTTTAGTTTCTCATAATAGAAAAGTTTTTGTTTTTTCTAGGTATGCTATTGTCAGCTTGTTTAAGCTGATGCAAATATAGCAATTTTTTTGCAAACAAAAAAACTTTCTTCAACAATTTTAGGCAGTAAAACAAAAAAGAGGCCACCCAACGAACCCGTCAGGCAGCCTCTTTTCTTTGATACTCGGTGTTTAGACAGTTCTATTGCCGCCTGTTTTCGCGCCAATGGAGTACGAAGTACCAATCTTGGCTGTAGGTGTTGGCGAAGGAGTACAACGGATACAAGCCGCTCTTGAATCGCGCTCCGCACGACAGTGGGAGCGCATTTCTATGGTCGAAAAACAAAAACTATAACTTCTTAGGTCTGAGGTACACAAAGTCAACAAGACCTCATTGCGTATTTTTTTGAGGCAAAATTTGTGTATATGAGTAGAAAAGAATAATTTTGCAGCCAAAATGGTTATTACACATACACCATTTAACGAGTTTATTTGTTGTATACATACAAAAAGCCAATAAATTAGTTTATAAATCTCAACCATTTAGTGTATGAAACAAGTTAGTGTAAAGAGAGCATTAAAAATTTGGCAAGAGATTCAGCCTATATCCGAAAGAGACCGTGAACGGTTAAGCCGACGTTTTACGATTGATTACAACTATAATAGTAATCATATTGAAGGAAACACACTGACCTATGGGCAGACCGAAATTCTCCTACTTTTTGGCAAAATAGTAGGAGAAGCACAGGTGCGCGATATACAAGAGATGACCGCAAGCAATGTTGGGTTGAAGATGATGAGCGAAGAGGCTTTGCTGAAAGACATGCCCCTGACACAAAATTTCATTCGTACATTACATCAAACGCTTTTACGCGAAGATTATACGGTTTATAGGGAACTTCCTAATGGGGTTCAGACCTGTTATGTCATTCACGCAGGGCAATATAAAACACGTCCCAACTCGGTCATTACTCGTTATGGTGATCGTTTTGAATATGCTTCTCCCGAAGAAACGCCTGCTCTTATGACAGACCTTATCAATTGGTATAACTCAGAAGAAGAAATTGGGAAACTCACGCCTATAGAGTTGGCTGCGTTATTTCACTATCGATATATTCGTATTCACCCTTTTGAAGATGGCAACGGACGTATTGCTCGCTTGATGGCGAATTATATTTTATCTCGACATGGTTTGCCTATGATAGTTATTCGTAGCCGAAAAAAACAAGATTATCTTGAGGCATTGCATCAGGCAGATATGAATGTGGGTAAAGTTCCGAGTAATGGAGCGCATGCCACCATCAACGATATTGCACCTTTCGTGCAGTATTTTCAAGGCATAGTAGCGAATGAAATTTACAACGATTATCTATTTGTTACCCATCGCAATGAGAATGTTTGGTGGTACGATGGAGAAATGATTGAGTTCCGCACTCCTAATTATGCCAAAATGCTTAGAATGATGCAAGCCCAGCCTTCTTTGACCATAGAAGAAATAAGAGATTCATTGGATATCAGTATAACAGCAGTCCGCAAACTTATTACGCAACTCATAGATAAGAACTATGTCGAGAGAAATCTAAACAACAACTCTTGGCGAGTCATCATAACGCCTTCATTGTAATCTTATATTGCCATTTATGGCGTAAAGTTGTGGCAATAAAAATACACAACAAGAGCAGCCAATTCGGCTGCTCTTGTTATTTTGTCCACATAGGTAAATGCTAGAATGGTGCTTTGGCACTTGGGGCGGAGTTGGCGGTAGTGGAGGCGATGTCCTGATAGAATGAAACTATTACCTCTTAGCAGTGGCAAACCACAAATATCTTCAATAGGTGCAATAAAAAGTCATTTTTTAACACGAAAACGAAGAATATTCTTGTTTACGTGGAATATTTTGACTACTTTTGCGGTCAAATTCGTAAGGACTATGACCATACCAGCAATTCCAATGACCATCGATGTACTACGCTCGTACCTAGATGGATTTAAGGCTCCCATGCAAAAGATACTTGATATGGAGCAGAAGGGCGAGTTGGTTCGATTGAAACGAGGATTGTATATTACCGCCAATGGCAATACCAATCTTTTCCTTGTGGCGAATCATCTATATGGTCCGTCGTATGTGTCGTGCGAGTCTGCTCTGCGCTATTATGGGCTTATACCTGAACATGTAGAAAGTGAGATATCGGTAAGCACATTACGATCGAAGGAGTTTGAGAATGCGCTTGGGCATTTCTCATATCGACTTCTTCCAAAGGACTATTATGCACTGGACATCTGCATCCAAACCGAAAAGAATGTGAGTTTTCAAATAGCATCGCCAGAGAAAGCGTTGTCCGATTTGGTGATACTTACTTCGGGCGTACGACTTCGATACAAAAAAGAGATACTTGAATATCTAGAGCAAGACTTACGATTGGATATGGACGCCTTCTACAAGATGGATGCCGCTGTATTTGAGCGTCTTGCAACAGTAAGCAAGAAAAGCAAAGCGTTGTTGAATATTGCAAAAATTCTTCGTAATGACAATATATGAACAAATGTTGGCTCGTTACACAGGTGATGAGCGCAAAGCGCATCAAGAGGTGATGCAACAGATTGCACTAGCAGGATTATATCGCGCTGGATTTTTTGAACAGGCAGCGTTCTATGGCGGTACTTGTCTACGTATCTTTCATGGTCTGCAACGCTTTTCAGAAGACATGGATTTTTCGCTATTACAACCAAACGAGGCGTTCCATTTTGAGTCTTTTTTCCCAGTAGTGATTAATGAGTTTGAATTAGCTGGAAGAAAGGTGGAAATCACAAAGAAAGATAAGCGGAATTTTGGTAAAGTGGAATCTGCTTTTTTGAAAGACACTACGGATGTATATGATCTGTCGTTTCAAACAGAAAAGAGTTTGAAAATTAAGATTGAGGTGGATGTTAATCCGCCATTGCATTTCCATACCGAGCAGAAACTATTGATGCAACCCTACTCTTTTATGACGCGTTGTTTTACTTTATCGGATCTGTTCGCAGGCAAGATGCACGCATTGGTTTTCCGCAATTGGAAAAATCGTGTCAAAGGTCGTGATTGGTATGATTTTGAGTGGTATGTGCGTAATGGAGTTCAACTCAGTTGGTCACATTTGCATGAACGTATTCTGCAATTTAATGGTGAAGATATGACAAAGGAACAATTTATGTCATTATTGTTGGAGAGGTTACAAGCCACCAACATCGCTCAAGTGAAATCCGATGTGGAACCCTTTGTCGTAGATCGTCACCAATTTGATATTTGGTCGAATGACTATTTTGTACAGGTTGCTCATTTGATGCAGTTTGCTGAGGAATAAACGGATACACAACAAGAGCAGCCAATTCGGCTGCTCTTGTTATTTTGTCC
>CAVFDI010000089.1:2599-5106 GCA_963621145.1 Paludibacteraceae bacterium | reverse complement strand
GCGCGCCGCGTCCCTACTGTCGTTATTGAATGGCAGTGCGGTGTGGTTTTGCAGAAAGCTTTGGAATGGTTGCGCGGGATTTGTAATCCCGCGCTCGTTGTATTATAAGGATTTGCAATCCGAGAAAACGAAAGGACACACTTGGTGCGTCCCTTCGTTTTTTCAATAATTCAATAATTCGATAATTGTAATCTCGCTGCGTCCTTTTATTTTCGTTTAACCCAAAGAGGTTATGTGTGTAATTTGCGGTTCGGCAGGTTCACCGCACAAATCCGCAGAAATTACAGCAGATGGCAACTTACCGTGAGGCCTGCCATTACAATGCTAACCATCGACATCAGTTTGATGAGGATGTTGAGCGATGGACCAGCGGTGTCTTTGAACGGATCGCCAACGGTGTCGCCTACCACGGTGGCTTTGTGGCAATCGCTGCCTTTGCCGCCATAGTTGCCCTCTTCCACGTGTTTCTTGGCATTGTCCCACGCACCACCAGCATTCGCCATGAAAATGGCCAGCACAAAACCGCAACTCAGTCCGCCAATGAGCAGACCCAGCACGCCAGCTACGCCCAGAATCAAGCCTGTAACCACTGGAACGATTATGGCCAAGAGCGATGGCAGTAGCATTTCGTGTTGCGCACCTTTGGTCGATATGGCCACGCAGCGTGCGTAGTCGGGATCGGCTTTGCCTTCGAGAATGCCTGCAATCTCGCGGAATTGGCGGCGCACTTCTTCGACCATCTTTTGTGCAGCGCGACCAACGGCATTCATCGTCAAACCGCAGAAAAGGAACGCCATCATTGCGCCAATGAATATGCCAACGAGCACTATCGGGTTCATCAGATGCACGTTGTAAGCCTCCATAAAGTCGATGAGCGACGCTTCGGCAGCATTGACGCCATTTGGCAACGCTTCGCCAACACGCACTAGGGCAATTTTTATCTCTTCGACATACGAAGCCAGCAGAGCCAATGCCGTGAGCGCAGCCGAGCCAATGGCAAAACCTTTGCCTGTGGCAGCCGTGGTGTTGCCCAGCGCATCGAGCGCATCGGTGCGACGGCGCACTTCGGGATCGAGACCGCTCATTTCGGCATTACCGCCAGCGTTGTCGGCTATCGGACCGTAAGCATCGGTGGCCAGCGTTATTCCCAAAGTCGATAGCATGCCAACGGCTGCAATGCCAATGCCATAAAGTCCGAGCGAGAGGCTTTGAGCCGTAAATTCGAGCGTGAAACCATTGGCACAAAGATAAGCCAAAATGATGGCGATGCCCACTGTAACCACAGGAATGGCCGTCGAAAGCATGCCAAGACCGAGACCGGAAATGATGACCGTGGCAGGACCAGTTTGCGAACTCTCCGACACTTTTTGTGTTGGTTTGTAGGTTTGCGAGGTGTAATATTCGGTCGATTTGCCGATGATGACGCCTGCCAGCAGACCGACAATCACCGACAGCGATACTTGCCACCACTGATTGGTTTCTGTTCCGAAAAGCCATGCAAAAATGCCGAATGTGGCAGCGGCTATGAGCACTGCGGCCAAGTTCGTGCCGCGACTGAGTGCCGCCAGCAACTCTTTCATGCCAGCGCCCTCTTTTGTTTTGACTACAAAAATGCCGAGTAGCGACAGCACCACGCCTACCGCAGCAATGAGCGATGGCGCGAGAACGGCTTTCAGTTGCATTCCTTCGACGGCCGAGGTGGCAAATGCCGATGCGCCCAGAGCCATCGTGGCAAGAATAGAGCCAGCGTACGACTCGTAGAGGTCAGCACCCATGCCAGCCACGTCGCCCACATTGTCGCCTACATTGTCGGCAATGGTAGCGGGATTGCGCGGGTCGTCCTCGGGAATGTTGTATTCAGTTTTGCCCACCAAGTCGGCACCAACATCGGCGGCTTTGGTGTAGATGCCACCGCCCACGCGAGCAAAAAGCGCCTGTGTAGATGCGCCCATGCCAAAGGTCAGCATGGTGGTGGTGATGATGATCAGATGATTTTCGGCAGGTAGAAAATGGTCGAGCACAAGAAACCACACCGAGATGTCGAGCAGTGCCAAGCCAACCACCACCAAACCCATCACTGCGCCCGAGCGGAAAGCCACTTGCAGGCCGCTATTGAGCGATTGACGTGCTGCATTGGCTGTGCGCGCCGAGGCGTAGGTGGCGGTCTTCATGCCGAAAAATCCTGCCAAACCCGAGAAAAATCCGCCAGTAAGGAAGGCGAACCAAACCCAGCCGTTTTGCAGGTCGAAATAGGCCATCACAGCAAACAGGGCGGCTAAAATGGCAAACACAATGCTCACCACTTTGTATTGCTGTTTTAGGTAAGCCATGGCACCTTGACGCACATGCGCCGCAATTTTTTTCATTAGGTCGGTGCCTTCGTCTTTGGTCAGCATTTGGCGGTAGAACACATACGCTGCCACCAATGCCAAAACCGATGCCGCCAGAACGGCGTAGATCAAAAGTTTTAGATTCATAATGGTGTTTTTTTGGTTATTAGATTAAGG
>CAVFDI010000089.1:0-2585 GCA_963621145.1 Paludibacteraceae bacterium | reverse complement strand
TAAATAATTCAATAATTCGATGATTCAATGATTATTCTCAGCAGCGACTGCACAATGGCGACATTGTATTTCGCCGAGAAATCGTTTTTGAATTGTTCGGCTTGTTGGTTATTGGCGGTTTCGTCCACCACATCGGAAACAATGCGCAGCACCACGCATGGCACCGAAAAATCGGCACAAGCCTGCGCTAGTGCGGCACTCTCCATGTCGGCACACAGTACCGAAGGCAGATTGCGGTTGATGGCGGCTTTGCGCGACGCTCCCGTTATTGGTAAATCGCCACTGGCCACATCGCCAAGCAGCAGTTTGGGTGCAGCAATGCCGTAGTCGAGTAGTTGGCGGCGCAGCTCTTTCGACTGTTTCAGCAGATTGTGCACCGCATCGGCCGCCAGATGTTGGTCGTTTTCCTGCACAGCATACGATGTAACGCCCGACAGCGGAACCTCGTAGCGGCGGAAGAGCGGGCGCATGTCCATGTCGTGCTGAAAAAGATGTTGCGCCACCACCACATCGCCAATGTTCAGTTCTGGCACCACCGCGCTGCCGAGTCCTACCGACACGACAAAATCGGGGTGAAAATGTTCAATCAGAACCGAGGCGGTAACGGCGGCAGCCACCTTTCCCCAGCGCGAAAAGACGGCCACAACCTTGTTGCCTGCGCTCTCGAAGGAGTAGAACACCCGCCCGCAGATTTCCGACACATCTTTGTGCTCAATCTGCTCCACGAGCCATTCCACCTCTTCGTATTGCGCTGTAATAATGCCGATTGTCATTTTTTTTTCAGTGTGAAAGTATAAAAGTGTGAAAGTGAGAAAGTGTGTAAAGTTGAAAGTGTTTCTAGTTTCTCAAAATTGCTGTCGCAATTTTTGTTTCTAAGTTTCTTTGTCTCTAATTGTTGAATTTGAAATTTGTCATTGCGGCTTTGCCGCCTCACTACTCACTTCTCACTACTCACTTTTTCAGAGTTTCGCTTTAATGGCTTTCGAAGCCTCTTCGTAGCCTGGTTTGTCGAGCAGGGCGAACATGTTTTTCTTGTAAGCCTCCACGCCAGGTTGGTCGAATGGGTTCACACCAAGCATGTAGCCGCTGATGCCGCACGCTTTTTCGAAGAAGAAGAGCAATTCGCCCAAGTAGTATTCGTTCAGTTTGGGCAATTCAATCTTCAGATTTGGCACGCCACCATCGACATGAGCCAGCATGGTGCCGAGTTCTGCCATCTTGTTCACTTCGTCGACGCGCTTGCCAGCCAAGAAATTGAGTCCGTCGAGGTTGGCCTCGTCGTGTGGCACGCGCACTTCGTGGTTCATTTCGGCAACCGAAACCACTGTCTCGAAAATGGTGCGTTCGCCATCTTGAATCCACTGTCCCATGGAGTGCAAATCGGTGGTGAAATCGACCGAAGCGGGGAAAATGCCTTTATGCTCTTTGCCTTCGCTCTCGCCGTAGAGTTGTTTCCACCATTCCGAAACATAGTGCAATTTTGGGTGGAAATTGACGAGAATTTCGATTTTTTTGCCCGAGCGATAGAGTTCGTTGCGTACGGCGGCATATTGTGCGGCTGGATTTTCGTCGAAATGCTCCGAAGCGCACACCTCTTGCATTCTGATGGCACCAGCCACAAGTTGACGCACATCGAAACCAGCGGCAGCAATTGGCAGCAGTCCCACAGGCGACAGCACTGAGAAACGACCGCCCACATTGTCGGCAATGACAAACGTTTTGTAGCCCTCTTGTGTGGCCAGCGTGCGCAGTGCGCCGCGCGATTTGTCGGTGATGCAGACAATGGCTTCGCGTGCAGCGGCTTTGCCTTGTTGCGCCTCGAGTTGCGTTTTCAGCATACGAAATGCCAGCGCAGGCTCGGTGGTCGTGCCAGATTTCGATATGCAGATGATGCCGAATTTCTTATTTTTCAGCAGCGATTGCAGCTCGTAGAGGTAATCCTCGCCGATGTTCTGACCAGCGTAGACTACTACGGGTGCGTCGTGTTTGCTTTTGAGCCATTCGAACGAGTTCGATAGTGCTTCGTTCACGGCTTTTGCGCCCAAATAACTGCCGCCAATGCCAACCACTACGACTACTTCGCAGCGTTCGCGCAGTGTTTTGGCTGCAGCTTCTATGTCGTCGAGTTCGCCCACAATGTCGCTTGGCAGAGTGAGCCAACCCAAAAAGTCGTTGCCTTTGCCCGTGCCGTTGTGCAGCATGTGCAGGCATTCTGCGGCTTTGACCGCATACGATTTCACAGCGTCGGCCGAAACAAAGCCATACGCCTTTTCGATGTTCAGTTTAATGTCCTTCATATCTTTGTAGAATTTCAAATTTCAAATTTCAGATTTCAAATTGGGTTGATGAGTTGAAAAGTTGATAAGTTTAACGCATTGGTGATGGTCTGTGTGGTTTATTTCTAGATTTCTGGTTTCTAGTTTCTAGTTGTTTTTTGCTTCGCAAAGATTTTTTCTTCGCTCGGCATTGCTCAAACGAGTTTGGCACTGCTCTCACTTGTCGAAAAAATTCTCAAAATTGCTATCGCAATTTTTGTTTCTAAGTTTCTATGTTCCTAATTGTTGAAATATGAAATTGCGACTTCG
>CAVFDI010000088.1:0-5151 GCA_963621145.1 Paludibacteraceae bacterium | reverse complement strand
GTTTACACACTATTTTTATAACATTTATCTACAAAACAAAGATGAGAAAATTTACGCTATTGCTCACCGCATTTTTGACCCTTGGCGCTGGTCTTGCATTGGCCAATGTGAAGGGCACGGTAGTGTCGGGCGAAGGTGATGAGCCTGTGATAGGCGCATCCATCATGGTGAAAGGAACGACCAACGGTACCATTACCGACATCGATGGTACATTTGAACTGTCGACTTCTGATGGCGACATTTTGGTGGTTTCGTACATCGGCATGAAAACTCAAGAGGTGGCTGCCAAAAATGGCATGACCATTCATTTGGAGGAAGATGCCCAGATGATTGACGAGGTTATTACCGTGGCTTACGGTACTTCAACCAAAAAATCATTTACTGGCTCGGCTACCGTGGTTAATTCGGAAAAGATAGAGAAGAAAAACTCTACCGAGGTTTCGAAAGCATTGGCTGGCGAAGTTGCTGGCGTGCGCGTGGTAAACTCTAGCGGTCAACCTGGTACAAGCGCTACTATTGTGGTGCGCGGCATGGGTTCTGTAAATGCTTCGTCGACGCCTCTCTATGTGGTAGATGGTGTGCCTTTCGATGGCGACATTTCGGGTATCGACCCAAGCGATATTGCTTCGACCACAGTTTTGAAAGATGCTACGGCTACTTCGCTTTATGGTTCGCGCGGTGCCAATGGCGTTATTTTGATCACTACCAAAACTGGTACTGCTGGCAGCGAGGCAAAAATTGATGTAGATGTAAAATATGGTGGTAACATGCGTCTGCTACCTATGTACGACGTAATCTCAACGCCTGAAGAATATCTGACCATGAGCTGGCAGAGCCTGTACAACAACTACAGATATGCCAAAAACATGACTCAAGAAAATGCAGTGCGTATGGCAAACAACAATCTGTTCAGCGACAAAGGTATTCCAACGGCATACAACATTTGGAACATGTCGGGCAACCTCCTAGTCAACCCATACGCTGCCGATGGCTCAATTAGTCCGTCGCTGGCCGATGGCATTTCGCGCAAAGCTGGTTACGAAAATATGGAGTCGTGGAAAGACAATATTTTTCGTGTAGGACAAAAGGCCGAAGCTACAGTAAAAATTAGCGGTGGTTCCGACAAAACAACCTACTACACATCGTTTGGCTATTTGAAGGACGAAGGCTACTACATCGGTTCTGATTTCAATCGTTTCTCGGTACGCTCGAACATCTCGCACCAAGCAAAAAAATGGTTGAAAGGCAATTTGAATATGAACTATTCGTATTCCGAGCTGAACGACCCAGGTCAAAGTGGCGATGGCACAATGAACAATGGTTTCTATTATGTGAACTGTATTCCTGCCATCTATCCAGTGTTCGAGCGCAATGCCGATGGAACAATAAAAAAAGATTCGAAAACGGGTCTGAATGCATACGATTATGGTATGAACGAAGGCGAAGGTCGTCTGTTTGGTAGCGGCATTAACCCTGCTGGTGCACTGCAACTCGACAAACAGAAAACCATTACGCATCAATTGCAAACCACTGGTATGTTGGAGGTACAATTCTACAAAGATTTGAAACTCACCGCCAATGTTGGTCTTACATACGTTGGACAAAATGCTTCGGAGTTGACTAACCCTTATTACGGTGATGCTGCTGGCGTAGGTCGTTTGGCAAAACAACAAGTCAACTACTTGGGACTCACTGCAAACCAATTGTTGGAATACAACAAACAGATAAACGATCACAGCATTCGCGTGTTGGCTGGTCACGAAACACAATTCGTTCGCCAAAGCATTATGTATGGTAGCAAAAACTACTTGGCTCTGCCAGACAATTTGGAGTGGAGCAACGCCATTCAGATGTCGTCGATGAGCGGTTACACCACCGAGACTTCGATGGAGAGCTATCTTGCTACAGCCAACTACAACTACGCCGAGCGCTACTTTATCAATGGTAGCTATCGCGCAGATGGTAGCTCGCGCTTTGCAAAAGGTCACCGTTGGGGACACTTCGGGTCGGTTGGTGCTGCATGGGTCATCACAAACGAGGAGTTCATGAGCGACTCGCGCGATTGGCTGCGCAACTTGAAACTGCGTGCCAGTTGGGGTATGCTTGGTAACCAAGAGATTGGCTCGTTCCTCTACACCGACCAATATTCGGTTGAAAACGTCGACGACCAAGTGGCATACATTTGGTCGTACAAAGGCAATCCCGACCTGACATGGGAGCGCACCTCCACTGTCGATGTAGGTTTAGAGTTCGAAATTACCAAATATTTGACGGGTGAAGTAGACTACTACTACAAAAAGACTTCGAACCTGCTGTTCCCACGCTACGTAGCTCCTTCGCTGGGCTATAGCTACTACTACGTGAACGATGGTAAACTATCGAACCAAGGTGTTGAATTCCAATTGACTGCTCATGCCGTTGATACGCGTAATGTGAAATTGGATATCCGCTTGAATGGTAGCCACAACACCAACCGCATGGAAGAAATGCCTATCGACTACTACGACGAAAGTGGCAAGGCTGTGCGCATGGTTATGAACGGCTCGATGGCAAAAGGACACGACCTATACGACTGGTACATGGTAGAATATGTTGGCGTCGACCGCGAAACTGGCGAAGCACAATATCGCGCTTACTACGATGCCGACAAAGGTACATTTGGTACGTCGAGTGCCGACCAAATTGAAAGTGGCAACAACTACATTGCAAGCGTCTTCGACTACAAACACGATCACCCAGACGCAAACATTCGCGACACCATAACCACCGACTACAATGTGGCTGGTAGCAACTACGTAGGCAAAACATCGTCGCCAATTCTCGATGGCGGTATAGCATTCGATCTTGATGTTTATGGCGTAAGCCTTTCTGCCACATTCCTCTATCGCATTGGCGGCTATGGCTACGACAACACCTATGCTTCGTTGATGAACAACGACCGTGTTGGCTCGGTAAACTGGCACACCGATATGCGCAATGCTTGGACCGAAAACAATAGGGATACCGACATTCCACGCTTGTCGAACTACGCCGACACATACACCAATGCGGCATCGACGCGCTTCCTCACAAGCAACTCGTTCTTCTCGCTAAGCAATGTTCAACTTGGATACACATTCCCTAAGAAATGGACTGAGAAGATTAAGATGAATGTGCTGAAAATTTGGGTATCGGCCGACAATCTATTCGTAGCATCGGCACGCCGTGGCTACAACCCAATGGCTTCGTACACTGGCACCACCGACTCGTGGCAATACACGCCGCTGTCGACCATTATGGGCGGTATCAAAATTCAATTCTAACCATTTAGCAAAAGGAGAAATAAAATTATGAAACGCATTTTTAGCCTTACAATACTAGCCCTCTTGCTAGCTTCTTGCTCCGAAAACTATCTGACACGCTACTATTCGGGCGGAACACTATTCGAAGACCAATATGTGCAGCAAGACAACACCATCGACGGCTCGCTCATTGGTGTCTATTCTAAACTGTACGAGTATGGCAGTAATCATGACGAATTTGGTCAACGCTCCATCGATATGTATGGCGACCTTGCTTGTGGCGATATGGCCATGTCGTCGGCAAGTTATGGTTGGTTTCAAACTGACGAACTTGGATTGGGATATTCGTATCGCAAAAGTTACATCTGGACCTACTATTACGATATGATTCGCTTGTCGAACCTTATCATCAACGCGCTCGACCAACAGGGTGTGCCAGAAATTGAGGCTGGTAAAAAACAGACCGACTATACCGAGAATGAAATCATAAATGGTTACTACTACGGCGAAGCATTAGCTATACGTGGTTTCTGCTACGCAGGATTGCAACGCTTCTTCTGCGAAACAGTCGACCAAATAGACCTCGAAACGCAACTCTCTGTAATAATCTACACCGAGGACGACATTGCCAACAACAACACCGCTGGTAATCCACGCTCGACGGCTGCCGAGGTTTACAATCGTGCTGAACAGGACTTGTCGAATGCCGTTGAATACATGTCGTTATTCGAGGGTAACGTAGTTTCGCGTTCGTCGAAACTGAGAATGGATCAAGATGTAGCTCGCGCTCTGTTGGCCTATCTCTATCTGAACAAAGGCGAATACGAAAACGCTCTGAAATATGCGCAACAGGTTATCGATCGCGGTAAGTACACCATTTTGCCACAAAGTCGTCTGCTCACTTCGGGCTTTGGCGATGTTGAAGAAGCCTCGTGGATGTGGGGTGAAAATGTAACCATCGACAACACCACAGGTTTGGCTTCGTTCTTCGGACAAGTCGACATCTACACCTACAGCTACGCTTGGGCTGGCGATGCCAAATGTATCGATGCTAAACTGAAAGCCGCCATTCCAACTTGGGATGCTCGCCAATACTGGTTCGACGAAAAAGGTCGCCCAATTCGTAAATTCTACAGTGTGAACTACAAAGACGCTACGTCATCGACCGATCTCGACCGCGATTGGCTGAACGACAATGTATTTATGCGCATAGAATCGGTTTACCTGATTGCTGCCGAGGCTGCAGCAAGCCAAAATACACCCGACATTGATGCTTCGAGAAATTACTTGAAAGCCATTCTCGATCAGCGTGTCGACACTGCAGCGGCTGCACAAACAGAATATGCAAACTATTTGGCTGGTCTCACCGACGCTGGCAGCCTGCTCGAGGCCATCGGTCTGAACTGGCGTGTAGAGATGTGGGGCGAAGGCTACGGCTTGCAAACCCTGCGCCGCCTTACTCACGCAGTTGAACTTGGCGGTAACCACCTGCGCTCCGACGAAGAGCTGTCGTACACCGACTATCGTTTCACCTTCGAGCTGCCAAGTAGCGAGACGAGTTACAACCCACACGTGGGCGAATAAAAAATGCCATTTTAATTTTTCAAATCATAATCATTTAACAAAGGAGAAAAAAGATGAAAAAGACCTTGTTCTTGAGCATCGTTGCATTGGCTTGCGTTTTTGCAAGTTGCAACAAAGAAGAAGTAAAAGTTTTGACGGGTATCACCGTTAGCCCAACCTCTATCGGTATTGAGCCTTACGACACTGTTCGTTTGAACGCAATTCTTGCACCTTCGGGCGTCAGCGCTGTTGTTACTTGGGAATCGAGCGACACATCGGTTGTTGAGTGCCTCACAAATGGTGTTAT
>CAVFDI010000087.1:0-5239 GCA_963621145.1 Paludibacteraceae bacterium | reverse complement strand
GCGGTTGGGGTTGTGACTTGAAGATAACGGAAACCAATAAATGACGGCGGAGTGTTAATGCCGAAATTTTTGGCTGTTTCAATACAAATTTGTAGCGAAATAGCCAAAAATAAATAGTCGATACTATCTTAGACAACTTAGTCGCAGAATAAATCTGACAGCGTTATATTCTTGATGTTGAGTGAGTTGTAATAACTGTTCTGTTGGGCTGGCTGTTTGGTTACCAAGATGCATTGCACATTTCTTTTTCGACGATTAAACGACTGCAGGCAGTCCATTCTTCGCCGTATCTTTTCAGTTTCAGCCCTGTCCAAGGCATAAGGCATCTGGGTATACTTCATCTCACAGAGATTCATTACATTATCCGCTCTTTCAATAACCATATCCATCTGCGCATTCTCCGTGTAGAGTGAATAGGTCTTTGTTGCAATAGAGTCCAATCCAAGTGCATGGCGTATCTGTGCAGAGTGGGCAAAACAGAGGCGTTCAAAACTCAGCCCTAACCATGTGGTATAGATATGTCTTCCTTGCTGATGCATCCATGTGTCGTCGTCATACTTTTTCTGTCCTGCTACAAACATATAATAGAATAGTGTGTAGAAGTCGTTCAGCTGATACACTTTTTTTCTCATACTTAATGGCTCATAGACACGAATAAACCCGCACTCAATCAGTTCAGTCAGCATACGAGTGAGTCCTCCGCCATTGCTCAGTCCAGTTGCTGCGATAATCTCATCGCGGGTGAGACCGCTCCGTTTCGATACTAAGGTCTCCACGATATGCACATAATCCTCCGACTTCTTGAACAGCGAACGATAGAGGTTCTCTGCTTCGTCAGCTAGTAAAGCATTCTCGCGAAAGAACAAACGATCCACATTTTGCGCAAGACTATATGATTTGTCTAATTGCATCAAGTAATAAGGTATACCGCCCAATATCATATAGCATTCGGCAATGGTTTCCTCGAGCCAATGGATGCCTTTTTCTTGAAGAAAAAGTGCTGTCTCATGGATTGTAAACGGATTGAGTCGCAGTTTGCAAGTGAGACGATTGTGCAGCCCACCACGATTCTTGATGATGTTTTTCACCATCCACGAAGCTGCACTACCGCATACTATCAGCAAGAGATCGTTTTGTGTACTTCCCCATTCGTTCCAAAATAGTTCCAATGCTTTCACAAACTCCGACTTTTGCGTGTCCATCCATGGCAGTTCGTCCAAGAATACTACTTTTCGGTGAGCATGCTTAGTCTTGAGGAGCGTGCGTAGTCGATTAAAGACCTCATACCAGTCTTCGGCTTCTGTTGTAGGCAACGAGGAACATTGCTCATGTAGGGCTGTAGAGAAATGACGCAGTTGTTCACGGCGAGTGCCTCGTGCAATGCCTGTCGTATAAAAAGCGAAGTTGTCATTAAAGAATGAACGGATAAGGAAGGTCTTTCCCACACGACGACGACCATACACTGCCACAAACTCTGGCTGCTCGCTATCTACGAGGCGTTTTAACTCCTCTTGCTCGATTTTTCGTCCAACTAACTTCATACGACAATCATTATTTTTGGCTGCAAAGATACAAATTTGTAGCGAAATAGCCAAAAATAAATTCGAGAAGACGTTACATTTGCCTTAAAAGTCTGTTGGCGAAGCCGTTGTGTATCCCTTTTGGGGAGGGGCATTTAATAGCATCAATGCTTCGTGAATTTTTCATGGTTCAACATTTTTAGGCAGCAAAACAAAAAAGAGGTCGCCCAACGAATCCGTCAGGCAGCCTCTTTTCTTTGATACTCGGTGTTTAGACAGTTCTATTGCCGCCTGTTTTCGCGCCAATGGAGTACGAAGTACCAATCTTGGCTGTAGGTGTTGGCGAAGGAGTACAACGGATACAAGCCGCTCTTGATGTGCGTGATTTGCATGGGTTTGTTGCTCGGACTGGCCAAGTCGTACAGTTTTTTTACCTTTTCCCAAGCAGATTTCTCGTCGCGCTCTTGGAAGCGGATTATCGTGTCGCGGTACGATTTGTCCCCATGCTGGCGCAGTTGCACGCTGTAGTTGATTAGTTGTTGGGCTGCAGTCACTATTGGGTGATTCTGCATCACCTCGTCGATTGTTTGAATCATGATTTTTGATGTTTTAGAAAGTTAGGATTAAGCCATTGCGGCTGATAATTGTCTGATTTGTTTGCTTTGTTGGTTAAGTAGTTGCACGATAGAATCGTACTGCTCGGGCACTCGGTTGCACGCGGCACGCACTTGTTTGATATTGCCTTTTGGCAGCCCAATCTCGATAGTTGCGAGGCGATGGTTCTGTTTGTCGCGGCACGAGAGTATGAGCGAATCCTTTCGTTCGTAGTAGCGGTTGCTGTAGACGCAGTGGTGCATGGTTTGTCCCTCTTCGTAGAACGATTGAACAGTTGGCAGCACTGCGATGTTGAACTGCTTGTTTTGCAGATTCAGCGAGAGGAACGGCGTGACCCATTGCGCATAGGCTTTCTCTGCCAAAGCAATGCGCTGCTTTTCCTGCTCGTATTTCTCTTTTGCGAGCATTTTGCGTATCGCCTCGTTGGTTTGGTCGTGCGCTGCCGCCAAATCATTTGGGCAGACATAGTGCGCATTGTGGGTGTCTTTGCCCAATCGAATCAGTTGCTGCACATAGTCGATGTAGTCGGCAGTGTCGGCTGGCTGATAGTGGTTGCGTAGGCATATTTTGAGGGCTGGCCACAGCGCGTTCATTGTCTGTTCGTTTAGGCGATATGCCATTTCGTGCATGCCCGCTTTCCAAATGGTCTCGAAGCGATTGTCGCTGAACAGTTTGCAGATAGTTTCCGCCGATGGAAAATCTTTGTCAGGCACATTTAGGCCGACCAACTTCGCTTTTGGACTGAGTCGTCGTGCCTTCAGGTTTGCCCATGCACGCAGATCGTAGGGCGTGTAAGGCCACTGCTGATTGACTTGGCGCAGTTCGATTTTTGTATCAAACCGCCATTGGTCGCGGTAGTAGCAAAACGACGAGCGCATGCGTGCGCAGACGGCTCGTTGTCCATTGTCGGCTATGAACACGCGAAATAACTCCCATGGCACTAGTTCTGCGGCTTTGCCCTTGCGAAAATTGGTGTAGAGCAGGTAGTAGCGCAGTATCTGAAAGCCTTTTGCGTGGTCGATTGCCATGATGTAGTAGGCTTGTTTGTCCGACCAACGGCGGTTTTCCAACGGTTTGAGGCGCTTGCCGCAGTGTGGGCAGACGACCTCGCCTTTGCGGTTGCGTTTTGCTTTTTCGATAAGTTCGCCACAATCACCGCAGATGAGCGTCTTTTGCTTGTTTTGGAAAGCGATATGCTCGCAGGTGCGGTTGTAGACTTCGACAAAATGTTTCTCGCCGATTGTACGAAGAGAGCCGTTGACTGCAACGACCCTCTTCTGGAATGCTGTTCTTGGTTTCATAGTTCATCGAATAATGAAGGCTCATTTTCTGCTTTCTTTGCCGCCGTTGGCGCTGCGCTTTTGGCTTTGAGCGTTTCCATCTGCTGGCGGATAATGCGCTCTCGCGCCTCGCGTTTGCAGTCGGCGATCTCTTCTTCGGATAGTTGCACAGTGTGATTTAGAACAATCTGGCACTCTGGGCGCGTGCCGACTTCTATTTTGTCCTCATCCCAGTAGTGCATCGCCATGGAGAAGATCTCCTCGTCGGCAAAGCCACACCTTCCCGATTCTTTGACCTGATTGATGATGTAGGTGCAGCAGTCGGCGGTGTTTTTGTTTTGCGTTTTGCTCACTTCGCAGCAGTGTTGCAAGAAAGCAGGGTCTTTTCTTCCCTGCTCTCTTAAGAATTGGCGTATCGCCTCTTCAAATCGTTCCGATTGTTTTTGTTGATTCATTTTGGACATGATTTTTGAAAATATATTAGGTTTGACATTAGAATAACAGATCTTCATGGCTTTGCGAGTCGATACATTGGTCGATGAAGTGCGTGTCGTTGAGGAACTGATATTTGCGTTTTAGATACAGGCGCACTTGCTCGTCGGAAAAGAGTCCTGACAGGCGCAGATAGTCGTCGGTTATCTCCGTTTCGGCGACCTGCTTTGCTTGTCGGTTTTGTTCGTACCACTCGTTGTGGCGACTGTAGTTCCAGACATAGTCGTCGACATCGTGCATAAATGTGCCGCCAAAGCTTGGGCATGGCGTGTAGATGTGCGTCTGCACTTCGGTGATGGTCGTGATGATGTGTTCGCAGAGCGCTAGGCAGTTTTGCAGCTCGTCGAAGCGTGTCATCTCGCTGTCGTGATGCGGATTGTAGTAGCCGCACGAGAGATTGACGGCGCAGACTTTGAGTCCTTTTTCTTTGAGAGCGACTACATCGGTTTGCAAGCCGTTGGTCATTTTGTAGCCAAATTTGCTTGCCTCGCAACGGTCGTAGAAGGCTTTGTCGCTGAGTTCGACATTGCTTGCGTTGCAGATGAAATCGCTGCCGTTGCGTCGGTCGCATTGCAGCACAAATCGTGTGTTTGCAAAGAAGTCCATGTCGGCCTTTTCCGAACCGACGCAGCCAATCTCTTCGCCCACAAAGAAGGCGCATTTAAGCACCTTCTGTGTTGTGAGCAGATTCAGAGCGACCCAAATGCCGTTCTTGTCGTCGGCACCTATGCCAGTTTGTTTCATGGCTTTGCGGTCGAGTCCGGACAAGACATTGCGATGAACGACAATCTCTTTGTTTTTGTTCTTTTGATGAACCTCGTCCATGTGCGCCACCACGCAAGGATAGGTTTTGTCCTCACCTTTTGTGATGTAGATGTTGCCAGTTTTATCCTTGGCAATTTTTACCGCCAACTGATTTTTCTTGCAATAGTCCGTGATGAACTTTTGCATGGTGCGTTCGTGTCCGCTGGGACTGGACACTTTGTAGAGATTTTCTAAGAGTTTCATTTTAGACGTAGAGTTTATTGATGTTCAACATTGTTTGATAGTGTTTGTTGGGTTTGCCTTTGTGCAGCATCTCGCGCAGAACAGATTGTCCGCGATATTGTGCAAAACCTTTTTTGTTGGTGTAGAACGAGCCGAAATCGTTGGTCACGAAGTAGGTTTGCATGCATTTGTTGCACAAGCCGTACGAACTATGCACTTTTCCGCACACTGGGCAGATGTTGCTAAGTCGTTCGGCACAGCCGCTGGTGTTGCGGCAGTTTGCCAATTGCGTGTTTGGCGCGACTTCGTAGTTGGCGATGTAGATTTTGTCGTTATGGTAGCAGA
>CAVFDI010000086.1:0-5311 GCA_963621145.1 Paludibacteraceae bacterium | reverse complement strand
CGGCACACAGTTTGGCAACGATTTTGGCGTGATGGTGAGCATTGCCAAGCGCGGAATCATCTGGAGTAGCAACAAAAAATCAACAAAATAGACCATGACATTTGTAGAATTGAGTAACAAAATTTTCGACGAGGCGGTTGTCGATTACCACAAAACGGACTGCGTCGATCAGCCGATAGCCAACCCCTATCCGCTGAAAAGTATCGAGTATTATCTCTATCTGAAAAACTGGATCGACACCGTGCAGTGGCACTTGGAGGACATCATTCGCGACCCGCAAATCGACCCTGTGGAGGCGTTGGCGCTCAAGCGGCGCATCGACAAATCGAACCAAGACCGCACCGACCTTGTGGAACTCATCGATAGTTATTTTTGGGACAAATATCACGCCGTAGGAACGGCTGCCGATGCCAAAATCAACACCGAAAGTCCTGCGTGGGCCATCGACCGTTTGAGCATTTTGCACCTGAAAATCTACCACATGCAGGCCGAAGTGAGCCGCACCGATGTGAGCGAGGCGCACAAAGCGCAGTGCCAAGCCAAACTGAATGTGCTGTTGGAGCAGAAAACCGACCTTTCGACCGCCATCGACCAACTGCTGGCCGATTTCGAGGCTGGCACGAAAAAGATGAAGGTGTACAAACAGATGAAAATGTACAACGACCCCGAACTGAACCCTGTTCTCTACGGGCAGAAATAGATGAAGCGCATTCTCGTCATACGGTTTTCGGCGTTGGGCGATGTGGCGATGGCAGTGCCTGTGGTGCAGGCGTTGGCGCAGCAGCACCCCGATTTGGACATCACCTTTTTGAGCAAACGCATGTGCGCGCCGCTGTTCGCCCGAATGCCGCAAAATGTCCATTTTGTCGGTATCGATCCGCAGGCGTTGCAGAGTTTCGGAAATCTGAAAGCGTTTGTTATTAACGAACTGAATATCAAGCAGTTCGACTATGTGGCGGACCTGCACAGCGTGCTGCGGTCGTTCTACATCAAGTGGAGAGCGTGGCTGCACGGCGCAAAAATAGCCACCATCGACAAGGGACACCCCGCCAAACGCCGCCTGACACGCGCGCACTGCAAACGCTTGGTGTCGCTGAAAAATTCGACAGAGCGTTACGCCGATGTGCTGCAACGGCTTGGACTGGCCGTTACGCTCGATTTCACATCGCTGTTTGCCACGAAACCCGCCTCGCGCCACTGGGTGGGATTTGCGCCATTTGCGCGGCACAAAGGCAAAATTTATCCGACCGAAAAGAGCGAAAAAGTGGTGGAACTGCTGTCACAACGCGGCTGGACGGTCTATCTGTTTGGCAACGGCGAACGCGAAAAGACGCTCTTGGAAAGTTGGGCGGCAAAATATCCGAATGTCGTCTGCACGGCTGGAAAATCGACTTTGCAGGACGAATTGGAACTGATGAACGCCCTAGATGTGATGGTTTCGATGGATTCGGCCAATATGCATTTAGCGTCGCTCGCCGCCACGCCCGTGGTGAGCATTTGGGGCGCAACGCACCCGTACGCTGGCTTTATGGGCTGGCGCCAAAGCATGGACAACGCTGTGCAACTCAACCTACCCTGCCGCCCCTGTTCGACCTTTGGCAACAAGCCGTGCCGCTACGGCGATTATCGCTGCCTTACGGGGATTACACCCGAAATGATTGTTGAAAAAGTGGAGAAAATTGCCCAATGAACCGCCGTTTGTACTACATATTGACCAGCGGAAAAAATTCCAAATTCAACTATTATCTGCTCAACTACCTGCGGCTGCTTGTGCCTAACTGCATCTATCGCAATACGCGTGAGCGACTGCTTAGGACGATAGAACAACGCCCCGACAAGGCGTATATCGAGCAGCGCATCGACTATTACAACCAACTGAACACGCCCGCCAAACTGCCCGATGGTTGCCACCGCCTGTGCGACGAGAAATTGGGAAAGAAAGGCAAAGTCTATTACTTCGACAGTCGCGAAACGACGCGCTATTTTCCGCAAAATTACCGTTGGAACATCTGTCCTGGCGATGTAACATTCGTCCCAAAACTTCCAAGTATTGTGAAAAGCCGTCCGTTAGCAACAGACAATCAGAACAGCATTTTGCTAAAGATGGACAAGGTGCGCCACTTTATTTTTGTGAACGACCGAAAAGCGTTTGCCGACAAAAAAGACATGGTGATTTTTCGAGGCAAAGTGAATGGCAAAGAGTCGCGCCGCCAGTTTATGCGTATGTATTTCGGAAATCCCATGTGCGACTGCGGCGATGTGAGCCGCAACACGTCCGACCCAGTGGCGTGGCAAACCGAGAAACGCACCATCGGCGAGCATCTCGAATACAAATTTATCATGGCGTTGGAGGGCAACGATGTGGCCAGCAACCTGAAGTGGGTGATGTCGTCCAACTCTGTGGCTGTGATGCCGCGCCCCACTTGCGAAAGTTGGTTTATGGAAGGCACGCTAATTCCGAATTACCACTACATCGAGATAAAAGCCGATTTTTCGGACTTGGAGGAGCGGTTGCGCTACTACATTGCCCACCCTGCCGAGGCCGAAGCCATCGTGCAGCACGCCCACGACTATGTTGACCAGTTCCGCGACAAAGAGCGCGAGCGGCTCATCGCCATCGGCGTACTCGATAAATACTTCAACATGACCGAACAGCAATGAAAGCAGCAGTAATAATTTCCATTTATAAGAATGTAGCCGCATTACGCGCTATCCTACGCAGTTTAGAACAGCAAACCGAACAGGATTTCGAAGTAATAATTTCGGAAGATGGTTGCAATGAATCGATGGCAAAATTTGTAAAAAATTACCAATCGCGTTGGCCACTGCAACACCTCACGCAAGAGGACATTGGGTGGCGCAAAAACCGAGCGCTGAATCGAGCAGTATTAGCGGCAAACACCGATTGGCTTATCTTTATTGATGGGGATTGTGTATTACACCCACGTTTTGTAGAAATGCATATCCGCTATGGCCGCAAGGGCGTCGTTTTGGCGGGGAAGCGTATTAAACTCAATCCACCACTGTCCGAACGATTGCTTTACGGAGAACGGATACATCTGTGGTCACATCTGTTGTGGCACCGAGGCTGCCAATGTGTGGAGGAAGGCTTTTACATTCCCTTGGCACGCTTGTGGCGCAGACCGGTACGCCACCTGACTGGAAGTAATATGTCTATGTCGCGTGCTGACTTGTTGGCAATAAATGGCTTTGACGAGAACTATACCCTCCCTGCCATTGGGGAAGACTACGACATCGAGTGGCGGCTACCAGCCTATGGGTGTAAAATTGTTTCACTGCGTAACCTAGCGGTGCAATACCACCTGTACCATAAAGAGAATTGGATAGATGATACGGTTAATATGGCATATTTCCGTACGGTGCAGGAATCGAATCAAATAGTATGCAAAAATGGCATTCGTAAAAATTAACCACATAGCCGCAGTTGTTGTTTGGTATCATCCCGCTTTACACGAGGTAGAGGCAGTGCGTCTTTATGCAAACGATGTGGAACACCTCATCATCGTAGATAACAGCGACAAGGATAATACCTCGCTTACAACGACTATTCCCAATGCAATCTACATACCCTGTATGGAGAATTTCGGCATAGCATCTGCCCTCAACCGCGGGTGCGAGAGAGCCGTACAATTAGGGAGTGAATGGGTACTAACCATGGATCAGGACTCGCTTTGGAACCAACAATCCATTGCACAGTACATTGCGGAAGCAGAAGCCTATCCAGAGGGCGACAAGGTCGGCATATTCTCTCCGTATCACGACTGTGCTGGGGATTCAGAGAAACATCATCATAGAGAGCGGTTCGAAAAACGCATGACACAAATGTGTTCTGGGAATTTACTACGCATTTCTGCATGGCGGCAAGCAAGTGGATTCCGCGATGATTTCTTTATCGATTGGGTGGACGATGAGATATGTTGCCACTTATGGCAACTCGGTTTCCAAGTGGTGCGTCTGAATAATATCCGTCTGACCCATCGTTTAGGCGAGGGGGGACATCCGCTGCCCATTACCAAACATCCCTATACCCCGCACCCCGTATGGCGTTACTACTATATCGGGCGTAACCTGCAACGCATGATTCAACTCTATCCCGAACATCGCGCTTACTACCGCAAGCGCGCTTACAAAGAATTAAAACGCCTATGTCTGTACGATTGGTCGGATAAATGGCAAAAACTCAGTCGTTACTTGCGGGGGTGGAAAGACGGACTACAACCTTATCCAACAAAAATATGCAACTGATTATATCCCCGAAATATCAATATCTGCGCGCATGGATAGAGCGTATTCCCTCTCACTTTGCGCAAAGTGGCACGGTTATTTATGATGCACGTAATCAGATTCGAAAGATAGAGTATGATGGCTTACTTGTCAATGTGAAGCGTTTTCATACTCCAGTTTTCCCCAACCGTATAGTCTATTCTGCTTTCCGTGCGCCGAAAGCCGTAAGAGCCTACAAGAATGCAGAACGACTGTTAAAAATGAATATCCCTACTGCAGAACCGATAGCATACATTTTATGTGGAAATCATCTTCTTACGGAGAGTTATTTGCTTACCCTTCAGTCGCCCTTGTCGCGCAACTTTTACGAGTTTCGCTACCATTCCGTGAGGGGCTATGAGTTTATCATTCGGCAGTTCGCTTGCTTTACGGCTGATTTGCACCAAAAGGGGGTGTTGCATTTGGATTACTCACCGGGGAATATACTTTTTGATGTGGACAAGGATGGCGTTGCGCAGTTTTGCCTAATAGACATCAATCGTATGAGATTTAATACCCCAATTGATATGCGCACGGCGTGCAAGAATTTTTGCCGCCTATGGGGACACCGCGATTTCATAGACCTATTAAGTCTTGAGTACGCGCGTGCAAGAGGCTGGAACGAGCTACAGGTACAAAAACTAGTCACGCATTACTGGGAGCAATTCTGGCACATCAAGGGCGAAGACGACATCAACCGTATTTTCTCCCGTTGAGTTTGCGAGAATCCATTTGTGTGGTTAATAGGGAATGGGGTTTCCTAACTCCCTATATACCGATAGCAGGCTGCAGGCGACTCGCTCATCGGTGAATTTTTCCGCTTGTTGATGCCCCAATTTCACCATCTCTGTACGCAACGCCTTATCGGATAAGAGTCGTGCAAGTTGTTCGCCTATTATAGTCGGGTCGTTTGGGTCGGCGTAGAGAGCAGCCTCACCGCCTGTTTCCTCGAAGCAAGAGCCAGTTGATGTCAGCACGGGCGTACCCACACACATCGCCTCCACTATTGGAATGCCAAACCCTTCGT
>CAVFDI010000085.1:0-5333 GCA_963621145.1 Paludibacteraceae bacterium | reverse complement strand
TCGGGCGTTTGAAACCATGTAGCCGTAGGCGACGCGTCGACCAATGCTTGCCATTGATTACGATTAAGTTGCGCTATATCGAAAAAATGATTCATTTTTCTTGAGTAAAAAATTAAGGACGAAGGACCAACAAAACGACTGTCTCACTCCATTCCATTTTCAGCATTAAATTCGTCGATGGCGCGGCGCAAAGCACGAATATAGCCATCGCCAAATTTCACATCAGGTTCCAGATAGTTACCTTCGCCCCACTCGTTCCACGACTTGACGAACACAATCGGTCGTTTTTTGTGGTTGAGATAGTCAAAAGTCTCTTTGCAATGCAAATAGAATTGCTCTGGCGTGGCATTGTGGAGTATGGTAGCTCCTGTGCTGCGGCGTGGCGTGTTGTCGAAATTTGGCAACAGCGTTGGCGCAATCCTCTGTTCGGCATAGAGCGGTGAAAGCAATTTGTGTCGAATTTTGGCATAATCGAATTTTGCCAATGGGTGCCGAATGATTTGCGACATGAGCATGCGCAACGCACGGCTGCTGTAGCGCATGGTACGCGATCGTCCGAGCGATTCCACCTCCGATTTGCAGCAAAGCACCGTCTCGTCGCAAAGCCTATGGCGTGGATTGCCAATGCGCGAGGCATCGTCAACATAACTCATAAAAAAGAACTGCGGCAAGCCATTCTGCACAGCCAACTGCTGCCAGCGCGCCATCATTTTTTCTACTTGCGGAATATTTTCAATTTTGTAGAAAACAAACACCAATCGTCCATCGATGCGGTAGTAGCGCGGATCGCGGAAAATGTGTAAGAGCGAATGAAAATGTTCGTCCCACTCGTCCTGACCGCCATAATCGATGCTGAGCAGCACACTCATGTCGAGCACACTGCGGTTGGCATCCCAAGTTTTCTTGTACCAAGTATGATTTGCCCAGCAAAGGCAAAAAGGCATATCGGGTTCGCCCAAACGCACAACTTCGTTCAGCGGCAGTTCCAACATTTGGCGTCCATGCCCAAACCAATAGTGATAGTAGCAAAATGCCGAAATTCCAGCCTTGTGCGCCAGCTCAGCCTGCAGGCGACGCGTTTCGGGATTGCGCAGATCGTAATAGCCAAGATCGGCTGGTTCTTGAGGCTGATAATGTCCTTTGAATAGCGGATGCGATTTGCGCACATTTGTCCATTCTGTGAAACCTTTGCCATACCACTCATCATTCTCTTTAGTAGGATAATATTGAGGAAGATAGAAAGCAATGGTTTCCAATTTATTTCTATCGCTTGCCAAGGGTGCATGACCAAGCACCACATCGTAAATGGAGACAACGCGTTGCGCCACATTGGAATTATCAAGATTTAGCAATTCTATGCGTTCTCGGCCATTACTGCGTCGCCCATCGCGAAGCACATCGGTAATGCGATCGGCAATTTCTTGTGGATCGAAACTGGTTGCATACGAATTGCGCACACCGCTGAGTAGATAGGCAATATCGGCAACATCGGTTGCCACCACTGGGCAGTTGCATGCCATAGCCTCTTTCACCACTTGCGGCGAGCCTTCGCTCTTGGTCGGTAAAAGCATCACATCGCAGGCGCAAAGCAAAAGATTTACCTGCTCACGATTCCAACCGCTCATCTCTATCAGATTAACAGGGAAGCCGAGCCTATCGACTGCTTTGCGCGCAAGTGCCACATTTTTACGAAGATTGCTAAACGCACCACCAAACAAAATATTTGGTCTATCGGTGGGCAACCCCATGCGGGCGATGGCTTCGGCTTTTGGCACAAGCGGCTGCTGACTGAGCCAAATGCCACATGGTTGAAAAGCGTAATAATTTGGTTTGGGCGACAATTGATCGTAGATATGACGCGCCACAAAAATGTTGTACGCGCTACGCCGCAACGCAAGGCGCGACACCAACCTGCCGTACCAAGTGAGCGTTTCGCCATTGTGATAGGTTGTAACCACAGGAGCCAAATTCTGTAACACCGCTAGTGCGCCCGACATGCCATAATGCGCATGCACCACATCGGGGCGCTCGGCACGAATTACCTGTTTCAAGCGACGCAGGTTGCTAAGATAGCCCCAAAGCCCACGGCCTTTGATGGCAAAATACGCCACATCGACGCCTTGCTGCTTGAGCGCATCGCCCTGTTCGTTGACGAACACATACGAAAATTGTCCGTCGCCGTGATTGCCGCTGTAAACAAGTAGTGCTTTCATGTCTATAGAGTCGAAAAGTAGAAAGTCTATAAAGTCAGTAAAGTATTGGTTGGTAAAGCCTAAAAATGTTATTGATCGTTCAGTCTAACAGAAACCAGATTATCCTTTAATTTTTATATCATGCCACGTCCTTTCAGTTTGAACCAGTTCCAGAAAAGTATAATAAAGAATTCGAATGCCAAGAACATGTTGAAATACTTCATGTGTTTTCGGCTGAAATGCACCAAACCATAAGCAGCCAACATCATATCGAAAGGAATGACAGGATAGTGAAACCGCCCCGCATGAATGTACGAACTAAGTGCCAATGCCGCCATATAGCCAAGCGTGTAGGCCAGTACAATGATGTGTTGTTTCCATTCGCCTGTGCGCCACATTACAAGTAAGCCATAGAGCAGGAAAAACGACATGATATTTTTTACATACCAACCACCATTGAGCATGGCCTGCGTAGGCTGACCATAAAGATCGATCATTGTGGGAAAAGGAATGGTAAAAACCAAAGGTGCCATTAAGCCTGCGCTTAGGTATTTTGCAAACGAATTACCACCCTCACGCGTGGCACGGAATTCGAGATTACCTTTGGCCTGTTCGCGGTTTAGCATCAGGTCGCCAATAAGCTGCCCCACCTCGTTTCGGAAGGCAAATAACATACACAAGCCAAGAAATATGCCTAATGCAAATTTACGCCCCGTGCTGATAATTTTTTTATCGGTGATTACAATAGCGACCACAAATGTGAGAATGGCCACAGCAAACAGTGCCGTGCGAAACCACATGAGGAACGACGAAAAAAGAATTATCTCGAAATAGTCCTTTACAAGCACTTTAGGTTTGCGAAAGACAAAGTCGATGCGCTCCAGATACCACACGGTGAACATAGTCATGACGGCCTCCTTCATAGTGGTGGCAGTCCAGAATATGAGCGAAGGCATCAAAAAAGTAAACACAGCCGAAAGCATTGCTACCTTATCGCCGAAATTGCGTTTGGCAAGTCGATAAAGCAGCACAATCATCCATCCTGCGAAAAAGGCATTGATAATGCGCGTGCAAATAATGCTATCGCCAGTCAGTAGGTCGCAAATAGCAAGAACAATCGGGTAGCCGAGGTCCGAAACGCCTCCCTCTTCTTTTGCCCAATTTATCCATGGCGATAGGTCGCCATCGCGCACACAATCGGCCAACCATTTGCCAGTAGCAAAATAACCGCCCGAATCGATACTACACCATGGTGGCTGCTCCCAAGCCGTATCCCACACGGCAAGGGTGAAACCATAGTACGCCAATGCCCAAATGCAGTAGACCACCACCACATCCCAGAAAATGCGTCGCTCGATGTGACGTTCGGAATAACGCTCGTATTTCAATGGTAAGCGGCGACCATAGTAGAAAAACGCTAGCACCTCGATGCAGCCCAGAATCCACGAATACCACGGTATGGCAAAACTCAAGAATGCCAACGACACCGCTATCAACCCCAGAAAATAGGTGATAAGGCTCGAATTGCTGATATTTTTAGGGAAATAGGCTTTCAATTTTTCTTTGTATATCGAGAATAAAGAACGTACAATTGCTGCAGGTGCGACAAAATGCTATATCGTTCACGCACTGCGGCTGCCGCCAACACTGCTTTCTGTTGTACGGCATCTGGATTTGCATAAAATTCCAAGAATCGACACAAAAGGTCATCGATATCGCCAGTCTGATAAAGCGTTGCCCACTCACCTTGATTGGTGATTTCGGTCATCACGCCATAATCATTTACAAACACGGGAACACCAGCCGCCATTGCCTCGACCACTGCAATGCCAAAGGTATCATGATCAGTAGCATAGACAAAAGCATCTAACTGGTGCAAAATCTGTGGAACATCGCTACGACTGCCAAGAAAATGTACTTCGTCTAACTGATGTTGTTTGCAAAAACGCACACATTCGTCGTAACGCCATGGCTCGTCGTCATTGCGTTTACCAATAAAATAGAAGTCGAACGACACTGCAGCCCGATGCAAACCAAGCAGAAATTGTAACAGCGAATTTTGTGCGCGGACGCGCACAAAATTTCCCACCATAGCCAATTTCATTCCCCGCGAAGCGGGGTCAATTTTTGTAGGCAATGGAGGATTTGGCGATGTTACGCTATCCAACTTCGAAAAATCTACACCATTATAGACCACATGCGCTTTTTCGTCATGCAAAACCGAATAACGCTTCAAATAATACGCTCGCTGATAATTGCTCACAAAACAAACATCATCAGAAAAAAGAATACTCAGACGAATTATCATGCGCTCGAAAAATGTACTCCCACAATCAAAACCGTGAAAAGTTTGCACAACCTTAATCGGTGTTCCAAGAGTCGCAAGTGAGGCATACAGTGCATCGATGGACTGCTGAGCGTGAACAATCGTCACCTGCTGCGAAAGCAAAAGACGGCGCAACCTACGCAAATAAGAAAGCAAACGAAAAGGACGCGGCGCACAACAATAAAAATCAGGCGAGGTTGCAGCAAAATCGTTCAAGAGTGGGCCGCCACGACGATGCACGCCAATGAATGGAAATTCGGCAACAGACGCATTACGAAACACATCTAGCAGCAAAGTCTCCGTGCCACCGCGACTAAGCGATCCCAAAAGATATGCAACCTTCATAGACAAAGTCAAGCAATTTGGTTTAGTTAGCATCTAAAAATTCTACGCTTTTATATTTTTCTTTGATAAGTTACCAGATGTTTTTGCGGTTTTGTTCGCTCTTTGCGAATTTTCGTTTCGAATCGGCATCTTTGTCATCTTTTCTCAGTTACAGGAAACCCTGCTCTTTCGAAAATCCTTCACGTCTGCTCGATTATAATTCAAAAATTCTTGCAAAGATAATTTTTAGAACCGACCTTCAACAAGTTTTGCATACGCTCCTCACAGCAAAACAAATCAACCTGCAAAGTTACGGATTTTACGGAAAAACTGCAAATCACAAAATCGGCACTAAAAAATCCACGAAGATTTTGCCTTCATGGACTTTTGTTCAATCAAGATTTGTTCGTTGGTATTGTTGCTTTCAGCGAACAACCATTTTTATTCATTTCCGAAACGCTGCAAAATTACTGCTTTTCGGAAATATATGC
>CAVFDI010000084.1:0-5385 GCA_963621145.1 Paludibacteraceae bacterium | reverse complement strand
GGGTTTGCTTTGGTAGTAGGTGGAAAGTTCTGACCTATAGGTCAAATTAATTTAGTGCGTATTTAATTTTGCTGATTGGTTAATACTTTCTTTTTTCAAGCCTTTAAGCTACAAAGATATTACAAATTTCGAATGTTTTTCTACAATAAACCTACCGATTCCACTACCCAATCGACCCATTTGATTGGAGGCAATGAAACCGATAGGGAAAATCACAAAATCGAATAGACCAACAGCGAACGATTCTCGCTGAGGTGGAATATCGAGATTCGGATTTCAGCTGTAAATATACGAAAAATTTTTCACTTTGAAAAAGCAGTTGAGTTTTTCAAATTAAATTCGTAACTTTGCACAAATGTATTGGTGCGAAAATTGGCAGCCAAAAAAGTGCCAAAATGCACCACAAAACTGACCACGAAATGACCATCAAAAAACTGACGATTTGCCTATTGGCCGCGGTTTCGTGCCTTGCAGCAACCGCACAAGAGACGGAAGTTTGGCACCACAGCAATCACCTTTTCGACGAGGGACGCACACTGTACGAGCAACGCAAATTTGGCGGTGCAGCAGAGCGTTTTGCCAATTTTTGCGAACAAGCAGACCCAAACAGTCCGCGCTACGCCGAAGCACAATACTACATTGCCTGCTCGGCCTACGAACTGAAACGCAAAGAAGCAGCCACGCTACTGAAGCAATACCTGATCAACTATCCCGACGCACCAATGCGCGAACGCGTGGCCTACATGATTGGTAGGATTGCATTCGAGGGCAAAAACTACGAAGAGGCGCTCACGTGGTACGACCAAGTGCAGAACAAACACCTCGATGGCGCAGAAAACATGGCGTATCTCTACACCAAAGGCGTGGCCTATCTGAAACTCGAAAAATATGAGCCCGCGCGCATCTTATTTGCCACGCTCAACGGCAAAAAAACAATCTACGAAAAAGACGCACTCTACTACTACTCGTACACCGAATTTTGTCTTGAAAACTACGACAAAGCCATCGACGGATTTCTCGAGCTGTCGCTCAATTCGCCCTATGCCGAGCCTGCCGCCTACCATGCGCTGCAAATATACGACCGCGTGGGCGACACCGACAAGGCTTGCGAATATGGCAAAACGCTGATTTCGCGCTGGCCAAACAGCAAATACAACTCCGAAGCCTATCGCATTTTGGGCGAATCGGCCTACGCCAACGAGAACTACAGCGAGGCAGTAGACTATCTGAAAAAATACGAGCGCAACAGCAAAAAAGTGCAGCGCGCCGACATGTACATGCTCGGCATGGCGCAATACAAGCAAGAAAATTATCGCGAAGCCGTGGCTGCGCTATCGAAAGTTACTGCCACGCAGGATAGTTTGGCGCAAAATGCCTACTTGCACATCGGTTTAAGTTATGCAAAATATGGCGACAAAGCCAAGGCACGCATGGCTTTCCGCAATGCCGCCGAACACAATTTCGACAATGCAATAAAAGAGGAGGCCGACTACAACTATGTGTTGGCCGTTTACGAAGATGCCGCGCCATTTGGCGAGTCGATTAAGGCGTTCGAGAGTTTCATGGAGAACTACCCCAAAACCAAGCACGCCGACGACATCTACGGCTATTTGGCCGACATCTACATGACCGAAAAAGACTACCACACCGCCTACGAATCGCTGAAAAAAGTGAAATCGAACAGCGCTAAAATTCGTGCCGCACGCGAAAATGTGCTTTTCCAACTTGGAACCGAAGCATTTGCCGCAAAAAAATACAAAGAGGCGTTAGATTATTTCGATAAATCGATAAAAGAGTACACCGCGCAATCGTACTCGGCGCAGGCATTCATGTGGCGTGGCGAAACCTACTATCAACTTGGCGACTATGCCAACGCGCGCCGCGATTTGCAAGCATTTTTGGCAAAAAATCAGAAAAAAACGCCTGAGCAACTGCAAAAAACCTACTACACGTTGGCTTATTGCTACTACGAAGAAGAAAATTTTGCCGATGCCATCGAGTGGTTCAAAAAATATGCCGACACGCAAAAACGCCACGATGGTCGCCTCTACTGCGACGCCATGAACCGCACTGGCGACTGCTATCTGTATCAGCGCAACTACGAGCAGGCAAAGACCTACTATCAGGCAGTGGCAGCCGAATCGCCACGCTACGGCGACTATGGCGCATTTCAGAATGCATCGATTTTGGGAATTCAGAAACAGTACAAAAACAAAATTTCTGCGCTCGACAAGTTGCTGACCGACTATCCGCGCTCCGACTATGCCGACGAAGCCATGTACGAGATTGGTCGTGCGCATGTGCTGCTCGAAGAGCGCGACGAAGCCATTGTGGCATACAACCGCGTGATAGCGCAATATCCGCACACCGCCGTAGCACGCAAAGCATCGCTCGAAATTGGCATGATTTACGCCAACAATGGCGACGACGCCAAAGCCATCGAGGCTTACAAAGAGGTGGTGAACAACTATCCGAGCAGCGAAGAAGCCAAAGTGGCGATAGAGAGCATGCAAGCCATCTATGTGGACAACAACCAGATAAACGACTACATCGCCTATCGCGAATCGATTGCTGGCAGCGCCATATCGACTGTGAAAAAATCGCTCGAAGACTCGCTCAACTTTGCCGCAGCCGAACGACTTTTTGTGAAAGGTCAGTACAAAGAGGCAACCACGAGTTTCAAAAACTACCTGACAAACTACTGCGACCAGCAAACGCTGAATTGCATCACAGCGCAATACTATTTGGCCGAGAGTTATTATCAAACAGGATTGAAAGACAATGCGCTCGAATACTTTGAGACACTGACGCATTTTGTTGGCAATCAGTATCAGGAAGAAGCCCTAACGCGCTGTGCCGAAATAAGTTACGACAAAAAAGACTATGAGCAATCGCTCTCGTATTTCGAGCAGTTGCAGGAAGCCGCTGGCAGCAAAGAGGCGAAAAATATGGCGCGCATTGGTGCTTTGCGTTGCAGCTATTCGCTGAAACTCTACAACAAGACCATTCTTGCAGCCAACGACCTTTTGGAAGATGCCAGCACCAACGAAGCCATTGTGCGTGAAGCGCGCTACTGCCGTGCAAAATCGTACATCGCCACCGACGAGGCGCTGCTTGCCACCGACGATCTGTTGGAATTGAGCCAAGATCTGCGCCACGAGATGGGAGCCGAAGCCAAATATCTGCGTGCGCAGTTGATGTACGACGGCGGTCAGTACAACAGCGCCGAGAGCGAGATTATGGACTTTATCGGCAAAAACACGCCGCATCAATACTGGTTGGCGCGCGCATTTGTGCTGCTGGCCGACATCTACATTCAGGCGGGCGACGATTTCCAAGCCAAGCAATATCTGCTTAGTCTGCAAGCCAACTACCAAGCCGACGACGACATAGCCACCATGATAGAGACACGCATGCGCGGCATTGCCGAACGCGAAGAAAACGAAATTGACGAATAAAAAAAACGCTAGCATACAGTCATGAAAAAGATTTCATTATTCATCATAGCCACTGCCCTTTGCACCGCTGCCACAGCGCAAGTTAACGATTCGGTAATGACGCCAACCGACACGGTGATGAAACAATCGGTGAACATAGAAAAAGAGTACACGCCCGAAGTTGTGAAGGTGAAACGTGCCGACATTGAATTACCTGCCACCGAGCCAAAAGTGGAGAAAAGCGAGGTGAAATACAGCAGCGAGACAGCGCCAATGGCGGTTGAATCGCAATTCTATCCACTGCCCGCCGCCGATGCCAAAAACACCGGTCGCCCCACCTACAAACCAGGCTATGCCCGCGTGGCAATTGGCTTTCCGCTAGTTTGGATGGCCGATGTGTGGACACCCGTAGTGAACAACAAAACCGATTTTCTGGGCATGACATTGAACCACAACGGCTTTTGGAATGGCAACAAAAAATTGATAGATACCGATTTCGAACTGGACTACAAGCACCATTTCAACACAGGACTACTCTACTCTAAAATCGGCTTCAACAACGACTATTACAGTTACTACGGCGAAGATTCTGTGTTTAACAAAAGCATCTATTTCGATGAAGAAAGAGAGAGGGACTTTTCGGGACTTGGCTTACAACCTGAGATGCGCACCACCACGGCAGCGCACATTTTGCTCGGTTTTGGTTCTGAAAAAGAGCGCAAAAACTGGACTTACGATGGCAATCTGCGCTACGACATTATGACCTCGAGTCCGACAGTAACGCGCGATGGCATAAAACTGAAACAAGACGCTCTGCGCGAACATCGCATTGCGCTGAACCTGATGGGCGGCTACAACATAGATGGGCATCACATTAAAGCCGATCTTGGCGTGGAAGCCTATCTGCACAACAATCCCGCTCGCACGCGCTATCTGATTGCCGACAGCATCGCTGGCCACCAAGTTGATCACACCTTGCGCGACACCACCTTCACCAATTCCGACAACAAACCGCAATTCCTCATCACCTTCAATCCACACTACGAGAAACAGTGGAACTCGCTCAGTCTGCGTGCTGGCGCCAAATTGTGGTTCTCGGTGAACAAAGGCAAAGTGGTTTCGGCTGCGCCCGACGTAGAGGTGCGCTACACCTTCCGCCAACTATTCAGCGTTTATGGCGGCATTGGCGGCGACTACGCAGTTACATCTATCAGCAATATGCTCGACGAAAACCGCTACATGAACCTCGACAACATGCCAACGCAAAACGACTACACGCCAGCCGATTTCCATGCGGGATTCGACATTACGCCAGTAAGCGGACTGCAACTTGGCGCAGCGGTAAGTTACAAGATGATTAAAAACACGCACTTTTTTGTAAACACAGAATTTGCTTGCACCGAAACGCCCAACATCTATCCGAAGAACGATTTGGACTATGTCTATGGCAACACATTTAACCTAGTCTATGCCAGCGCAAACCTGCTGCAAGCCGAGGCGCACATCGACTACAACCTGAAGGAGCGCTACACTTTCCACGCTAGCGGACGCTACAATGGTTGGAATGTGAAAGACAATGTTGAAGCGTGGAACAAGCCCACTTGGGAGGCCGACGCCAGCATTGAGGCGCTATTTACAAAAAACTTTGCAGGAAATGTGCGTTTCTACTACGCTTCGGAGCGCAAGACATCGCTCATAAATGTCGATGGAAGCCACGATGTGAAGACGCTCGCCCCGATTTACGACTTGAATCTGTCGCTCAGTTACACATTCCCGAAAAACATCAGCATATTTGTTCATGCCAACAATCTGCTAGCCATTTCGGAAAAACTGCGCTACCAAAACTGGTACGGCTACGACAACATCGGCACGCACGTGATGGCAGGCGTTAGTGTGGCGTTTTAATTGACAATTATAGTAGCAAGACATGAGTAGCAAGTAGCAAGTA
>CAVFDI010000083.1:0-5732 GCA_963621145.1 Paludibacteraceae bacterium | reverse complement strand
AGGTTTCAGGTTGCAAAATTGTCAATTATCAATTGTCAATTAAATGGTTGCCACGTCCCTACAAGCCATGTGTAATTGCAGCGAATTTGGCTATCGAAAAGTTCGAAATCGCATTTGCCACTTTACCGAAAAAAATCGTATCTTTGCAGGTTAAATTAGTGTGTAGGATTTTTGGTCATTTCACCAAAAAAAATGCGCAAAAACGGCGAAAAAATGCAGTCCGCCACACTTTTTGCTTTACACACCTTTTGCTTTTTAAACTTTATAGACTTTTCACTATCAACTCACTATGCTAAACATCGTTATTTTTGGCGCCCCAGGTTCGGGCAAAGGCACTCAGAGCCAACTGATTGTGGACAAATATAACCTGACGCACCTATCGACAGGCGACATGCTGCGCGACGAGATTGCGCGTGGAACGGAGATTGGCAAGTTTGCCGACAGCCTCATTTCGAAAGGCAATCTGGTGCCCGACGACTTGATTATCAAGATGATAAACGCAAAAATCGACGCCTGCAAAGCCAATTGCAACGGCTTCATTTTCGATGGTTTTCCGCGCACAGTGGCTCAAGCCGAGGCACTCGACAAGATGCTGGCCGATCACAACAAAAAACTATCGCTCATGCTCGATCTGCGCGTTGACGAGCGGCTGCTGATTGACCGTCTGCTAAAGCGTGGGCAGGAATCGGGGCGCGCCGACGACAACATCGACGTGATACGCCACCGCCTGCAAGTGTACCACGAAGTAACCATGCCCGTCATCGAATTCTACAAAACGACTGGCCGCTATGTGGCTGTGGAAGGCTGCACCACCATCGACGAATATTTTCAGAAAATTGTAGAATTGATTGAGTTTTCGGTGTGCGGATTTTGAGAAATTTCAGATTTCAGATTTTTGCTCCGCTCGGCAAAACAAACAAGTTTGATTTTGCTCTCGCCTTTCACAAAATTCCAGATTGGTGCGCTAGTGTTGGACAGTGGGGCAATTCATTGAAAAATTTGAAAATTGTCTGGAATCACAGCCATCTGCAGAAAAATAACCAGAAATCTAGCAATTAGAAAACAGAAATTTTGTCTCACGGACACTGACTAACGAATAAATCAACCAACTTATCAACGCAAAAAAATGTCCAGTTCCAATTTTGTAGATTACGTAAAGATTTTTTGCCGTTCGGGTAAGGGCGGCGCGGGTTCGGCACATCTGCATCGAGCCAAATATCTGCCCAAAGGCGGTCCCGACGGTGGCGATGGCGGTCGTGGTGGACATGTGATTTTGCGCGGCAACAAGAGTTATTGGACGCTCATTCATCTGAAATATGCGCGCCATGTGTTTGCTGGCGATGGCGAAGGCGGTGGCGAGAGTCGCAGTTTTGGCAAGCAGGGCGAAGACAAGGTGATAGAGGTTCCGTGCGGCACCATTGCCTACGATGGCGAGACGGGCGAATATCTGGCCGAGATAACCGACGACAAACAAGAAATCGTGCTGCTGAAAGGCGGTCGCGGTGGCTTGGGCAACTGGCATTTTCGCACGGCTACCAACCAAGCGCCACGCTATGCGCAACCGGGCGAGCCACGCGTAGAGCGCACCATCATTCTTGAGCTGAAAGTGCTGGCCGACGTTGGTTTAGTGGGCTTCCCGAATGCTGGCAAATCGACGCTACTGTCGGTGGTTTCGGCGGCAAAACCAGAGATTGCCGACTACCCTTTCACCACGCTTGTGCCGAATTTGGGCATCGTGTCGTATCGCGACAGCCAATCGTTTTGCATGGCCGATATTCCCGGAATAATTGAAGGCGCTGCCGAAGGTAAAGGCTTGGGACTGAGATTCTTACGCCACATCGAACGCAATTCGATACTGCTTTTTCTTGTACCTGCCGATGCCGACGACATCGAGCGCGAATATCGCATTCTTTTGGGCGAATTGGAGAAATACAATCCCGAACTAGTGGAGAAACAGCGCATTCTTGCCATTTCGAAATGCGACATGGTGGACGACGAGATGATGGCGCAGATGCGCGAAAAACTGCCGAATGATGTGCGCACAGTTTTCTTCTCGTCGGTGTCGGGTTTTGGGCTCGATACGCTGAAGGACATGCTTTGGGAAGAATTGAACAAGCCCGAAAATCGCGTGGAGACCATTTCACACCATAATATAGAGGTGCGTCCGACAACCAAAGAGGAGTTTGAAGACGAAGAGGAGGAATTTCGCACCATTTACGGTGTGGAACGTCGCGAAGCCGAGATTCCATACGATGTAGCATGGGACTCGCCAGAAAACCTCAAAAAGAGTAAGCCCAATTAAGAATTATGAATTTAGAGTTATTCGCGATATAATTGGGCAATGCGGTTTTTTACTATAACTTTTGACGATGACTATGAACATCGGCATCCAAAACCAACTGCAGAAAAGTTGTGGATACCGCAATCTGAAATTTGATTTTTTTTGCGATAAGCGAGAGCAGAGCCAAACCTGTTTGAACTATGCCGAGCAAAGCAAAAATCAGTGAAATTTGAAATCTGAAATCATTACACAATGCTCTCATTATCAAAACTATACGAACTTTTTCTTGCTCATCCGCAGGTTACGACCGATAGTCGCACTTGTCCCGAAGGGTCGATTTTTTTCGCTTTGAAAGGCGAGTCGTTCGACGGCAATCGCTTTGCGCAGGCGGCTTTGGACAAAGGTTGCGCCTATGCCGTGGTAGATGAGGCGGAATTCGCAACTAACGAGCGCACGCTGCTAGTGGACGATGTGCTGCAAACGCTTCAACAGTTGGCGCGCCATCACCGCATGCAACTCGGTCTGCCCGTGGTGGGAATTACGGGAACAAACGGCAAAACCACCACCAAAGAGTTGGTCGCTGCCGTTTTGAGCGAAAAATATAATGTTCACCGCACGCAAGGCAATCTGAACAACCACATTGGCGTGCCGCTCACGCTGCTTGGTCTGACTAAAAAACACACCATGGCAGTGGTTGAGATGGGCGCAAGTCACCCTGGCGAAATTGCCGATTTGGTGGAGCTTGTCCGTCCCAATTGCGGCTTGATAACCAATGTTGGCAAGGCGCATCTCGAAGGTTTTGGCTCGCTCGAAGGCGTGCTGCAAACCAAAGGCGCGCTCTACGACTATCTGCGCAAAAATGACGGCAGCATATTCATCAATCAGAAAAATGCGCTGCTGCAAAGCATTGCTGGCGGCATTGCAGCCACCTCGTATGCGCTCGATGCCGATGCCGATGTGCAGGGACATGTCGATGGTTGTTCGCCGTTTGTTACGCTCAGTTGGCAACGCCGAGGAGGCGAAAGGCACACGGTAAAAACGCATTTCGTGGGCATTTACAACGCCGAAAATATGTTGGCCGCAGTGACTGTAGGACTGCATTTTGGCGTGGAAGAAGACGCCATTTGCCACGCGTTGGAGAGTTATGTGCCGCAAAATAATCGCTCGCAATTTGTGCAGTCGGAGCGCAATCGTTTGGTGGTGGACGCCTACAACGCCAACCCCACAAGCATGATGGCTGCGCTCGACAATTTTGCCGCCATGCAGTTGCCGCACAAAGTGGCAATTTTGGGCGATATGCTCGAGCTTGGCGCACAAAGCCACGACGAACATCGCAAAATAGCCGATTATCTTGCCAATGCCGATTTTGAGCAGATTTTTCTGGTCGGCACGCAATTTGCACAAGTTTCGGAGAATCGATTTCAGACTTTTGCAAATGTCGATGAACTGAGCGATTTATTACAACATAATCCACTGATTGACAAGACGATACTAGTGAAAGGTTCGAACGGAATTCATCTTACAAAACTTTTGCCAATGCTTTGAAAAAAAACTGCTACATAGTGTTTTCGCTGTTGTTGGCGACGGTATTCGCAGGATGTAAAAAACAAGCCACTACCTCCATTCCATCGACAAGAGTTGAATTGGAATTCAACATTTTGCGCGATGCGCCACTACTGAACGCAATGGGCGGAGTTGCCACATTCACAAAACCGAAAAATAGCACTCAATATGTGGGCTACGGCGGCGTGGTGGTTTTTCATAATTTCGACGACAGTTTTTCGGCTTACGACCTTGCCTGTCCCAACGAAGTGGATCCGCAGGTGCGTTTGAACGTCGACAGCATCGTGGGCGAAGCCATCTGTCCAAAGTGCGGCGCAGTGTTCGACATTGGTTACGCTCGCGGCTACCCTGTGCAAGGCGACTGCAAATACATTATGCGACCGTACAACATTTTGGTGTCGGGGTACGATGTGAGAGTTTACAATTAGTCGCAAGATATGAGGCTAATTAAGAATTATCGCCAACTGCAAAAGTTGATGGTCAGCAATTCGATAGGATTCACTGCACCAAATTTCAAATTTTCAAATCAGAAACTAATCAACAATATTGTTCATTATTCATTTTTCATTCTTAATTTAACACAAAAGGAATGCCAACTCCATCGCAACGCGGTTTGTTGATGCCGCAATCGCCAATTCGTAAGCTTGCTCCGCTGGCCGACAAAGCCAAGGCTCGCGGCGTGAAGGTTTATCATCTCAACATCGGTCAGCCCGACCTGAAAACGCCCCCAACGGGCCTCGATGCGCTCAAAAAAATTGATCGCACCGTGCTCGAATATAGTCCGAGCGACGGCTTCAAAAGTCTGCGCATGAAAATGCTGAACTACTACAGCCGTTTCAACATCGATGTGAGCGTGGACGACATCATCATCACGGCTGGCGGTTCTGAAGCGGTGCAGTTCGCTTTTATGAGTTGCTTGGATCCGGGCGACGAGATAATTGTGCCAGAGCCTGCCTACGCCAACTACACGGCATTTGCCATTGCCGCTGGCGCCATTGTGAAACCCGTAGTTTCGAGCATCGACGAGGGATTTGCGCTACCGCCCGTTTCGGAATTTGAAAAACTGATAACGCCCAAGACCAAAGGCATTCTCATCTGCAATCCGAACAACCCGACGGGCTACCTCTACACCCGCAAAGAGATGAATCAGATTCGCGATTTGGTGAAGAAATACGATCTCTACCTCTTTTCCGATGAGGTTTATCGCGAATTTTGCTACACTGGCGCGCCCTACATTTCGGCATTTCACTTGGACGGAATCGAAGATAATGTAATCCTAATCGACTCAGTATCAAAACGTTACAGCGAGTGCGGCATTCGTATTGGCGCATTGGTTTGCAAGAATAAGACCGTACACGAGAGCGTAATCAAATTTTGCCAAGCGCGCCTCAGTCCGCCGCTCATCGGTCAGATAGTGGCAGAGGCTTCGATGGACACGCCGCGCGAATATCTCGACGAGATGTACAACGAATATGTGGAGCGCCGTAAATTCCTGATTGACGGGCTGAACCGTATTCATGGCGTCTATTCGCCAATTCCGATGGGCGCATTCTACACCGTGGCCAAGTTGCCAATCGACGACAGCGACAAGTTTTGCGCGTGGCTGCTCTCCGACTTCGACTACGAAGGTCAGACCGTGATGATGGCGCCTGCTTCGGGTTTCTACACATCGCCCGAACATGGTCGCAACGAGGTGCGCATTGCCTATGTGCTCGAAAAAGAGGAACTGCGCAAGGCACTTGTAGTGCTGCAAAAAGCCTTGGAAGCATATCCTGGTAGAATTGATAATTGAGAATGAGAGTCGCAAGTAGCAAGTAGCAAGTAGCAAGAAAAGTGAGGAGTGAGGAGTGAGGAGTGATGCGTCGAAGCCGTAATTTCAGATTTCAAA
>CAVFDI010000082.1:0-5793 GCA_963621145.1 Paludibacteraceae bacterium | reverse complement strand
GTGGGAAACTACTAACACCTGCACCGACGACAAAACGCTGAGTGTGTATCAGAAATCGCAAAGTGAGATACTTAATGCGGTGATGCCAACGCAAGTTGGAGCAGTAACATTAAACGTATGGAGTAACACTTATTCAACTGATTACACGGGTAAATGGTTTTATTATATTAAAAGTGGTAGTAAGCCAAGTGAACATAATAGCAAAACTTATGGTACGATGTTGGCTGGTTCGTCATATAGTTCTTTGGTTTATACTCCGCAGCTCGGTAAAATAAATACTGAAATAGCCATTGATGCAAATACTGAGTTTATGGTTACAGCTGTCGTGTATGGCAAAAATTCGAAGAAATTATCTTGCTTTGCTGTTGATGGTGAACCAACAAATAAAACTGGAACAACAGAGGGGTATCCGGCCAAATTTGATGGAGTAAGTGCTACTAGTTGGGTTGCTGCAACAGGTGTGGATGAAAAGTATGATACAGTTTCATTTACAGTGTCTGGTGTAACCAGTACCACGCGTTTGGCTTTTTGTGAAAGTGAAAAAGGAACTGCACAAAATTTATATTTGAAATCCGTCACCATCAAAACCTTATCGAAATCGAATGCGAAAGATACTACGATAAATTGCTCGGTAGGGAATGCGGCTATTACTGGCCTCAAAGCGGGCGAAACCTACTACTACACGCTTGGCGATGGCGCAGAGCAGAAGGTAACGCTGCGCAGCGCAGCGCAAGAGATCGATTTCGATCAGGCCAAACTCTCGATACAGAGCGACGATGGCGTGTGCGCCACTGGCACAGTGCCTGTGGCTGGCACCAATGTGGCTGCCTGCCTCGACGACATCAGCCTCGCCCTCAGCGGTAGCGATGCCAGCCTCTTCAGCGTGGATCGCAGCGCGCTCACCTACGATGTAACCACTGGTAAAGTGGGCGGCAGCGTGTCGGTGGAGTTCTGCCCAGGCGCAAAACGCGGTAAACAAACTGCCACGCTCACCATCACTGCCGGCAGCGTTTCAAACACCATCGATATAGAGGGAGTCTCGTGCAACAACTACACGCCCAACGACCCAACCGTGGGCGCCACCTACGCCATAGCCAACCTTGGCAGCGACATGAGCGGTGTTGTGAGTGTGACGGATATGACGGGCGAAAATGTACTTAATAACCCAGGTTTCGAAACCGATGCAACCACGGGCTGGACTTCAAGTAAAATGGTAGACCATGCATTTACCGTTGCATTAGATACCGATGTAAAACACAGTGGAAATAATTCGGTAAAGGTTACGGGCAATGGCAGTAATTGGAAACTTGCCGAAAAACAAAATGTATCGTGCTTGTTTAGCAACAATTTGTCTCTCGATGGCGATTATGCTCTTTCGTTCTATGTAAGAGTAACTGCTAGCGAAGAGTTCTATTTTGGCCTTGCAGATGAAGATGGTAATCTAGTAGAAAAAACGAAAACTTACAAATCGGTTTCAACTACAGGACAATGGATTCAGCTTTCGGCTTCGTTTACGGATTTGTCGGGCAATTATATTCTGTTTATTGGTCGTCGTACAACAAGTAGCAATGTGCTTTATATCGATGATGTAAGCTTGTTACAAACTTCTACTGGTAGCGCAGAAACCTTCAATTTTAGTGGCACTACGGCTACTATGAGCGACCTTTGGCCAGGACATAGTTATTCGTATACCATTAAGGACAGTGGCACTGATTGCGAATACGGACCGTTCATGTTTACTACCGGTGATAGTACTCTCACTCCCGATATCAATGTCGAGACGCCAATAACCATCAGCTGCCAAGCAGGCCAAACCGCTTCGACCATGGTATTGGTTGAAACAGACTGGATAACTACAAATGTGGATATAAATAAACCAACGGACGGTGATTGTGGTAAGTTCTCTCTTAGCACAACGTCGATTCAATCTGCTGGCGGATCGTTTTGGGTTACCTTCACACCGGGTGCCGATGTGGCTGGACAGTCATTCGAATGCACGCTGACACTTTCGGGTTCAGGCAGCACAGGCAATGGCACTAAAAGTGTAAGCAAACAGGTTGTGATTAACGGTGTAGTTTCGGCTGGTGCCGATCCATCTACTCCAATGATTGAGGTGGTCGACATCGACACCACTATGATGACCGTGGAACATAACATTGAAGGCGTCGATAGCGTGGAGATTAAGTTGAGCCGCGAAATGAATCCTGACGAAATAAAACTGAACGTAGGTTGCGAACTCTTCTTCTCGAAATACTACGAGGCTTCGCGCGATGTTAAATTGTGGGCAATCTACAATCCAACTAACGACGTCATCAGTCTGAAAGATACCTATGTTTGGGTCGGTACTAAAGAGTGGCGCCCGAAATACACGCTCTGCGATTTGCAGTACATGGGTAGAAAAGAGCAGGGCAAAATCTATCCTAAGGAGGAGATCATAGTTTATGCTTCCGATGGCTGGGGCAAGGTGTTGACTTGTGCTGCTACCAAAGCCGACATGAGTGGCTGGTATGGCATGAATCCACAGGGCACTTCGGCACTCTCGTTCGATGGCAACGATGCACTTTGCTTGGTGCGTGCCGAAACCAACGAGCGTTTCACTGGTAAGACTTACCAAACGAATGAATTTAAACAGTACAAATACCAAATTGATGGTCGCGATACCACATTCAATTGGCGCTACATTGTAATGCCGCTCTATCATAAAGATGTTAAAGATGGTGTAGTGCAACAAACCATTATCTCCGCAGGCGATTCGGTTCGTTTCCAGATGCTCGACCTGATAGGCGCACGCAAGTCGTCGAACCAACCAGATAACTCGAAATGTAAAACACCGGTTTTCAATGGAACCGAATCAGGTGACGAAAAAGGCTGGGTTTCGAAGACTGGTAAAGATATGAATGGTAATGATTACCCTAATCCTAATGGTGTATACGATGTGCTTTCGACCAACCGCTGTCTGCTGGTGCGCTCCAAAGAGGTGAAAGCGGGCTCGGCAGCCATCACCAAAAACCAAGGCGATTTCTACACACTTGCCACCGAATGGCAAGGCGCGTATGTTCCTCAAAAGTCGAACTCTGAAGACGAAGCTCAAACTTCGTGCGACAACTTCTCGTATGTTGGCGGCTTCGACTATGCCAACTACTACAGCGCATATACTTCATTGTCCGAAGATGAGTATCATTTCGGTTTGGTAAAAGTCGATTCTACCTACAAGACCAGCGATTTCAAAATGCTCACCGACTACACTTGCCAAAAGTTGCTCATCGAGTGCGTGGTATACGATAGCATTGGTGGCATTGACGTGCGTTCGGTAAAAGCATCTACCGAATACAAAGTGCCAATCATAGTAAACAAAGTTACCACCACCGCCGATAAAACCATTTTTAAATATAGCAACGATACTTGCAAAGAGTGCGATGTGGTGATTTTGGCAAATAAGAGATTGACGCACGCTGATGATGCTCAATGGCATACGTTCCGCGATATGAAAGTGTTCCCAGGTGGCAATTTCTATGTTGGTACTGGTAAAAAATTCGATTTGCGCAACCTCGAAATGCAGGCCAAAAACGATACAGTGTCGTATGCCAAAATTGATGGCTCACTCACCGTCTCGGGCGATCTGGTTCACGAAAAACGTATCGACTCTAAAAATTGGTACTGCTTCTCGTTGCCATACGATTGCAATCTTACCTCTGTTCGCCAACTGAATGGTAAGAGCCTTGGTCAGTATGGTACAGATTGGTGGATTCAATATTACGATGGTGCTGAGCGCGCCGAAAAAGGCACATGGAACGAGGCTGGCACAGGCTACAATGGCGCAAGTTATTGGAAAACTTTTAAAGGTACTGAAAAGCTCGAGGCAAATGTGGCATATTTGGTCGGTATCGGAGGAATAAACGAAAGTTCGGTTCGCTACAAAACCATCTATTTCCCGCCTGCAGGCCAAGACGGTAGTTATACCGAATCAAGTCCCGATACAAAATCGGTTTCTGTCGAGGCGCATGTTGGTGCTTCGGTCTCGAAAGGACATGAAAACGACCGCGGTTGGAACTTCATTGGTAATCCGTATATTTCCATTTTCAATCAGTCGGGCAACAACAACAACAATGGCGTGAATAGCAGCGATAAGTTGTTCTTTGGTCATTGGAATGGAACGGACTACGACACCAAGGACAAAATCTATGTGAATGTGCCAGATGGTAAAGGAAAATATGTTCAAAACGAGGCTTCGTCAATTCAGTTGTTCCCATTCAAGGGTTACTTCATTCAGGTGGCTGGCAGCGCAAATACAACACTCGAGTTTGCTAAAGGTCAACGCGTACTCCAAGTAGCCGAAGCACCTTCGAGCGAACTGCATGCCGATGTCATTCTGCAAATTGTCGATACGGCTGGCAACAACGATGTCGCTGGCATTTTGGTCGATGAAGACTACACCGACAGTTACGAGGTGGCTCGCGACTTGACTAAGATGGGCAGCACCACACTAGATGGGCCGCAGTTGTGGACCTACATCACCGATGGCACGCGCCAACGCTTGGCATTCAATGCTCTGCCAGCGGCTTCGGCCAAACGCATTCCGCTGAGCATCTACGCACCAAAAGCGGGCGACTACACGCTTAGCATCAATCGCATGCAGAGCGACCTGTCGGGCGTAACGGCTGTAACGCTCTACTATGGCGGAACCGCTGTGGCAAATCTGCTCGATGGCGACTTCACAGTAACTACCAACCGCCGCGCAACCGACAATGACTACAGCATCACGGTGGAGCGTGTGGCACAAGTCACTACGCCTATCAACAACAACCTCTCCGATGCTGCCGCACCAATAGTGGTAATCAGCAATGGTCAGGTTTCGGTTGAACAACTGCCCGCAAGTGGCCGTCTGATGGTAGTCGATGCCGTTGGCCGCCAAATATGGTCGCACGCACTCGATGGCTCTGCCACCTGCTCGCTGCAACATCTGCCTGCTGGCGTTTACATGATAGTGGTCGATGGCAACAACCAACGCTACCTGCTTCGTACAATAGTGAAATAATTGTTTGATGAACGAAACGAAAAGATAGAGGACAACGATATGAAATTACTGATAAAAAAATCGATACTGAAAAGCGCACTCAAAGTAGTTTTGGTTGGGGCTGGTGTAAGTGGTGGCGTTGTGGCCGCAGTGCAATCGACGCAAAATGCTCAACTGCAACAGCCCGAATGGAAAACGGCTACCATATATCAGCCCGCCGATGGCAACGAAGCGGCAAATCCTATAAAGACCGCATCGCATAGCGCAGTCTATCGCACGGCAACTGTTAGCAGTGGTTCTTCCATGCCGCAAGTGACAACTGCGCAGAGTTATTCGCCCGTCAAGGTTGGTCGCGCTTCGTCGTCGGGTTTGCTGAATATGACTGGCGTGAGCGGCGCAACAAGTTATGCCAGCAACGCTACTTCCACATCGCGCACCACGGCGCAAGCAGCCTCTGTTGGCGGCGGTTCAGGTTCGTCGATGTCGTTTAGCAGTTTCCGCCGTGGCTCGTTGAGCAGTGTTGGCTCCACCACTGTGTCGTCGCAAATAGCCATCGAAGAACCATTCAGCGAAAGCAACAGCCACATTCACACGCGTGTTTCGGGTGGCGGTGGCGGTTGGACCGACCCTGACATACCCGAAGAGCAAAATGTTCCGCTCGATGGCGTTGGCGCATTGCTCGCTTGTTTGGCGGCATACGCTGGTGCTAAAATGGGGCGCAAAGTTAAGAATAAAGAGTAAAGAATAAAGAGTAAAGAATAAAGACAAAAGAATAAAGA
>CAVFDI010000081.1:0-6518 GCA_963621145.1 Paludibacteraceae bacterium | reverse complement strand
TTTAATTATTTAATTTTCAATTACTTAATTAGACGATGGCCATTGACAATGACTATGACTTTCGGGAAACAAAGCTAACTGCGAATTGTTGACGCACCGCCTAGAACCAGAAATTAGAAATTTAGAAATTAGAAAATATCGTCCCTGACTAAACCGAAAAACTAATCAACTTAAATTAAAAATACCATGAACATGAAACTGCGATTAATCGTAATGAATTTCCTCGAATATGCTGTTTGGGGAGCGTATCTCACCTGTATGGGTCGCTATTTGGCTACTCACGGCATGGGTGCAAACATTGGCATATTCTACTCCATTCAAGGCATTGTGAGCCTGTTTATGCCCGCGCTGATGGGCATTGTGGCCGACCGCTGGATTCCTGCACAAAAATGTCTGTCGCTCTGCCACGGTTTGGCTGGCGCATTCATGATTGCCGCTGGCGTCTACGGCGTTACCGCTGGTGCCGACGTGCAATTTGGTCTGCTCTTCACGTTCTATACGTTGAGCGTGGCATTTTTCATGCCAACCATTGCGTTGAGCAACTCGGTAGCCTTCAATGCGCTGATTAAAGGCGGATTGGACACCGTGAAAGATTTCCCGCCAATTCGTGTTTTCGGCACAGTTGGTTTCATTGCCATGATGTGGTGCGTGGACCTGTGCGGACTGCAAACCACCGCTTGGCAGTTTGTTGTGAGCGGCGCACTCAGCATTTTGTTGGCCGCCTATTCGCTCACACTGCCCGCTTGCGAAATAAAGAAAGTGGAAGGCAAAGTGAACCTTGTCGATGCACTCGGACTGAAAGCATTTGCGCTGTTCAAACAGAAAAAAATGGCGCTTTTCTTCCTCTTCTCGATGTGTTTGGGCGTGAGTCTGCAAATAACAAATGGCTTCGCCAATCCATTCCTCGGGAGTTTTGAACATTTCACCGAATGGGCCAATTCGTTTGGCGTAAAACACTCGAACATGCTCATCTCCATCTCGCAAATTTGCGAAGCACTGTGCATTCTGTTCATTCCCTATTTCTTGAAACGCTTTGGCATTAAAAATGTGATGCTAATGGCCATGTTTGCGTGGGTTCTGCGTTTCGGATTATTCGGAGCAGGCAACCCTGGCACGGGCGTTTGGATGTTTGTGCTTAGTTGCATTGTCTACGGCTTTGCATTCGACTTTTTCAACATTTCGGGCGCGCTGTATGTCGATCAAGAGACCAGCCCCGAGATGCGTTCGAGCGCGCAAGGTCTTTTTATGATGATGACCAACGGCATTGGCGCGACCATTGGCACACTGAGCGCACAAGCCATCGTGAACAAATGCGTTCCATCAGTGGCTGACGAGACTTGGAGTGCACTTGGGCGACTCGAAAACGCCGCCGAAGCCATTCATGCTCAAGCCATGGAAATTTGGCAAGGTTGGCAGATGGCATGGTACATTTTTGCAGCCTACGCATTGGTTGTTGCCATTCTGTTCTGGATTTTCTTCCCAAAGACTCCAGTGAAACAGGAAGAAGAAGTTCAGAAAACAGAAGGAAAATAGAACACAGATTTTGGGGAGATAAATCTTCAAATTTTCAAATCGTCGAATAAAGAATTTGTATGGAAAACCTTGGCATGGTGCTTCGCACCGAACATTTGGTAAAGACCTACGGCAAACGCACGGTAGTGAACGATGTGTCGATACAGGTGAAGCAGGGCGAGATTGTGGGTTTACTTGGTCCTAATGGTGCTGGCAAAACCACCACATTCTACATGACCACAGGCCTAACCACGCCCAACCAAGGCAAGATTTTTCTGAACGACACCGACATCACCACCTATCCCGTGTACAAACGGGCGCGCGCTGGCATTGGCTATTTGGCACAAGAGGCGTCGGTGTTCCGCAAAATGACCGTAGAGAACAACATTCTTTCGGTGCTGGAACTGACCAACAAGACGCGCGAAGAGCAGCACGAAAAGTTGGAAAGTTTGATTGCCGAATTTCGTCTGCAGAAGGTGCGCAAAAACATTGGCGACCGCCTTTCGGGTGGTGAACGCCGCCGCACCGAGATAGCGCGCTGTTTGGCCATTGAGCCGAGTTTCATCATGCTCGACGAGCCATTCGCTGGCGTCGACCCAATAGCTGTGCAGGACATTCAAGACATTGTTTGGCACCTGAAAGACCGCAACATTGGCATTCTAATAACCGACCACAATGTGGACGAAACGCTTTCGATAACCGACCGCGCCTATCTGCTTTTTGAAGGTACAATTCTTTTCCACGGTTCGCCCGAAGAGTTGGCCGCCAACCCCATAGTGCGCGAGCGCTACCTCGGTCGCGACTTCGAGCTGAAAAAGAAGACAAGAGTGGAGATTTGAGCGATTAGTCAATCTTCTATCTACCCAATCACAACAATTAGTAGGAATGCGCAAATGCGTGTTCCTACTTTTGTTCTTCTTCCGCCAGCAGCTGCGCCAGCGTGGTGCGGAGTTTTTCGGGGTTGGCTATGAGGGCACGCAGGGCGGCAAGTCCTTGCTCGTTTCGTGCGCTGTGAAGCCACAAACGCATGTAGCCGCCCTCGGCATATTTCTCGTGCAGATGGTCGATGGCGCGCTGAATGTGCCACTCTGCCGCAGCATCGGGCTGTTGGCGCAACGAAAAACGCAGCGTACGGCGCAAGATGAGTTCAGGATCAATATCGCGATCAGCCTCCGCCACAATGCGCCCGTAGATGGTACGCGGCTCGTTCTTCCCCGAAGCACGATGATCCTCGATGGCATCGGCCATGAGGCGCAAATCAGCCTCCGAAAACCAACGGCGCAAAATCGTATCGTTCAAAAGAATTTCGGCAGAATAGATATGGTGCAAATCGCGCCCACGCGGCATGCCAACATCGTGGTAGGCGGCAATGGTGTAGACCTTGTCGAGATCGACATCATAGTCGGCAGCCAACGCAAGACTTTCGGCTATCACACGCTCCACATGCTCACGATTGTGCCCACGGTCGAACGACTCATAGAGCGGAAGAATGGAGGTTTCGATGTATTTTTGTAGAGCACTGAGCATAGAACATAGACTTTTTGGCTGCGGTTCGACTAGCCCACCGCGCCCAACTTGAAATCTGAAACCTGAAACTTGTAACCTCTCTACAACGTTCCCAGCAGCCACACCAAATAGGTCGCATAGCAAGCGAGCAACACCACGCCTTGCCAACGTTTAATTTCGTGACGTTTGTTGGTGCAGACAAAGAGCCAAACCAGCGCACAGCAGCCAGCCGCACAGGCAGAATCGACCAAAAGATGATTGTAGGCAGGCAACGGACGAATAACTGCACTGACGCCAAGCACAAAGAAGACATTGAAAATGTTGCTACCAATGACATTGCCGATGGCCAAATCGGAGTTATGTTTGAATGCCGCCACCGCCGAAGTTGCCAGCTCGGGCAGCGATGTGCCGAGAGCCACAATGGTAACGCCGACCACGGCTTCGGGTACGCCCCACGCCTCGGCTATGGCCACCGCAGCGCGCACTATCAGTTCGCCGCCACCAACCAAAAAACCAATGCCGACGAGAATAAGCACGATGGCTTTCCAAATTTTCATCGGTTTGTATTCATCGTTGCTAGCATTTTGTCCGCGCTTAGCCTCACGCACCGAGTGATACATGAACAGCGCAAAAACGCAGAGCAAGATGATGCCATCGAGGCGCGAAACCTCCCAATCACTGCCCATCAAACCGAAGCATTCAGTGCCAAGTATCAGAATGGCCAAGCCCGCGAGAATGCTCATTGGAATGTCGAAACGGCGCGAACTACGCTGCGATGCTATGGGGTAAATGGTAGCTGAAACGCCAAGAATTATCAGCACATTGATGATGTTGCTGCCAAGAATATTGGTGAGCGCAATCTGGCTCGAGCCTTCGATGGACGAAACGATATTCACCACCAATTCGGGCGCAGAGGTGCCAAAAGCCACGATGGTCAATCCGATGACAAGGTCTGGCACATTCATGCGTTTGGCCAAGCCCGATGCACCATCGACTAGCCAATCGGCGCCAAGCACCAGCACCACAAATCCTACGATAAGTAAAACAATGTTTAATAGCATTTTTCTTTATTTTTATTTGAAAATTTAAAGATTATCTACAGCTTTTTTAGCAACCACTACTAACTTCTCACTTCTAACTAAAAATTCCTCACTCCTAACTCCTCACTTCTAATTATTCAGTTCTTCCACGGCGCGCAAAATGGTGGTGTCGAAAGTGGCTGCATACGAATAGAAATCAATATCGCCCAGCACATTGCGAATGATGTACGAGTAGAGATTTTGCTGAATAGATTTCCGCGAAATGGCTTTGTCCTTGTCGCTGCCCGTGATGCCTTTGGCTATTGCAGCCGCCACAAGCTGATCGTACACCTTTTGCTGATCGAGATGTTTCGTCAACGACTGCCAATCGCCAAATTTCTTCAGAGTCTCGCGGTGCTGCTCGGTATATTGCAGCGCAAATTGATAGATGTGTCCGCCATTGGCGAGTGCTGCAAAATAGGGCGAATAGCCCGTAGTGTCGCGCGCCACAAAAATATCGGGCATGATGCCGCCGCCGCCATACACCGCGCGACCTTTTTTGGTGTGATAAGCCACCGTATCGTTTTGATGAATGCTATCTTGCGAGAACATTTCGCCATGCAGATAGCGGTTTAGCATCTCTTCTTCGTAATTTTCAATTTTTCCGCGCTCGTAGGGTTTCTGAATGCAGCGTCCCGACGGCGTATAGTAGCGCGCCACGGTGAGTCGCAGTGCCGAACCATCGGCAAATTGCATCTGATTTTGCACCAGTCCTTTGCCAAAGGTGCGCCGCCCAATGATGACGCCGCGATCGTTGTCCTGAATGGCGCCAGCAAAAATCTCGGACGCCGATGCCGAAAATTCATCGACCAAAACCGCTATTTTCATATTGGTGAAAGTGCCATTGCCGTTGGCGTAGGTGCTTTCGCGCGGATAAGCCTTGCCCTCGACATAGACCAAGAGGTCGTTTTTCGCAAGAAATTCGTTGAGCATGTTGGTGGCTGCATCGAGGTAACCGCCCGAATTGCCGCGCAGGTCGATAATCACCGCTTGAGCCGATTTTTTATGAAGAGCCGAGAGTGCCGTCAGGAATTCCCAATAGGTGTCGGCGCCAAATTTGCTCACATTGATGTAGCCGATTTTTGGAGCAACCATGCACGGTCCGTAGACACTAATCGACGGAATATCGCCACGAATGATGTCGAAATGCAGCACGTCGGGCGAGCCAGCACGCACAATGCCAAGTTTTATCTGCGTATTTTTGGGTCCGCGCAGACGTTTCATCACGCGCTCGTTGGTGAGCGACGAGCCAACAAAAGCCGTGTCGTTCACCTCCACAATGCGGTCGCCAGCCTGCAAGCCAGCGCGCTCCGATGGTCCGCCTGCAATGACCTCGACCACATGAATGGTGTCGTTTTGCAGCGAAAATTGCACACCAATGCCGCCAAAGCTACCAGCCAATTCTTCGTTCACCGCCACAAGATCGGACGCTGGAATGTAGGCCGAATGCGGATCGAGTTGGCGCACAATGAGCGGCATCACCAACTCAACAAGGCTGTCGGACTGCACCGAATCGACATAAACCTGATCGATGAGCGAGAGCATGTCGGTTATTTTGTTATCGGATCGCTGAAAACCATTCTGTCGCAGCACAGCCACGCCGCTACGCACGGCAAACAGATTGCCAACCAGAATGCCAACAGCCAAAGCGATGGCGACGATGAGAGGAATTATTGCTTTTTTCATGTTTCCCAATTTTCCAATTAAACAGCGCAACAAACAATTAAAAGGTAGGTTCTAAAAATTCTACGCTTTTATATTTTTGGTAAGTCCCTAAATGCTTTTGCTACTTTAATCGCTCTTTGCGAATTTTCGTTTCTAATCGGCATCTTTTTCGAGTTTTTTCAGTTACAAGCCACCTTGCGCCTTCAAAAATTCTTGCAAAGATAATTTTTAGAACCTACCTGAAACTTTTCAAACTATTTTTTGTCGGGAGCAAAGACGAGTTCTATGCCAGCGCGTTCGAGCAGTTCAAGGCCATCGACAAGGCGATATTTTTCGCCATAAACCACGCGTTTTATTCCCGCTTGAATTATCAGTTTGGCGCACTCTATGCATGGCGAGGCGGTTACGTAGAGCGTAGCGCCATCGCTGCTGTTGCTCGAGCGTGCCACCTTGGTGATGGCGTTGGCCTCGGCGTGCAACACGTATGGTTTCGACAATCCTTCGTCGTTTTCGCAATTATTTTCGAAACCCGATGGTGTGCCGTTGTAGCCGTCGGAAATTATCATTTTGTCCTTCACCAAAAGTGCGCCCACTTGGCGGCGTTGGCAGTACGAATTTTCCGCCCAAATGCGTGCCATGCGCATGTAGCGATTGTCGAGATTTGCTTGTTTTTCGGTCATACTAGACGGTAGGTTCTAAAAATTCTACGCTTTTATTGTTTTCTTTGGTCGATTCAAAAAAGTTTCTGCGATTTTT
>CAVFDI010000080.1:0-6751 GCA_963621145.1 Paludibacteraceae bacterium | reverse complement strand
GGAATGAGTTTGCAACGATTGTTGATGGTGATGTCGAGGTCTTGCTCTATTTGCGGTATCATGTGCCTGAACCAGCGACTGAATGTTCGTTGACTGACTCCCGCCGCACGGGCTAACTCTGATTTAAGCATTGATTTCATAAGTTTCGTTTAATGGGTTACTGTTTCATGCGTCGATGATAGTGTGGGTCGCGTTTGGCGCGTTTGTTGACAGCCTCTTGCATCTTTTTGACTTTCTCGAACGAACGTATGTAGGGTTTGCGTGTATCAATACTGTCTTCGGTACGGAACAACACATAGTCGGTGGCAAAGGTGAAGAACTTTGGCGGTACTTCGGTGAATCCGTGTCCTACGGCAATCATATCCACTTCGCGTTGGCGTCGGCGTATCATCAACTCGTGTATCACCTGCTCTGTTCGTGCAGGAAAATAGGCACGACAGTCGTCGAAGACGATGATGCCACATTTGAAGTTGTGCAGCACACGCGTGGTCCATTGCGGGTCGAAGATGTGACGGCACACGCCATCGAACATAAAATCGTCTTTTGTCCGCAGTTCGTTCATCGGATAGAGCGGATTGCCGTAGGCATCGACTTCGTTGTACTCCGTATCGTCGGGTGTGATAATCAAAATGCGTTGTCGTGTGGCTGCACAGATTTGTTTGATGAAGGTGGTTTTTCCTGTGCCATTGGCGCCAAGCACCACTATCAACTTACTCGTCCGTGTGGCTGCTTTCGGGTTCTGCTGCATCACCTGCTCCCGCAACATCTCCTGCTGCATCAGTTGTTGGCTGGTCAGCATTGGGCGCACTGTCGGCATCTCCGTTTGATTTGTCCCGAACAGGAACTGCTTTATCTTCTCTATCATACTCTTTTAGTTGCTTTTGTCCCTCTTTCCACTCTCTGCGTGCTTCTATCACTTGCGGTATCTTCATGCCGTAGATGGCAATCAAAACCACAAACAATCCTTGCCATGGCGACAGCATCAGTTTGGTGTCGCGCGTACATTTTGCTATGACTTTCTCCAACTTTTTCAAGTCTTTCGGAGGCAAGCGATAGGTCTCCAATGGCTGATGAGCAATCCATGCCAAGAGATAGGCTGCGCCCACATCTATTCCGAAGGAGAGCATCTCGCCCGAGAACTTGAATGCTTCATCGTCTAAAATGTCTTTTGCTTGCAGGCTATCGTCGTCGGGTTCGGCTGTGATGCCCATGGGGTCTTTGGGTTGATTGATTTCGTTGATGAGTTCCTCTTCCATCTCGTCGCCGATGGGCATTTCGTCCACAGGAATGTCGGTAGGCTCAGCGGCCATCTGCATAAAGTCCTCGAATGTGCCCGTCGGAGCATTGTCGATGATTTCGGTTGTTGTTGTTTCTTCGTTCATATCAAATGTCGGTTAAGTTTGCAATGATTTGGTTTGTCAGTACATCGAGCGACACCTTGCGTGTGATGCCGACTATCTCGACGCCTCGCATGAGTGCGTCGCAAAGATAGAGATTGCCCTGTGAGTCAGGACAGATGAGCATAATCGGCTTAGTATCGGCAATGGCTTTGTGTGCATCGATATCTTTCAAGCGCGATTCGATGAACATCTGCAAAGCAGGTGTGAGTTGTTGTTTGATTTGCGGCAGCAGTGGCTTTACGGCAGCCATCAGCAGTTGTTCTTTTGCGGTCATGCTTCCTCCTCCTTTACTTTGTAGATCATCAAATTGAATAACTCTTTCTCGCTCTTGACTTCTGGATAGAATTGTTGCGCCAATGTCAGCAACTCCTCTCGACTGATCGGGTAAGTATAGCGAATTGAAGTGTGGCTGTTGAAGTAGGTTGCAAAAATGGTTTGCATGATGACATCGGTTGGCGAATAGTTAGTTGCAGAGATGGCATTTATTTTGTCCGAGACCACCTCGATAAGTTGCTTGAAATACGGCGTGAATGTGTATGCGTTTTGATGGTTTTCGACCTCTTTCAACTGCGTTTTCAATTCTTTACAGCGCGTTTCTAGTGTCTCTTTCTGTTTTTGAATGTTTTGGAACTCTGTTTCAAGTGCTTCTTTTTGACGTTGAATGTCTTGAAACTGCGTTTTCAGTTCCAAATTTTGGCTTTGAATGTCCTGAATTTTCGTTTTCAGTTCATTTTTTTCGTCGATCGAATCTTGAATTTCTTTTTGAACTTCACTGTTCAAAGGGTAATCAAATGTTTCAGATACTTTTTCGGCAAGTTGTGCCTCAAGTTGCTCACAGTGCTCTTTGAGTTTTTGATAATCGAGTTTTAATTGATTAAATTCGTTTTCATTGGCTTGAACAGAGGGTGTTTCAAAGTTTTTTGTCTGATTGTTTTTTAGCATTTCAATCAATTTTCTACCCAATTCACGCCCTGTCATGTTTCCTGACTTAAAATCAGGAAAGAATTCTTTGAACTGCTCGACATCATGGGCATCAAACGCTAGTGTTTTGTTTTTCATTTTCGATTTGAATTTTAGTTGTTTTTACTGATTTTGATGTGAAAGTACATCTTCGTTTTTGTTTCGCTACTCTTGAAACTGTGTTTCAAACGTATTTTCGCTTGTCGCTCACTGCTTGTCAACTCACTGTTCAAAGGTTTTTCAAATGATTCAGTGAGTTTTTTTGCAAGTCGAGTTTTGAGTAGGTTAAAATGGTGTTTGATGAAGTGGAAGGTGTTAGTTTCGTGTTTTACCACATCTTCTCCATCTTCACAGGCTTGAACAGAGGGTGTTTCAAAGTTTCCAGCCTGTTTTTTTACCATCTCAATCAACTTTCCACCCAACACACGTGCTGACATCTTTCCCGATTTGAAATCAGGGAAGTACTCCTTAAATTGTTCGATGTCTCTAACATCGAAAGCTAGTGTTTTTGTCTTGATTTTTGTCTCCATTTTTTTGGTTTTTAGTTAGTTTTACTGATTGTGGTGCAAAGTTACACCATCGTTTTTTAATAAAAAAATTTTTTGAAAAATACGAGGATTGAGTTGTAATTGTAACCCATTTGTAATCGTTTTTGTAATCGGATTAACTTACTTATTATTAGATAGATATATATTATTTTTTCATTCATATTACAAGATTACAATTTTTTATAATGAAAGAGTATATAAAAAATTTTTCTATCCAAGTCGAAAAAAAAGCAAGGAGAAGATCTCCTTGCCTTGTGTTTTTACTAGGACAGAAATATGTCTGTTTGGATAGTGTTACCAGGGATATGAACGCAGATGAACTCCAAAGTTATCTTACGGTCTCCCAACTTGCGACAGCGTATGATACGATTGTCATTCGAGTTGCATATCGATGATGGATTGAACTCGAAATTGCGATAGTTACAATACTCCATCAATGTCTTTTTGAATCGATTCATCGTCATACTATTGTTTCGACCATCAAACCATCGTTTGAGTGCATTATAGGCTTCGAACTTGGGGATAAGACGGTCGGCATTGCCTTGGTCGAGGAAGTAGTCGTCGAAGAACTCGAGCAAGACATCGCCAATCAATTGATGGTGGATACGCTTCTCGAAGTTAGCCAACGGCGGTTGACAGACTCTCTTTTCGCTCTTCATCGTAAGGAACAACTGCAGACAGTCGATCATAAAATTGCAATCAGCGTTATAGTCTTCTTCGGAATAAGCATGATTGAAGAGATCGATACCAAAGTCGTCCTTTACCTGTCTAGTCTCTCGGTAGGCTGAGTCCACTCGGTAGTGGTAGTAGTCGGAGAAGATGACGGGAATGATACGACGACGAGTTGAAGGATTATTGTCTGGTGGTGCAAAGTTGGAACACATCACTAGGTTTGGCGCAGCCTGATAGGGAATAACGAACGAGCCTTCGTTCTTGCGATTGACGGTGACGCCACTATCGATGATGCCATAGATGGCTTGGAACTTGAAGTCGAAATTGGTATCCTCGAAGTGAATGATGTCGGTATCGTAGTCAACTCGCTCCATGTAGTGGTTGTTGTTGAAGAGCATCGGGTTACGACCATCGAGGGTGAGAATCTTCAAGAAACCAGTCTTCTCCAAACAACGATAGAAAAGCGTCTTGCCCGAGCCTCCCGAACAGTAGTTGACCTCGAGGTCTTGGTTCTCCATTGCCCAAACGGCAAAGGTGTGACTGTCGGATTTCTTGCCATAGAGCAGGTAGCCGTAGACATACATCTTGTTGAGCAGGTGTTTGACTTGCTCTTCCTGCTGCTCTTTCGTGAGTCGGTCGCCATAGAGTGAGAATTGGTATTTCTCGCAGTATTGACGATCATCGTTGGCATTGCCTGTAGCCTTATCCTCGTACTCTTTACGCCAATGCATACGGCAAGTGTTGGTAAGGTAGCGATAGACCTTCGAAGGGTGCTCTAGGAAGCGTATTTTGCCCGTAGAGGCATCATAGTCGTAGCACGATGGTAAACGCCGTATAGCGTGCGGAATGACCTTATTTGCCCAATAATACGACTGCAGTGCGTTGATCTTCTCGAAATTGTTTTTGTCCACACTATAGTCGCCATTCTGGAAATGCAGTATCCTCTTCTCGCCAGAGTCACGAAACTCAAGATTGATGCTCTCGAGGTTATCGAAAACGCTCTTGGTGGTCTTGCCGCTCAAAATGAACGATTCGAGCACCTCTATTGGCAAGTGTCGACGTTTTATCTCCATTCGGATGAAGTCGCGAATGTCGTTCAGTTCGCATTTGGTTACTTTGAAACCTTGCAGATGAACATAGAACCACCGCTGCGAGAATGGATCTTGCCAACGGCGGAAACCTGCCAGTTTGAGATAATAGAGCATCGAGGTGACGCGTATGTTGATGATCTCGCGTTTGCCGATGTGCAGCGTCTCCCAAAAACATGCCGAAAGTGATGCTGCGACGAGATTGTCGAAATCGCGTTTGGCATCTTTGCGTGGTTTCAGTTCTACGAAGTCGCGCAGGTCTTTGCGAGGGCGACCACGGTTATCACGACGTTCGCGCAGCCACTGCGGCAACTCCACGGTGCGTAAGTCGATATACTGCAATGCGAGGCGACCACCCTGTCGGATGCCCGTCTCGTCGATGTCGGGAATGTTGTAGATGACGTGCGCTTTGCTTTTGAGCAAGTGGTACTGCTCGTAGGTGATGTTGGCCGTTTCGGAATTGAACCACACTGGGTAATAGCCCATGCCTGCGATGTTCATGGCATCGCGCTCGCCCGAACAGATGAAGATGGCAGACAGTTTCTTTTCATTGTTTGTGTCGCTGCTTGTGCCGTCTTCGTTATTCGCTGCGCTGCTATTGTACATCTCGTAGAGTGCAGCGTCGATTTCTGCTAGACCGTTGATGAAGTCTTTGGTATGAACGCTGCTGTCGGTGCTTTTGGGCATGTATACGAAGCGATATTGCTTGTCGAACTCATACGGCTTATAAATCTTGTAGAAGTCGCCACAATCGCGCGCAAAGATGGGATAATTCTCGTTAGAATGAATCTCGGTGACTTTGTCCTGTTTTACGATGTCGTATTCGCGCAGCGACTTCCAATGGTAACGTTCCAGCACTCTTTTGTTGACGAATGGTCCCATGATGAATAGTTCGTCGTCGGTGAACTCTTTCTCGATGTATTGGAAGATGCCTGGCGTTTCGTTTACACGGCGCACACGCTGCTCAATGGTGGGCTTATTCACCTCTTTTTGCAGCGATGTGTCGATGCCTAGCTCGCTAGCGAGTAGTTGGCAGGCATGCGGAAAGGTGATGTTGTAGAACTGCGCATAGAGGTCGATGGCGTTGAGTCCTTTGGCGCTGCCGCTGCCCCAATCGTTCACTGCCCAATAGGTCAAGCCGTTCTGGCTCTCGACGAGTTTAAGCGAAGTAGAAGCGGTCTTCTCTTCGCGCATACGGAATTTGCGGTTTGTGCCGAAGCAGTCGGCGCTCTCGGGGTAGAGCCGCACGATTATGTCCTTGCCATAATCACTCGCCTGCAAGATTTTCTCTTTCAATGTCATAGTGCGCCTCCTTTGTTCATTAGCTTTTGCAATTCAAGCTCTCGTGATAAATCTTCGAGATATCGTTTGCGCTTAATCGGTGGGAAGACAATCACGCAGCCAAATTGCTTTGCGTAATTGTTAATTACATCAACGCGCCACTCTTGCGGTGATGTTTCACCGCGTACCCACTGACGGACTGTTGTAGCAGTCACGTGGCACCGTTTAACGATTTGTCTGAAGACCTCCGCACGCGTGTCGGGGTCTAAATCAAGCAAGAACTGCTTGAGGGTTTTAATTTCTTTACCAATCATGGCTATAAAAATTAAAAGGTTACGGGAGTAAACTATATAGGCCTCCCATCATCGACTCCCTTATACGACAATGCTCGGCATGTGTTATGTCCATTGTTGTACTTGGGCGTTTTGGCACGCGGTGGATGGTGCTGCGCGTTGTGATGGTCTTTCGGGTTATTTTGACTTGGTCGGTCGGTAGGCTGTTCGGTTTTGGTTACTAGTGCAAGCGAACGAAAGTTTTGACGAAAGTTCTTACGAAAGAATTTACATTTATTACACCTTTGTACTAGTAAAGTTAGAACATTTTTCCGAGCGGTGCAAAAAAAAGGTCAAAAAAATGCACTTTGCTTATCAAAATGCACCTTTTTGACCTAAAATGAGCCCTTTTTGGGGTGTCAGAATCGGATTTTTATGTCTTTTTCGTTGTTTTTTTGGCTGTTTTTGCTCTTCAAAAAATCAGTTTTTTTCGCGAAAAATTTCGTGCTTTTTTTGGTGTTTTTTTTGGG
>CAVFDI010000079.1:0-6766 GCA_963621145.1 Paludibacteraceae bacterium | reverse complement strand
ATGAAAGTGAAGACCTGCGAATCGTTGATGTATGGCAAAAATATCATTGGAACGAGTGAGGCTTTTGAGGGATATACGGCTGATTACGAGCGCATTGGCGGCTTGTGCAATACGGCAGAGGAGTTCATTGCTTGCCTCAACCGCATCGCCGCCCACCCTCGCCCTCGCTTCAACGCCTACGCACGGCAGATTTATCTCGACCATTATTCCTACCAAGCCGTACAGAACGCCTTCCGCACTCTCATCTCCCCCGATAAATAACCCAAGCATTCACCCCAAAAAAGGCGTATAAGTCAAAAAAAAACTGTAAAGTCCTTTTTTTCATACAAAATAGACCCCCGAAAGTCTTTTTTTTGCAACAAACTGCATTTTCCGACCTCTTTTTTTCAAAATAAAAGCAATCTGCTAACATTTTCCTACCGTATGAACATCCCTGCTACTCCGCTTCGCATCAAGTTTTTTTGCCGCTCGTTCGACCTGCGGCTCTATCGCCTTTCGAAGGCGTTTTACGAAGGCATGGGCTTTCCGTGCGTACGACTCACCGACCAATCGGCCGATGGCTATTTCTACACGATGTTGAAAGACACGGACTGCGACATCGCCATCAATGTGGACGAGGATTGTTTTGTTACCAATCCCGATGCTGTGCTGGATTTGGTCGATTTTGTTGTGAAAAATGGTTATGCCAACGCTGGCTGCCCCGATGGCGGACGAAATATGCGTGCTGGTAATCCGCTGGTTACTAATCCTTTTTTCAATATTTTCGATCTGCGGCTCATTCGCACCAAATTTTCGCGCGAGGCGGTGAAATCGTTCCGCTATGCCGACCACAAAGAGGCGATGATTGCCGCATTCGATGTCGCTGCGTTGGGTGGAAATTACACATTCGATCGCCCCAAAGTGATTGAACCTTACTACCAATTTTTTCTTTGGCTGGCAGCCAATTTCAAAACGCTCTATTTGCCGACCGAACGGCATGCCGATGGCATTTCCACACTTTTGTACGATCTTCAAGGGCGCGAACTTTGCGCGCATTCGTGGCTATCGCGTTTCTATTCGGTGCCGAGCATTGTGGTGCGCCTGTTTCAGCGCAATGCAGGCATGCAAAAGGAGCGCATCGATGCGTTGATACGCTATGCCGCTGCCGAGCGTGGCGGCGAGGTGGTTTTGCCACAAGAACATTGGTACAATACACTGCAGTTTGCCGCGGATAAATGCGCGCGCTGGATCATAAAAGTGCCGCAGCGCATTGCCGCTTGGCCAGCCAAATATCGTCGCTATCACAGCAAAAATTAGCACCAAATTTTCTCCATTTTATTCAAAATATATGCTGTACTGAATAAAAAACGTACTTTTTTGTTCAGTATGATGATTTTATTGAATAAATTTTGTAATTTTGCAGCGGAATAAATCGATAAAATTATGCGTAAAATTATCGAAAATCAGCGCAAGGAACGCAATTTTTTACTATCGCGCTCGTACGTAACGCGCCAAACAAAATATTGCGCCAGCGATCTGTTGCAGAGCAAACAGATAAAACTGATCACCGGTCCGCGCCGCGTCGGAAAGTCGACCGAAGCACTGCTGCTGTTGCGCGGCAGGAATTTTGCTTATCTCAATTTCGACGATCAGCAATTGCTCGATGCATGGAACGAGAACGCAGTTTACGAAACGTTGCAACAAGTCTATCCAAATTTCGATTTTTTGCTGTTGGACGAGGTTCAAAACCTGCCGCATTGGGATGTGTGGGTGGCGAAACTCTATCGACTTGGCGTGAACATGGTCGTAACTGGCAGCAATGCTCGGCTGCTGAGTGGCGAAATGGCATCGTTGCTCACGGGGCGCTATGTGCAGATGGAGATGCTGCCATTCAGTCTTTCGGAGTTTTTCGCATGGCACAAAACCAAGTTAAAATCAAAATCGACAAAGGCAAAAAAACTTTTGGCGGACTATTTGCAGTGTGGCGGCTACCCCGAAACGCTCGAGGCGCGACCGTTGCTGGTCAACTATCTGTCGGCACTTTTCGACTCGATAGTGCTTAAAGATGTTGCACAAAGGCACAAAGTGCGCAAAACGGCCGACCTTGGTTTGTTGGCTTCTTATTTGCTGTCGAATTTTTGTAATGCGTTCAGTATCAATACAATTGCAGAAAATCTTGGTTTCACGAGTGTGGCAACAGTTCAAAAATTTATGAATTATTTGAGCGAGCCGTACCTATTTTTCTACCTTTCGCGCTACAATAGCAAATTGAAATTGATGAAAAAAGCACCACAAAAAGTCTATGTGGTCGATAATGGATTTGTGGCGGCCAAGGCCTTCAGTGTGAGCGATAATTTTGGGCGGTTGCTCGAAAATCAGGTGTTTGTGGAACTCGTGCGCTGCGGTTACAGCACCGAGACCTCGCTTTTTTACTATCGTTCGCGCAACGATAAGGAGGTCGATTTTGTCATGCGCAATGGCACGGTGGTGGAGTCGCTCGTTCAGGTTTGCTACGATTTGGAGCAGCCGCGCACGCTTAAGCGCGAGGTCGATAGTCTTGTGGAGTGCGCTGGTGAACTGCATTGCAATGATCTCACCATTGTAACAATGAACGACAGTCGCACCATCGAAAAAGATGGATATGTTATAAAAGTCGTTCCAATAAGCACTTTCTCGTGTGACATGCTGAAAAAAATCAGCCAATAAATGATGCGCAAAATTCTCCATTTTATTCAAAATCTACGCTGTACTGAATAAAAAACGTACTTTTTTGTTCAGTATGATGATTTTATTGAATAAAAATCGTTTTTTCTGATTGAATTTGCGCCTTGGAAATCTTCCGAAAATTTTTTCGGCTAAAATTTCTCTCGCGAAAGTGGATTTTTGAAACAAAAAAAATCGTACCTTTGCAGTCCAAAAAATCAAATTGTGTTCTATGATAAATCGTGCAATTCTCCGTGTTAAGGCTGTTCAGGTGCTATACGCCTATTTTCAAAACGAAAATCGTGACGAAATGGTAGTGCCTACCGAGCTGGAAAAGCGCACTGCCATTCGCTCGTTCGAGAAAGAACTCGACAAGAGCGTCGAGCAGATAAACGACCTCTACTTGGCTATGCTTTCGCTGGTGATGGAGTTGACTCGCTACACCGAATTTTACCTTGATAGCCGTCGCAACAAGTATTTGCCAACCGATGCCGAGCGCAATCCGAACATGCGTTTTGCCACCAACATGTTTGCCATGCAACTTTGCGAAAGCGAAAAATTGGCAGCTTTCTCGGAAAAATATCGCTGGAATGCCGACGACGACTCGGTTTTGGCATCGTTCTACCGCGCTGTTACGCATTCTGAACACTACAAAGAGTATATGGACGAAGATGTGCGCTCGTACGATGCCGATCGCGACATCTGGCGCAAAATTTTCAAAAATGATGTGCCTGCCAGTCTCGACATCGATGCCTATCTCGAAGACCACAGCATCTATTGGAACGACGACCTCGACACGGTGCTGAGTTTCGTGCAAAAAACTATCAAACGTTTCACCGTCGACACCATTGCCGACAACGAAATAATGACCCTTGCCGATGGCGATGATGAGCTTGATTTTGTTCACACGCTATTCCACGCAACCATCGATGGCTCCGAAAAATACGAGCAGATGATAATCGACACCGCCCAAAACTGGGATTTCGATCGCATCGCATTCATGGACACGCTGATAATGAAGATCGCCTTGGCCGAAATTTTCACCTTCCCAACCATTCCAGTAAGCGTAACGCTGAACGAATACATCGAGATTGCAAAGGCCTACAGCACGCCACGCAGCGCATCGTTCATCAATGGCATTCTCGACAAGATTGTGGCCGACCAACGTGCTGCTGGCAAATTGGTGAAACCCGATACAAAACTTTAAAAAAAAACAGATTATTTAACCTTAAAATTTAACCGTTATGACTTTACTGAACATTCTCTTGCAAGCCGATATGGAAGCTGCTGGCGGAAGCCAATGGACCAGCATCTTTATGCTTGTGCTGATTTTTGTGATCTTCTATTTCTTCCTGATTCGTCCGCAAAATAAACGCCAAAAAGAGGTACAGAAATTCCAAAATTCGCTCGAGGCTGGACGTCGCGTAATCACTTCGGGCGGCATTTATGGTCGTGTTCGCGAGGTGAAAGACAACGTTGTTTTGCTCGAAATTGCCGACAATGTGCGTATCAAAGTGAGCAAATCGATGGTTTTTGACGCTCCTGAAAACGGTACGCAAGCCGCTCCTGAAAAAACGGAGAAAAAAGATTAATCCCTAAGGAATAATCATTTTGAAAGTCGACTGGAAATCGGTCGGGGCGCGCTGCCGTTTGGTGGCTCGCCGAGTTGCACGCCTTCTCTTCACCGAGGATGCGGTGGCTTTTCTTGCGTTCTTGCTGTTGGCATCGCTCTTTTGGGTGATGTACAATGTGGGCGCACGCCGAAGCACAACCGTCGAAATTCCGCTGCAATATGTGGGCATTCCTAGCAATGCATTGCTCGAGCGCGAATTGCCCAACACGCTTTCTGTAACGGTGCGCGACGAAGGACAGGTGCTGATAAATTATCGGCTGAAAGCCGATGTCGATACACTCGTGATCGATCTTTCCGACGCTTTCGCCGATGGCAATACGCTTTCGGTTGACTATCGCAGTCGGATGGCGGCGGTGCGACATCGTTTGCCCGAAACTTCGCAGATTGTTGCCATAAAACCCGAGGCGGTGGCGGTGTCGTACGTTCGTCTCGAACAAAAAAATTTGCCTGTGCGGTTGACGCAACAAATTCCGCTTGCCGTTCCGTATGTTTTGCTCGATTCGGTGCGAATAGTACCTGCTTCGGTCGAGGTTTTTGCTCCGCACGATGTGCTCGACACGCTGCAATCGGTCGAGGTTGTTCTTTCTGCTCCCATCGAGCCGCTGTCGAAATCTGCCACTTTTCAGTGTGCCTTGAAACCTGTTCGCGCTGCAAAATTTGATGTTGAAACGGTCGAGGTTTCCGTGCCTATCGAGATGTCGACCGAAAAGACGTTGGAACTCAACATTGAAGCGCGCAATTTCCCTAACGATGTGCAGTTGCGCACTTTCCCACCAAGTGTCAAGTTGGTTTGCTCCATTGGCGTGAGTCGATTCGAGGCGCTTTCGCCAACCGATTTTTCGGCCTATGTCGATTATGCCGATATTCAGAAAGGTTCGTACAAGGCGCAGGTGCGCGTGGTTACGAACAATTCGCATGTGCGCTCGTTGCACTTTTCGCCAGCCGAGGTGGAATTTCTTCTCGAAAAATGATGATTGTTGGAATCACAGGCGGCATTGGCAGTGGTAAATCGTTGATTTCCAGATTGCTGCGTATGCGTGGTTTTGCAGTTTACGATTCCGACACGCGCGCCAAAGCCCTTTACGACGAAGATGAGGCGCTTCGCAGCGAGTTGATTCGTCAGTTTGGCGAACACCTATATAAAGATGGTGTGCTCGACCGTCGTGCATTGGCCGCGGTTGTGTTTTCTGACTCGCAGAAGTTGGTCGCGCTCGATGCGTTGGTTCACCCAGCCGTCTTTCGTGATTTTGAGCGTTGGCGTAGCGTGCATCTCGATAAAATTGTGTTTGTCGAATCGGCACTTTTGCTTCAGACCGATTTCAGAAAATTAGTCGATAGGGTAGTGGTGGTCGATGCACCGCTCGAGGTGCGTTTGCAGCGTGCTGTTCAGCGCGATGGCGCTACCGAAAGTCAGATTGCGCAGCGTGCCGCCCGTCAGCTTTCGTCGGAAGAAATGCGTCAGATGGCCGATTTTGTCATCGCCAACGATGATAGCCAAAGTGTTCTTATTCAGGTAGATACGCTCGCGAAATGTCTCAAAAAATTGTAAGTAAAAGGCGCAAAATGAATAAGCCGAAGAAGTCGAAATCGCAATTTGGACGATTTTTGCTGAAATTTGTCTTGTGGTTTTTTGGTATCACCATCGGCTTGACTGTTTTGTTGCGTTTTGTGCCAGTTTGCTACACGCCGCTGATGCTCAAGCGCGCCATCGAATTTCGCAGCGATAAAAATTACAAATATCAGCGCGATTGGGTCTCGTTCGACGAAATTTCGCGCCACATGGTTTTGGCCGTAATCGCTTCCGAAGATCAGAAATTTCTTGAGCATCATGGTTTTGATTGGGAGTACATTCAGAAGGCTCACGAAAAAAATCAGAAAAACGAGAAAAAAGGCAGTCCTAAGCGTGCTGGCGGCAGTTCTATAACGCAGCAAACGGCGAAAAATGTCTTCACTTTTGGCACACGAAATTTTTTTCGCAAAGGTGTTGAGGCGTACTACACCATATTAATAGAAGGCTTTTGGAGCAAGCGGCGCATTATGGAAGTTTACCTGAATGTGGCTGAATTTGGCAAGGGCATTTATGGTGTCGAGGCCGCAGCGCAGCACTATTTTCATCGTCCAGCCGCAAAACTCACGCGCGAACAGGCGGCACTTTTGGCTGCTGTCTTGCCCAAACCGCTTAAGTATAGTGTGCAAAATCCGGGAAAATATGTGCTTCGGCAGCAACAGCACATTTTGCGACAGATGAACAATCTTTCGTACGCGCCTTACGATGAGTTGGCAAAATAATGTTTGCTGAAAAATATGGAAATCGCAGTTTCTTGGTTGAGGAATTGCGATTTTTTTGTGACAAAATTGAGCAGATTTTTGAGTGCAATTTTTCATCAATTCCGTCGATTTCCTCCATTTTACGAAAAAAACGCTTTTCGTGTGGTTGCGAATACCCATCGA
>CAVFDI010000078.1:0-6838 GCA_963621145.1 Paludibacteraceae bacterium | reverse complement strand
TTATACAGAAAATGTAGATTTGCAATGAGACTCTTCACCACCTCACCAAATTATCTTGATAAAAGTGTAGTTCAAATACATTTTTATCTTGATAAAAGTGTTGTTGCAGCACACTTTTATCGAGTTAATTGAAAAGAGAGCAAAAAAAAAGACTGCCTAACAACTTTCTTTGTTAGGCAGTCTCGATGCGTTTAAGAATTAGATATTACTCTGCTTTTGCAATTACGAGCGTAGCAGGATCAACAGTAGCATCGAAGGTGTAGATAACCTTATCACCTGCTACAAGACCTAATGTATTCTCCAATTCGAACCACAATTTACCATCATCAACTTCAGCAGTATTGATATCTGCGCCAAAGTTAGCGCAACCCTCTTTTAATGTAGTCTCAAAAGTATAGACTTCTTTATCTTCTGCTTTGGCCATTTGTTTCCAAGTCCAACCTTCGGCCTCGCATTTGATGTACATAACGCCTTCTACTGGTTCTGGAGCCACATCAGGACAAATCTTCGCATTGTTGATGCCATTGAAACCATAGATACTATCATTTACAGTAACATCTGCAATCTTCAAGTTCTTACTCTTAGCCGAGCATGTATCGCCTTCCGATGGAGCAGCAACAACCATCTCATTGTCCCATGAAGCTTGAGTCGTATACTTATACTCTTTACCAATGGCTGATTTAACAGTCTTAGTGAAGTGAGTAGCGTCAACACGATCCATCTCATAAGCATCTACAATCCAGCTATTCTCAGCGAAATCACCTACTACATATACCTTAACAGTGTCGTCAAGTGCTTGTTGAACAGTAAGGTTGAATGTTACATCATATATTGGGTTTACTACGCATGGATCTTCCTTGAAACCGTAACTGCGAACATATACTACTGTACCAATCTGTGAAACAATCATCTTGGTCTCTGTATCATTCTCTCCCTCAAAGGTAACCTCGCCCTTCAACACTTCGCAAGGATGCTCCTTAGAACCAATCCATTGGTAGTTCCAACTGTTTGGGAAGTTACCATCTGCATCCAATGCACATGGCTTACCTTCCAATTGGGTAATCTCAGCGGTAGGAGTAATAACTGCCTTGTACCAGTTGGTGTAACCATCAATCTTCTCAAATACTGCCATCTCTGAAGCGGTTTTGCTCCAGCCATTGTAGTTACCTGCAAATACAAGACCGTTGCAATCGCTGTAGTCCACGGCATTCCAAACTACGGTGTAGGCACCTTCGGTGGCGGCTACTTCGGGCACCGTGCTTTTGATGTCGGGTGTAGCCTCTTTTTCTTTGTCTTTTTTGCAACCAGCCAAAACTGCAACTGTTGCAAGAGCCACGAGGGCAAAAACTTTTAAGTTTTTCATAAAAATAAGAATTTAAGTTAAATAAAAGATTAATTGTATCCTGGATTTTGTTTCAATTTGCTATTAGCCGTAGTCTCGCTCAAAGGCAACGGGTATAGGTTGCGGAACGATTCTGGCTCAGCGTTAATGCCAAGCAATTCGCCTGCCTTATATTCCCAGCGATAGCCCGTTGTGGCATACGATCCTGTGAAATAGCCAAAACGAATCAAGTCGCTACGACGGAGACCTTCGCTATAAAGTTCGCGACCGCGTTCGTCGAGAATATTCAAGCCTTTGAGAGGTTTATCTGTAATGTTCCAACCGCTCTTTTCTTCGGCACCAGCGCGACGGCGCACTGTATTTACGGCCTCGTCGACACTCATACCACATTGCGTACCACCACGCAAAACCGCCTCAGCATAATTCAGATAGGCTTCGCCTAAACGCATCAACGGCACATCCATATCAGGATATTTCGTGTCACCTGCAATACGGTTAGTGTCTGCCATCAAGTTCGAGAACTTAGTGATACCCCAACCAGAGAGGAACTCATCCGATGTATTCTGTTTCCAGAACTGGCATACATAAGTATTCGATCCATCCGTGCTATAGTTGCAGAACATTGCACGAGAGTCCTTTGCGGCTTTCGTAATCTCGTCGGCCGTACCACAGAATTCGCCATAGGCTTTTTTTGCTGCGTCTTCGGTGGTAATGTCAGATGCAATAGGAGCTGAGAATTTTGGGCAGAAGAGCTGCACAAGTTGCGCACGCGAACGAATACATTTCCAGTTTTCGGTGATTCCATACGAAGGCATTCCGCCAGTGTAGCACGAAGCGATAAGGAACAGCGAAGCGCCATACGATTGCGTCTCGATGCCATCTTGTCCGATAGGCAAGATAATCTCTTTGTAAGCATCATTCACAGTTCCCAAATTGTCATTATCGCCCATAAACAAGTAACGATATTCCGAGGCCAACTGATAACCAGAGTTCATCACTTGGTTAGCATAGTAAGCAGCATCCGTATATTCTGCCGTGAGGTCAGAAATCTGCTGTACACCATTGCGGTCAACACCATACACACCTGCATTCAAACATAGACGGCTCAGCAATAACCATGCAGCCGCTTGGTCCATACGATAGTAACTGATACGCTGATTAGCAGGAGCAAGGTTAGGTGCGATATTGTCCTTCAACTCGTTCTTCAACCAACGATAAAGGTCTGGACGCTCAATCTGCTCTGGAAGTTCCGACAAACCAGCATGCTCTACAAAGGGCACATTGCCAAACATATCCAACAGATACCAGTAGTTAAGCGCACGGATGAAACGAACTTCTGCTAATTCCTCTTTCGTTGCCGTCTCGGCATAGTTGTCAAGATACAAGTTACAGAGCGTAATATCGAAATACAAACGAGAGTAAAGACCCTTTACAAGACTATTACTTGCAGTCCACTTCATCTTACGAACATCGTCTACACCTACATCCGGCCATATCCAATAGATCTGATCGGCAGGGAACTCCTGCAACGAATAAGTCATACGATAGAGAGAAGATGTTCCCTCGTCGACACCTGCCACATCGCCATTACCACTTGGGCCTTGCTGACCTGTGAGTGCGAGTGTGGAATAAATTTTTATGAAAAGCGATTTTGCATCGATCGACGAACTTGTGTTTGGATCAATCGACTGCACATCTAAGTCGTTGACGCACGAACTCAGACCTGCAAGCAAAATTGCAAAAATTGCGATTGAATACTTTTTCATGGCAGTGTATTTTTTTCTGATTAAAAATGAAGACTTACACCAATAATGGCCGACATCGAACGAGGATAGATATTGTTGTCGATTCCACCATAGACCTCAGGATCGAGTCCTGAATAGCCCGAAATAACAACTGGATTCGACACCGTGGCGTACAAACGAGCGTTAATTTTCGGATTTTGATCGAATGTGTAACCAAGCGTAATATTGTCGATGCGCAAGAACGAAGCATTTTCGACAAAAATATCCATCTTGTATGCATTAGAACTAGCCGAAACTGTGTTTGAACCAGAAATGGCAGCGAATGTTGATTCTGTTCCTTTTATTACGTTGGTGTAACCGCCAGAACGTTCTGGGCTTGCGAGCGACGACATTTTACCTGCAGCCACATCGTTATAAACATAGTTACCAATGTTTGAACGCAACGAGAAACTGAGATCGAAACCATGGAATTGCATTTTGCTTTGGAAACCAAGCGTAACAGGAGCCATTGGATTTTTGTAGGCTACAAGGTCGTTTTCGTTGATGATGTCTTTTCCGTTGGCATCTTTATCACCGTTCTGATTCACAATTTCATAATAACCCTGATCGTTTTTATAGGTTTGGTACACCCAGAATGTATTGGCTGCATAACCTTCTTGGTAGCGTTGAATGGTATTACCCGTGCCACTCGAAATACCGCCAGTTTCTACATAGTAGTCGCTGCCAGAACCAGTTGTGAGCGATTCAATCTTGTTTTTGTTATATGTGGCATTAAAACCAATATCCCACTTGAAGTTTTTACGATTGATAGCCGTGGCATTCAGCATAAATTCAACACCTTGGTTACTCAAACTACCAATGTTCGACACCACTTGATTCGAGAAATTCATGCCAGCAGGCACGTCAATTACCGAAATCAAATCCTCGGTCAAGCGATAGTAATAATCAAGGCTGAACGATACGCGGTTGTTCAAGAACGCCAAGTCCATACCAGCATTGTATGTGGTTGTCTTCTCCCAAGTAAGGTCTTCGTTGTAAGCGCCAGGACGATTGCTTTGATAGTAGATGTATTTGCCATTTTCGTCAATTTCGCCTAACGAATAACTTGCGTGTTCGCGCGAAACCGTGTAGAGCAACAACGCAGGATAGTCGCCCTGCCCAAGGTCTTGCTGACCCGTAATACCATAACCTAAACGGAGTTTCCATTCGCTCAACTCGTTGTTATCTTTAAAGAAAGTCTCTTTAATTTTCCAACCAAGCGCTACCGATGGGAATACGCCCCACTGATTGTTTTCACCTTTCGAGTTGCGGTGTGCAAAACGGCTCGAGCCATCGCCACGAACGGTAGCAGTAAGCATCAGTTGATCCCAGCCAGTGTAGTTAATGCGTCCGAAGAACGACACCAAGTAACTCTCGCTTGCCCATTTGGTAGTGTAGGAATTATAAGGCTGACCTGCCAAAGTAGCGTCGTCATAGGTAGATTGATAGCGACCACAGCCATCGGTTGTTCCCCAGTTTTTGAAATGTTGCCACTCGTAACCGAGCATTGCATCGAAATGTTGCAGTTCGGTGAAATCTTTGTAGTACTGTGCATACGCATTAAACAGCAGGTTGTACTTGGTCTTCTTAGTTATTCCGTCCCAACCATAATAGTTGTTGCTGTAGCTATATGGGCTGATAATTGTGCGCTGTTGACCATACGAATAGTCGGCGCCGAAATTAGCATGCAGACGAAGATCTTCAAATCCATGAATTTTGTAATCAGCCTCCAAATTACCAACAAAAGAGCCTGCTTTCGACTTATCTTCTTTATTTTTCAGTTGTGCTACAGGATTTTGTGGAACATTCGTGTCGGTCATAAAATCCCATTTGTCATCAAACTTATCTTTCACTGCCGATTCAGTCTGATAAAATCCACCATACTCTTTGTGTGTATTATCATAAACCGAGCGTGTTGGGTCGAAAGCCAAAGCCGAGCCAATAATGCCACCGCCATCGGTATAGGTGTTGGCAATGAACATGCCTTTTGCGTTCAAATTAAACGAAAGGTGATTGTCCAAGAATGAAGGCGAGAGATTTACGGCAGCGGTTACACGTTGCATTTGACTTTCGAGAATTGTACCATTTTGCAGCGTATAGCCAAGCGAAGCACGATATGGCATGTGAGCCGTACCGCCGGTAACAGAAAAATTGTGGTCGGTCGAAAGTCCAACACGAGTTACCTCTTTTTGCCAGTCGGTGTTGGCAGTACCCAATTTTTGGTAGATAGCACCATAAACACCCTCATTTTTCTGCAAGAAATTGCGGTATTCGGTTGCATTCATCACTTCCAAACGCTTGGTAATGATATTCGCTCCCACATTGCCTTCGTAGTCAAATTTTGGTGCAGTACCAGTTTTACCTTTTTTCGTAGTGATAATGATAACGCCGTTTGAAGCGCGCGAACCGTAAATTGCAGTTGCAGAAGCATCTTTCAGCACAGTAAAAGTTTCAATATCATTGGGGTTTACCATCGACAATGGGTTCGAAACGCCCTGAATACCATTGTTATCCATGGCTAGACCATCAATCACAATCAGAGGGTCGTTCGAAGCAGAAAGCGATGAACCACCGCGAATACGGATAGTAGCACCAGCACCAGGTTCGCCGCCCGACGAGGTAACATTCACGCCCGCTATTTTACCCGAAAGAATATCAGTTGCAGTTGTCGTCATACCCTTGTTCATGTCGTCGGGCTTGATGGCAGTAACCGAGCCAGTGGCGTCATTCTTTTTCACAACGCCATAACCTACCACAACCACATCGTCGAGAACCTCAGTGTCCTCGTTCATGGTGATAGACAAGACGCTCTGCCCGTTCACAGGCATCTCTACATCTTTGTAACCGACATAGGAGATTTTGAGTGTGGCATCTTCTGCCACATTCAGGGTGAAGTTGCCATCGATGTCGGTAATAGTGCCGTTGGTAGTGCCAATCACAAGAATGCTGGCACCAATAACAGGCTCACCTGTGGCGTCCTTCACTGTGCCAGAAACCGACACCTGCGCCATAGCCGAAGTGGCAAACAAAATAAAAAGCCACGACAAGCCAAACGAAAATAATTTGTGCTTCATGTAAATTAAATTTTTGGTTAATTCTTTCTGTGCGTCACCACTGTTACCGTTACACCATATTATATTGTGGCATGTAGCGCGAAAGCCATGGTTTCTCACAGCGCAAATTTACTAATTGTTTTTTTTACGCACAAAATTTTTTCGGAAAAAATACGAACAAAATCGACAAAATGCGATTTTACAGCATTATAGATTTGTAAATTGCTGATTATCAATCATTTACAATAACATTTTGAGTCGGGATTTCATTAAGATTGCTTTATAATCGATAAGTTGGCATAAGTGGTTGATTATTAGCAGTTTACTAGTAAAAATCGATTAGTACTTGTGCGTATTTTGTTTTGAAAATTTAGCACTTATTTTTGTGTCGGTTTGGCGAAAATGCGCTTCGAAAAAGGCATTTTTTCGGCTGTAAACTGAAAAGAAAACAGAAAAACTCGACAAATGGCGATTTTTAATCGACAAAAAAAAGCTACAGCGCTTGTTAGAGATGGCAAAGATAGGAGTAGAGTTGGTGCTTGGCACTTTGAAATGGCGTACCATCTCACGACCACTCGGTCGTGGGATTTTTTTGCCATTTTGGAAAATTCTTTCTATCTCAAAAAGATTTTTGTGCATTTTCTTTCTGAAATAGAAAT
>CAVFDI010000077.1:0-6893 GCA_963621145.1 Paludibacteraceae bacterium | reverse complement strand
CTCACTTCTCACTACTCACTTCTCACTATTTCGTGAGGTCGTTGTAGCGGCGCAGGTTCACGCGGTAGGCTATGATGGCGTCGGTCAGATTGTTTTGTGCTTGTAGCAGCGCACTCTGTGCCGAAAGCAGGTCGCTGATGGTGCTTGTGCCAGCGCGATAATTCACCATCGAAAGGCGATAATTTTCGCTTGCAATGTCCACGGCACGGCGCGTCTCGTCCATCAAAAGATAGGATTCCGTCATTTTGTCGTAGGCTTGCCTGTTGCGCAGTGCGAGTAGCTCGTTGGTCTCGTCTTGCTGCAGTTGCGCTTGCTCCAAGGCGATATTTTTCTCACGAATTTTGTGCGCCGTCTCCCACCAAGCTGTCAGCGGCACCGAGAGCGACACAAAAATCGCGCCATTGCCTCGTTCATTCCCAAATCCATTTTCTATAAGATTTGTTTGCAGCCTACTGTAGCCGTAGTGCGCACCCACAGCCACTTGCGGCAGCGCGTCGGCAATGGTCATGCGCCTATCGTACTCGGCGGCGCGCACTTGCAATGCCAGCAGTTGTTCTTCTGCCGAAATCTCTTCTGCCGAATTTGAATGAAGCGTATCGTTGGGGCAGAGCGCTGTGGTGTCGAGCGTCATTTTCTCGTCGTATTTTAGACCGATAGATTGGCACAAAGCCCGCCGAGCCAGCGAAATGCCGTTTTGCAGTTGAATGGCGGTGCGCTGCATCTCCGACTGGCGCAACTCCACCTGAAGCAGATCGGTTTTCAGTGCCAAACCTGCATCAACAGCCGTTGCCACGGTGTGGTGAATGGTGTCGAGTAGGGCAGTGACCGATTGTAGTGTCTGCTGCTTTTCGGCAAGACCGACCACCAGCCAATAACTCTCCTCGACTTGCTCCAGAAGGTCGCGCTCGGCAATTTCGGTCTGTAGTTGAGCCGCTTCTACGCCCACTTTTGCCAGACGATTGCCAGCCACAATTTTCCCGCCCATGTACACAGGCTGCACCGCCGTGACGCCTGCCATGTAGCCGTAGCCGAACATCGAAAGGTGGTTCGACAGACCGAGCGCTGCACCGTAGTTGTAGTAGAGTGTCGACAGCAGGTTGCGCGCCGAGGCGTTGGCAATGTCGTTCACGCCAACATCAATCATCGGCTGCAAAGCGTGGTAACCAGCCGCAGTGGCTTTTATTTGCGGAAAATATTTTGTAAATGCTTGATTTTTAACCTCTTGCGCTTTGTTAATTTCGAGGCGTGCGCTGCGTAGCGATTTGTTGTTTTGCCGAGCCAAGGCAAGGCACGAATCGAGTGTAATCACGCTGCTGTCGACCGATAGCGCGGGTGTGGTTTGTGCCTGCAAAGTGCCGACTGACAGTGCCGCAGCGCAGAGTAGAGTGGATAATATGGTTGTGTATTGTTTCATTTTGCGCTGCAAAGTTACGGCTTTTAATTCTAACGGCAAACGAAAAACTTACAAATTTGTAAATTTTGTTTTTTATCGACGGAAAAAGTCCCTTTTTTGATGCCATTTTTGACGGAATAATTCCCCAAAATGGTGGTCGATTTGACGGAATTATTCCCTTTTTTGACGAAAAAATGACGGAATTTTTCCTAAAAATTTGCGTAATTGGTTGAAAAAGAGTACTTTTGCAGCGTAATTAAATTTTGGGGCTTATGTTAGAGCGTAAATTTGAACGATTTTTGGAGGACTTCCTTGTTCACGAGCCGCGAAAAATTCTGCTTGTGAATGGTGCGAGGCAGATAGGGAAATCGTATTTGATAAGGTATGTTGGCAAAAAACTTTTCAAACGTTTTGTCGAAATCAACCTAAAATCGGATCAGGAAGGTGCGCGAATTTTTGCATCGACTCGCAGCAAGGAGGATTTTTACCTGCAACTTGGCGCTATTGCTGGGCGTAATCTTGGAAATAGTCGCGACACGCTGATTTTTCTCGATGAAATCCAGAGTTATCCGCACTTGATGACACTGCTCAAATTTCTGAACGAAGATGGCAAATATCGCTACATTGCGAGTGGCTCGCAGTTGGGTGTGGCGCTGTCGCAAACGCCATCGGTGCCGATGGGGAGCGTCGCTATTCAGCAGATGTACCCGCTTGATTTTGAAGAGTTTTTGTGGGCGATTGGCTGCGGCAAAGAGGCTATCGCTGCCATGCGGCAGAGCTTTTTCGCAAAGGAAAGCTTAAACGATTCGATGCACAATTTTATGCTTCGGCAGTTCAAAATCTACCTGCTTGTTGGCGGAATGCCTGAGGCTATCAACAAATTTCTCGAAAATAGAAATATGGCGCAAGTGCGTGGCATTCAGCGCGATATTCATGCGCTTTACAAAATTGACGCTTCGCAGTATGACGACGAGCGCAAACTCGTTATCCGAAAAATTTATGATCTGATTCCATCGAACATGGAGAATAAAAAGAAGCGTGTTGTGGTGAAAAATATTGAGGATTCTAAGTCGCACAAGCAGTTTAGCGACTACGCCGAGGAGTTTGAGTATCTTACAAATTCGGGTGTGGCACTGGCGGTGCAAGCCATAAGTAATCCAACTTTTCCGCTCATCGAATCGGAAAATAAAAATTTACTGAAGTTGTATTTGAACGATGTAGGGCTGCTCACGAGCATTCTGTATGGCACAAATGTCAATGCCGTGCTTAACGACGAACACAGTGTGAATCTTGGCGCAGTTTACGAATCGGTGGTGGCGCAGGAACTGCATGCTCACGGCTTTTCGTTGCACTATTACGACAACAAACAGCGTGGCGAGGTTGATTATTTGATTGATGATTACAAAAAATTGTCGGTGTTGCCAGTCGAGGTAAAATCGGGCAAAGATTACGTTGTGCATAGTGCGTTGGATCGATTTTTGGCAATGCCAGAGTATCGCATCGGCGAGGCGGTGGTTTTGAGCAACGAACAGCGTGTGTATAGCGATGGGGGCGTCACTTATATGCCAATTTATTACTGCATGTTTTTCGATAATCGTCCATCGAATGAAAATGATTTGATTATTCCTGAAGTGAAAATGCCGCACTTCGAGAGAAAATAACGCATCAATCTCAATTTTTTTGTTGTAATTTTGCAAAAAAAAATGAAGGTATGAAAAATTTAACTAGAGTGATTTGTCTTGTGGCGGTTTGCTGCTGTTTTTGTCTTGTGGCTTGCGGTCAGAAAGGGAATAGTTAACCGAAAAACAAATCAGTTGCGCTCACAAAAGATGTGGTGGGCATTGACGTGTCGCACCATCAAAAAAGCATAGATTGGAAAAGGGTAAATAAGACCCTTCCGAAGGGTAGTTTTGTGTATGTGAAATGCACTACGGGCGCTACAGGAATCGATCCCAAGTGCAAAACATTTGCCAAAGGCGCTAAGGCGAGCGGCTATCGTGTGGGAGGTTACCACTATTTTTGTATGACCAGCAGCGCGCACAATCAATTCAAAAATTTCAAAAAGATGCTCGATGCCATCGGACCAAATTTGATTCCAATGGTAGATGTAGAATTGAGCGGAGATAAAGTGGCTAAAAAGACGCCAAAACATGTGATACAGGATAGTCTGCAGGTGTTGCTCAATCTTCTCGAAAAAGAGTATGGCGCAAAACCGATAATTTACGGCACGATGAGATCATACAACACTTATTGCGCGCCTCGGTTCAACCACTATACGCTCTACATCGGCAGATATGGGAAAGATGAGCCTGTGATAAATGGTCCATCGCGCTACACCGTTTGGCAATTTACAGAAAATGGCAGGATTGATGGCATTGAGACAAATGTCGATTTTTGCCGCTTCCATCCCCAAAAAAGCATGAAAGATCTTTTGCTGCCGAAGAAAAAGTAGGAGATCATTTCTCTATTTTCCCGCACTTCTCCGCAATTTTTTCGGCAATGCGTTCGCCGTCCATGGCCGACGAGGTGATGCCGCCTGCGTAGCCCGAACCTTCGCCAGCAGGGTAGAGTCCGTGCAGGTGGATATGCTCGTAGGTGTCGGCATCGCGCGGTATGCGCACGGGCGACGACGAACGGCTCTCGACGCCAACTATCACGGCTTCGTTGGTTAGGAAACCGCGCATTTTTCGGTCGAACGCAGCAAAACCTTCTTGCAGTCTGCGCCCGATACGCTCAGGCAACCATTCGTGCAGCGGCGAGGCATTCACTCCTGGCAGATAAGAGCATTTTGGCAACGAACCTGACGCGCGCCCTGCCACAAAATCGGCCAAACGCTGCGCTGGAGCACTCTGCAATACACCGCCATTATTCTCGAAAGCCATGCGCTCCAAATCCATCTGAAAATGCAGTCCGCACAACTCGCCGTAGTGTGCATATTCGGTCAAATCTTCGGGGTGAAGTTCCACCACAATGCCCGAGTTTGCAAAAGGCGAATTGCGGTGCGACGCCGACATACCATTCACTACAATCTGCTGCGGCTCGGTGGCCGACGGCACAATATGTCCGCCAGGACACATGCAAAACGAATAAACTCCGCGCCCATCTGCCTGATGTACAAGACTATACGATGCCGCAGGTAGATTCGGATTTTTCTGCCGACTGTGGTACTGAATGCTGTCGATGAGTGCCTGCGGATGCTCTACGCGTACGCCCATGGCAAACCCTTTGGCACAAATGTCGATGCCTTGGCGGTGCAACATTTGGTAGATGTCGCGCGCCGAATGTCCAGTTGCAAGTATCACATTATCAGCACCATACACATCGCCATGCTCGGTGCGAACGCCGCAAATTTGGTCGCCGCGTGTGAGCAGTTCGGTTACGCGCGTCTCGAAATGTACCTCGCCGCCATGTTCGGTGATGGTTTGGCACATGTTTTTGATAATCTGCGGCAGGCGGTCGGTGCCGATGTGCGGATGCGCTTCGTACAGAATGCTGTCCTGCGCTCCGTGGCGATGAAAAATCTCGAAAATGCGCTGTGGATTGCCGCGTTTCACACTGCGCGTGTAGAGTTTTCCGTCCGAAAAAGTGCCAGCACCACCGCAGCCGAAACAGTAGTTCGATTCGGCATTGAGCGCCACATTGCGGTTTAGTTGCGCTATGTCGCGTTTGCGCTCCGACACCTCTTTGCCGCGTTCGAGAACGATCGGTTTCAGACCAAATTCCATCAGTCTGAGAGCCGCAAAAAGTCCCGCAGGACCGCTACCAACAATCACCACCGCTGGCGCTTTCGACACGTCGGTATAGCGCGGATTGCTCTCGTATTTTATCACCTGTTCGCCATCGGCAAAAGCACGCACACGCAGCAGCACTTGCGGCTGTCGACTGCGCGCGTCAATCGATTTTTTCACAATCTGAAGTTGTGCAATGTCGCGTGGCGAAACGCCCATTTTGCGCGCTGCTGCACGCTTCACTTCTGATTCGTTGGCAGCCTGCTCGGGCGAAAGGGTAAGTTGAAGTTCGGTCATTATAGAGTTGAGAGTTGAGAGTTGAAAGTAAAAAGTCTATAAAGTTTGTGGTCTGCTGAAATAATTGGATAATTGGAAATGGTGTAATTGAATAATTTATCGTGCAAAGTTACTGCAAAAAAATGGTTTGGTCAAACGGCGGAAAAATGCTATTTTTGCCGAACTTTTGCCGAAACGAAAAAATGGTTGAGATTGGCGACACAGTGGTGAGTTTTGAACTCTTCGAACGCATGTTTTGTTGCGATCTTGGCGTGTGCCACGGTCAGTGCTGCGTCGAGGGCGACAGCGGTGCGCCACTCGACCCTTGCGAGCGTGCCGAGTTGGAACGTGCCTTGCCAGCCGTGTGGAACGATCTCTCGCCCGAGGCGCGTGCCGTAATCGACCGCCAAGGCGTGGCCTACCGCGATGTGGAAGGCGATTTAGTAACCTCCATAGTCAATGGGCGCGAGTGCGTTTTTTCGTACGTAGACACTGATGGCGTTTGCAAATGTGCCATCGAAAAAGCCTATCGCGAGGGACGAAGCGCGTTTATGAAACCCATTTCGTGTCATCTTTATCCCGTGCGACTGACCAAGTACAAGCATTTCACGGCGGTGAATTTTCATCGTTGGGAGGTTTGCGCCTGTGCCGAAAAAAATGGTCGTGCATTGCGATTGCCAGCCTACAAATTTTTGAAAACACCGCTCATTCGTCGCTTTGGCGAGGCGTGGTATGCCGAACTCGAACAAGCCGCAGCAGCCTACGAAGCCGCATTCAAAGCAAGAAATTAAGAGATTTCAGATTTCAGATTTCAAATTTCAGATTGTAGTATCTACAAATTTTTGTGGTAGATACACTTTATACACTTTTTACTTTCTACTTTTTTATTGAAAAAAAAATGAACTACCTCGATCTTGTCTTGATTTCCGTTGGTTTGGCAATGGACTGTTTTGCGGTGTCGATTGCCAGCAGTATTGCCTACGGTCGCTACGATTGGCCAAAAATTCTGCGCATGGCACTATTTTTTGGCTTTTTTCAGGGCGCAATGCCGTTCATTGGTTGGTTTGCAGGCGTGTGGTTTGCCGATTTCATCGGAAAAATAGACCACTGGCTGGCGTTCGCAATCCTTGGTTTTTTGGGCGGAAAAATGTTTGTTGGTAGTCTGAAAAAAGATGCGCCAGCCGACGACAAAAAGACGCCATTTGGCTCTATGCGCATGCTTTTGGTGATGGCCGTGGCAACTAGCATCGACGCGCTTGCAACGGGTTTGATATTTGTTCCGCTGGGCAATTTCATCTACCAAGCCGTGGCTGTGATTGCGTTGGGTAGTTTCATTTTCACCATTTTGGGCTGCATCATTGGCGTGTCGTTTGGCAAACGCTTCAAACTGAATGTAGAACTCATTGGCGGCATCATTTTGTTCGGCATTGGCCTGAAAATTCTGCTCGAACACCTGATAAATGGGTGCTGAAAAATTTCCGTTGCGCGGGATTTGT
>CAVFDI010000076.1:0-7145 GCA_963621145.1 Paludibacteraceae bacterium | reverse complement strand
TTCAACAATTCAACGTTTCAACAATTCAACGCTTTAGTTTTCAGCTCGCAATTCTTGTCGTATGGGTCAGGGAATTTGCTGCGAATGCTGTGTTTCGTGAAGTTGTTGGTGGGTATTCGCGGTGTAATTCTACGAGATGATGGTGGCAACAATGCGCCGTCCAGAGGCGCGATTGCGGAATTCGCACAGATAGATGCCTTGCCATGTGCCTAGGTTCAGGCGGTGGTGCGAAATAGGTATGGTCACCGAGGCACCAATCATGGTGCTTTTGATGTGCGCTGGCATGTCGTCGTCGCCCTCGCAAGTGTGCTGGTAGTATGGCTCACGCTCGCGCACAATGTGGTTGAACGCCGCCTCCAAATCGGTCTGCACGTCGGGATCGGCATTCTCGTTCAGATTCAGTGCCGCCGAGGTATGTTTTATGAACAGGTGCAGCAGTCCGCATTCGGGCATTTCGGGCAGATTTTCTTCTATCTCGCTGGTAATCAGATGAAAACCACGGTTATGCGGGCGCAAGGTGAATTCGGTTTGGAACACTTGGGGAAAAATTAGGAATTAGGAGTGAGGAATTAGGAGTGAGGAGTTAGGAGTGAGAAATTAGAAGTTAGGAGTTTTTCAATTGATAATTGATAATTAGAAGAGGGCAGTGCGCAATCTCAAACCTTCAAATGAACAATTTCAAACTTAGAAATCAGAAATAATTTTTATTTCCACTCGTCTGTTTTGTTGGCGGCCACTGTCGGTGTCGTTGGAGGCGACGGGTTCGGTGCTGCCTTTGCCCGTGGCTACCATGCGGTCGGGTGCGATGCCGCCATCAATCAACGCTTGGCGCAGGGCGTTGGCGCGCGCTTGGCTCAACTGCTGATTGTACGGCTCGGTGCCAACATTGTCGGTGTGGCCCGTTATCTCGATGCGGATTTTCTGATTTTGCCGCATAAAATCGATCAGCAGCGCTACCTCTTTGGTCGATTGCGCCTCGATTTCGGCCGAATTGAATGCAAAAAACAGATTGCGTAGCACAATCTTGCTTCCCGCCTTTGCTGGCTGCAGCGCTATCAGCAGCGAATCGCTCGTGGCGTCGATGTTGCCCGAATAAAAAAGGTAACCCTGTCGCCGCGCATTGATGCCATATTGCCCATCGGGCGGCAAATAGCCGGTGAATTCGCCCGTGTAGCGGTCCGAAACGGATTCGTAGATTTTGGTCGAAGTGCGTGTGTCGAAAATCTCGATGTGCGTGTCGACACTCTTGCCTGTTGTGGCGTTGTAGGTGCGCCCTACGACGAACGCCATGGGCTGCGGACGCGCACTTTGCGGCAGTGTTATCTCGTAGATGTCGAGTTGCTGCCCGTTGTTCTCCACTTTATCCGACGAGAAATAGGCTTTTGTGCCAGCGGCGTTCACCACAAACCCTGCCTCGTCGCCATTGGTGTTGATGGGGTAGCCAATGTTTTCTGGTTCGCTCCAGCCATTTGGGGTGCGGCGCGATAGAAAAATGTCGCTTCGTCCGAGACCATAATGTCCATTCGATGCAAAGTAAAGTGTCTGATTATCAGCATGAATGAATGGCGCAAAATCGTCTTTTTCGGTATTTACAGGTCGACCGAGATTTTCAGCATTCGAAAAACGCAACAATCCGTTGTCCATTATCTCCACTTTGCAATGCCAAATGTCGCGTCCTCCGATGTTCGGTTTGCGGTTCGATACAAAAAATAGTTCGTCGCCGGCGGGCGAAAGCACAGGATTGCTCTCCCAGTAGGGCGAATTTACGGGCGCGCCGATGCAGAGCGGCGGACTCCAAGTGTCGCCCATGCGCATGGCGTAGTAGATGTCGCAGCTGCCAATGCCGTCTTTGCGGTTGCACGCCACGAAAAACATATATCTGCCATCGGCCGAGAAACTCTGCGAACCTTCGTTTTGCGGTGTATTCATTGGCGCGCTCAGCGGACGAGCAATTTGCCACGAGCCATCGCGTTTTCGGCTCCAATAGAGGTCTTCTTGCTTGTAGTAGTCGGCTTCTTCTACCAAAACCGTGGTCGAAATCATCTGTCCATCGGCTGTGATGCTCGGAAAATAGTCGTCGAACCGCGTGTTGATGGCTTTCAGGTTCACAGGATCGAACGCCACGGGATTTTCCCACAGCGACAGCGCCTTGCGAAAACGTTCCAGCATCTCCGCTTTAATTTTGGCGTAACTTGCGTCGGTGATGCTTTCGGCCTTGTCAATTGCCGCCTGATATTGCCCATCGAGATAGAGAATTTCAGCCATCATGCCTTGCGTTTCGCTGTGGCGTGGCATCTTGTCGTTGTCTATTTTTTCGAGAATTTGCAGCGCATTCTGATATTTGTTTTTTCTCAGTTCGTCCTGCGCCCAAAGCCAATATGCTTCCACAAAACTCTTATCTTTTTTGATGGCTTTTTGCGTCAGTTCGGCACGCTCGCGGGCACTGTACGAAAGGCGCGCCTGCTCGAACAGTTCGATAGCTTTTTTCGACTTGGTAGAGTATTGCTCTGCCCACAGTGGCACTGCAAGCAGAATTCCAATCAATATGACGAGCGTTTTTTTCAATTTTTTTAAGGTAGGTTTTAAAATTCTACGCTTTTATATTTTTTTCTTTGGCAAGTTCCTAAATGCTTTTGCTGCTTTAATCGCTCTTTGCGAATTTTCGTTTCTAATAGGCATCTTTTTCGAGTTTTTTTAGTTACAAGCCACCTTGCGCCTTCAAAAACTCTTGCAAAAATAGTGCAAATCGAATGCTGAGACGCAGCCTATTTTATCAAATCTGCTCGATTATAATTCAAAAATTCTTGCAAAGATAATTTTTAGAACCTACCTTAAATCATTTGCAATGATGTTGCGCGTGTTTTCGAGAAATTCGTTCAGATTTTCGTGCGTCAGATCGGTTGTGTCTATCGGATCGTGAAAAATCAGTTCTATGGTGCTAGGTTTTATCAGCGCAGAACCAGCGGGCAACACATCGTATGCGCCATTGATGGTGATTGGTACTACGGGCAAATGCAGGTCGGCTGCAATGCTAAATGCGCCGCGTTTGAAACGCCCCATTTCGCCAGTGCGTGTGCGACTACCTTCGGGGAAAATCACCACCGACATGCCGTTTGTCAGTTTGCGTTCGGCCGCTTCGATGCTGTGTTTCGATTTGATGGCATTGCTGCGATCGATAAAAATGTGTCCCACGGCGGAACAGGCTTTGCCAACGAGCGGAATGCTCTGAATCTCTTTCTTCATAATCCACACAAAACGGTTGCCAATGTAGCCGTAGATGGGGAAAATGTCGTATATGCTTTGGTGATTTGCCACAAAAATGTACGATTGTTTTTGGTTGTAACGTTCGCGCCCCTCAATTTTTACGCGCACCAACGCAACAGCGCACATCAGTCGCGCCCAAACAATGGCAGGGTAGTAACCCCACTTTGCGCTTTTGCTGAATGGCGTTATGGCAATGGTCACCACGGCCGTAAAAGTGGTGATGACCACCGCAATGGGCCAAAATACCAAAATTTCGTAGATGGTGTAAAATGGGTTGATTTTGCGATACATGGAAGAGTTTGAAAGTTTATAAAGTTGGGGACGCTACATGTCACGTCTGTGCGTTCAAATCTTTTTTCTTGCAAAAGTATGAAATTATGCTCAATCGGCAAACGCAAACTGAATTTTCTTACATGCGCAGTTTGAAACCGCTCAGCAGTGTGTCGGGGCAAAAATGGAAGACCGACGCCATTTCGCCTGCCATGCAAAAACCGCATTGGCGACATTGATCGGTGCCGTAGCCCAAGCACAAACCACGACTGCCATCGGGATAGATGAAATTGGTGACGAAGCATTCTTTCCCGAGCGAAATCTGCCCCAGAACGTTGCGTTTCATCTTTTTCAATCCCGAAAGACTGTTCATTATTGGGTAACCACGATGTTTGTAATCAATCACTTTGTCGATGATGGCGGCTTTTTGTTCGGGCGGCAAGGCCAGATATTCGGTGCCGGGATATGGCGTGTGAAAATTGATTGAAATCTGCTCGATAGCATTGTTTTGGCGCACATAATCCATGGCTGCGTCCACCGACTCGTAGTTGAGTGTGTTCACCACCATGTTCACGCAGATGTGGTTTTGATGCGATTTTGCAATGTTCTCCTCCAATCGTGCAAAAGTGCCGTTGCCCCGAATGCGCTCGTGATATTCGCCCACGCCGTCCATCGAAACCCAGATGGAATGCGGGTGAATCCACGAAAAATCTTGCTGTGCGTTGGTTGTTACAGTTATCGAAAAAAAGCCGATTTCGCGCGCCTTGTCGATGATGTCGTTGATGGTGCGTTCGCCTTCGCGCCAAAGTGTTGGTTCGCCGCCTTCGAGGTCGATAAAACGCGAACCCTGTGCATAGGCGTAGCGCATGTCGCTTTCGATGTCGGCAAAAGTGCGCTGATGGTAGCCCGCGCTGCCGTAGACCGAACAGTGTTTGCAGCGCAGATTGCATTTGTCGGTGATGAAAAGCACCGTCTGCAGTGGCGCGCGCCTTCCGAAAAATCGCGCCCGAACGAACCATTGAGCCAAATAAAGATATTGCTTCAGCATAAATTCAATTAGGAGTGAGGAGTTAGGAATTAGGAATTAGGAGTGAGGAGTTAGGAGTGAGAAGTTAGGAGTGAGGAGTGAGAAGTTAGGAGTGAGGAGTGAGAAGTTAGGAGTGAGAAGTTAGGAGTGAGAAATATTCTATGTCTTACACCAACAGCCCAACTGCGTATACCACGATGATTATCAGGCAGAAGAATGTGCAGATGTTGCGTGCCAGAAGCCAGCGAATCAAGAACCAATCGATGCCAGCTTGCACATAGTCGCTCCATTTGCCCATCGGTCCCATCCACCAGCGCGGCGAGTTGATGCAGGTTTTGTTTTGTGTGAAACAGTGTGTGGAATAGATGAGATAGACAGACATGGGCAGTGTGGCGAGCGTGAGCAGATACCATGCACTCCACCATTTCAGCACTATGCCAACGCCCAACAGCACGAACGGCAGCAGGGCAAACAGCGCCACGAACGCCACCATCACGCTCGGACGGCGCAGCAGACGCGCAAAAGTCATTTTGTCAAGTGCAGCATCGGCATTCACCTCCATCACCGAATGAACATACAAGATGTTGGTAACCAAGCAGCCCACCGCCAAACTGATGCAGAACATTGGCCACGAAAAGATTTGACCCGTCATGGCAGCCTGCACGCCAAGCATGTTAAGCGGGCCAAACATCAGTCCTATGACCAACTCGCCAAAGCCATGATAGCCCAATTCGAGCGGTTTGCCCGAATAACTGATGCCCAACAGCAGTCCCAGCAGTGCGTAAAGCACAATGCCGAGCGTGGCTTGCCAGCCGTTGATGAGCCATTGCGCAATCAGTGCCACTGCGCCCATGGTGGCAGCAAAAGCCAAGAAACAGACCACCGCCCAACCGAGCGCAGGTAGCGTGGTAGAACCGTCGCGCAGGTAGTTGCATTTGTCCACGCGGGCACGAATGCTCTCCGAACAAATCTCGGAACGAATGCGCGAATCGTGTTTAAAATCGAAATAGTCGTCGGCCAGATTCATGCCCAAATGTGCTGCGCAAACGCCTAATAGTACAGGCAACGCCAGCCACCAAACAAATCCATCTTGCCCAATGCACAGCACAATGGCCGTGAGGCATGGCAGTGCCGATTGCGGCAGCGAAATATCGCGACTATTTTTCAACCAAAAGTGTAATGTGTTCATGTTTTTCAGAAAAAATATCTGACCACAAAGTTACACATTTTTTGTCAACCCATAGGGTCAAAAATCGTATGAAAGAAAAAATACGATTTCTACAGAATTACCCCCAAAGGCGGTATATTATCTTCACCACCTTATGCTTTTAGAGTTCTCGGACTAAACGCACACTGTGCCCGTAGCAACGATAGCGGTCGACCTGCGGTTCGAGGAGATTATCGCCGAAGTTGAGAATGTACGCGTAGCTCGCGCCGTTCTCCGTACTTGACCAATAGTTGCCTTTCAACTGAACTTTGTTCACGTTTTTTTCATAGCGGAAACCCGCTGCAGGCAGAAAGACAGCGCCTAGGACTTCCATTTGCTGCCATTGCGTGATAGTGTAAACATTGTTTGTAAAGGCAGCAGTGCCTGCATTGAAAGTAATACCATTTGGCGTCGTCCAGCTATCTGGCAATAAAATTAGTCCTTTTATGCCATTGACTGTTGCAAAGCCATAGAGGTTGCTTGCGTTGGTGCGAGTTTCGATTATAGCAACCCATTCATTATTCGTTAGCGTGCGCCATGTGTTGGCAGCATAGTTTCCTATCTCTTTCGTTCCCCAATCGGTGAAGGTATAATCAGTTTCAGTTGTGCTTGTGTTCGTAGGGTCATTCGCTGTACCCCAACCAAAGAGGTCTATCCAACCCTCATAATCATAAGAGATGTTACAATTGCCAACGCCGATATAATCGTATTGGTGCTCGGCAAAGCGCCAAGTGTCTTCGAAGGCCTTGTATTGCAAGTTGCCTGGGGCAAATAGCACTTTCTTGCCTGAAATAATAGAGAAGCGTATATCGAGCCACTGCGCATAGAGCGTGGTATTTTCTTTCAGATTGATAGACGAGCCAGCTGCATAGGTAATGCCTGTACCATCGGGTTGGGTGTTCCATGTTAAAAAGGTGTAGCCCATGCGCGTAAAGGCGCAATCTTTCACGGTTGTAATAACCCTCTGACTCCAAACGTTTTCGGTGACCATAGTGCCTTCGCCACCGTTAGCATCGTAAGTTAGTGTGTGGTCGTTTTCGCCATTGGTGCGCGGCAAAATCAGCTTTGTACCATCAGCCAACGTGATGGTTGCGCTGCTTTCGGTGAATTCAAACTTTTCGAAAAAACGTTTGCCCGCTTCGCCTTTGTCGCCCGTAGCTTGCCCGATTTTCTCCCAATCTGCGCCGCCATTGTACGATATGCACCAATCGCCATCGTCATCAATCATGAGCCGAGGCACAACGCCATCTGCACCATCTGCACCAGTTACGGGCAGTGGATTTCCTTCGGCATCCTTCAAAAATTCGCCATCGAGTGTCCAGTAGTAAATGCCGTCGGAGTCTTGTTTCGCACCAATTACGGGAGAATTGCCATCTG
>CAVFDI010000075.1:0-7164 GCA_963621145.1 Paludibacteraceae bacterium | reverse complement strand
TTCTCTTTGCGCAGTTCCACAATCTCGTTGATGAATCGGTCGTTCTTGTCGAGCAGATCGACGATGCGCTCCTGCATGATGACGATGTCGTCGTCGTGCCGCTTGTGCTTCGCCACAACAAAGGTTACGATAGTAGTAATCACACTAACTACCCAGCCACCAAGTGCGATGAGTTGTTCTATCATGCCTCTACAAGTGCTTTAAGTTTGACTAATTTCTCCTCTGTCATTTCAAGAATGGTATCACCAATGTGCATGGTGAAGTTCTCTTGGCAGTGCAACGACTGCTGCTTGTCGGGATAGATGTCGTACTCTTCCCAATCGGTCCAAGTGCCGTTCATGCAGGTGCGCGTGATAAACTTCTGTGTGCTGATTCCGACATATCCGCCCACCATGACATATTGCATGGCGACACTATTGTTCAGCTGCTCCACACTCATAATGGAATCAGCCTTGATGCCTTCGTGCAGCACATACAGACCTGGTGTGGTCACATCATCTACATTGCTGATGCTCTTAATGTAGTTGACACTGCTGCCAACTTCGCGTGCAATGGTAAAGACTACATCGATTTCACCTTTTAGTCCAAAGCCGTTTGTGCCATCGCTACCGGCTGCGCCTGTGTCGCCTTTTGCGCCCTGCGCGCCTTGCTCACCTTTTTCTCCTTGTGGGCCAGGTGTCAGTTCAATGGCTTCAAGTAGGCTGTCGACGGACTCTTTGGTGTAGGCATCGGTAATGCCATAGCCTGCCAACGTGGTCGAGCGGTCGGCTTTGCAGGTGAGCAGAGCCAAGACAAACGTCCGTATGCGTTGCCAAAGTATGCCTAAATTGGTCTTATCTATTTGATGTATCTCTTCCATATCAAGCGGAGGTTTTGTAAGTTATCTCTATGTTGGTTACACGCAGTTGTACAGTTGTTTCCGTGCTGCTGTTCTGTATGTAGATCTGCGTCAATCCTTGACCATTGATGGTCTGAACGACATGTTCGCCATCGTTTTCAGTATTCCAAGAGGTTTGAATAAGTTCCGTATTCTGCAGCACATTGTTGCTGGTGTCGGTCTCTACACCTGCCACCATGTTGTTCCCTTTGTACTGACCACTATACTTTATCCGTATCGATTGGATGTAAGTTCCCACGGTCAAGGTCTCCAAGTACAAAATGTGACCTTTGTAGAACCGTGGTGCAGCGATGTAGGATTCGTTCACAGCGGTGGTGCCATAGCCTTTGCTTTGCGTCAGACGGACTACGCCATTGCCTGCATACCATTTTATCTCTTTGCTGTCGGCGAAGTATGTTCCAAACGACAGCGCCACATTTTCAGTCTTGACTGCCGCATCGATTGGCGGAGTAACTGGCTCATCAAACGGCGTGAGTTGTTCTATCTCGTCTGCCGTCAGTGGTATGTGTTTCATTGAGGTGATTACGACCCCATCGGGAAGCACCGCATCGTCCGATTCGAGCGGACACAAGGCATTGATCTCTGCCTCGGTCATCGGGGCATCGGAGGAGCCTGCTATATCCAACTTCCTCGTAAAGGGATTATATTGTAACTCGTTCAATGCCATCGATCATTTCTTGTAGGAGTATTCGTAAGTGTTGTATTGCGCAGCCGCAAAACAAAATGCAGCCGATCCTTGCGGATAGAGCCGTTTGTAGGTCACCACGCCATCGGTTTCTGTCTTTGCTAACTTCTCGATGCGCCAACATGCCAACGATTCCACCTCTGCATTGCCTGCGTTATTCACACTGGGCATCAGGTAGCAGTTGTAGACGTCGTCGCCCTCGATTATCACAAGGTCGGCATCGCTGCTCGATATTGCATTGTAGGTGCTTTTCAACATCGTTTTTTCTTGCATTAAAGCGCATTAAACATCTTTTCGGTTACCTCTTCCTGCCCATCGCAGAAGTATTTGACGACGGCCAAAGTCTTGTCGCCAAAGTAGCCATCTTCTTTCAAGGATTTGATATAGACGCCACTACTATCTTTGGGGAAGTTCGGCTCGACGGAAGCGTTTAGTTTGTTGTTCAACTTCGCTTGCAACTCGGCAATTTTGTCGGAGCGCAAAAAGAGGTTGTATTTCAGCGGAAAGTCCGACGATGCTGCACTTGAAGTGCCATCAGAACTTGTTCCCGACTTCTTTTTCTTTATCACCAAATAGATGATCAACACCGCAATGGCAATCGAACTAATTACCGATAAAGCGATTAAACCTTTCTTCATATCTCTAGAATTGATAGTTTATGTTGTTGTTTGCTAATATGCTGTTTATTTTGTCTATCTCTTTTGACGAGAGGTCGCCCTGTAGCCACTCGGTGAGCGTTTCGCCATCTTTCACACCAAAGGTTTTGATGAGTTGCAACACATCAGATCGCGTTCCCATAGCGCGGAAGACGTTGTATATTTTGTCCTCATCTGTCCCTGCGCCGTCCATGGCGGCATAAAGCGATGAGGCAAAGGTGTTGAGCTGCATCTGTGTGAGCGTTAGGTCGTTTTGGTTTATCTCTTCGTCCAACGACTCTGCCAACTGTCGATTCTTGATGGTGTCGGTGAGTTTGTCTTTGTACTTGACGACTAACAAAATGACTATCGCCACAACCACCAACACAATGGCTGATATAGCCACTACCTTGACCGTCTTCGATTGTCCCAATAATGAGGTTATATTGTTTTCGTTCATGGTTTATATTTTCTTGAATGTTTGTGTGGTGATGATTAGCACAATGCCAGGGACAAGCACCGCTATCGCCAACGAAAACCATGTCTTCGTTGGAATGTTGATATTGACGCTTATCCCATCTTGAATCAGTTTGTTTAGACTCTCTTGCATATCGTTTTTACCGTTTTTATCGTTTTATCTTTTTTGTCTTGCTAAATAGATTGCTGCGACACCGATTGCGGCAATGATTGTTGTTACAACGTATCCTCTCACTGTAGGACTCTGTTTTTGTCCCGTGGCACATTCGTAGGCAAAGTGTTCGCAGTTGTAGCGCAATGCGCTGTACTGACTGTTGCGATGCGTTTGGTAGTATTGCTCTACCTCTTCATCACTTTTGGTCGCCTCTATCTCACGGATCAATCTCCGCTGTGCCATAAACTCGGCCTCGGTTTGGCAATGTGCTCCACTCTCGTTGAAGTGATAGACTTTGCCATTTGCCCATACCGAGTAATGTCGGTAGAAGCACGAGCCTGCTAGCGATGTCACGATACATAGTTTTGCCATACTACCATGCCGATTCTCCTGCGCCACCCTCGGCCGCTGCCGATTGGAACGCACCCACAAGGGAGTTCATGGCAGCAGCGCTGTAAGAGGTGCTGTTCCAGATGGAACTTTGCCCTTTGCTTTTGGCCGCGTTTTTCGTGCAGACGACGATGGTGACGCACACCGCAATCACACAAATGCCAATCAATATAGCCGTACTGTTTTTCATTTTATCTCCGCTTGATAAGGGTTAGGATTGCTAGCAAAATGGCCACGATGTTCAACACCATGTTGATGGTGGCTACGTCGCTCTCGGTAAAATCGTGATTGAAGAGTGAAAAGGCTATTTTGTCCTCACCCGATTCCCGAATGGCCTCTTTGATTATCTGCTTGAGTTGTGCATTGCTGCTGATGTTCACGCCGCCGTCTTCATCATCACCGATGGAGGAGAGGTAACTCTTGACATCATCGTACGACACACTCATGCCATCAGCACGCGAGTAATCGGTGTTGAATAGTTCAAATGCGCGTCTTACCATGGTTTGCCTCCATAAATCAACTTGTTCTTGTCGAACAGATAGATGACTCCCAATCCACAAACAAGCACAATGGCACATATCAAAATGGCTTTCTTGTGCTGCGTGAAGAATGATTTTTTGATGGCATAATCTTCGGGATTGACGTTGGTCAGTCCAGCGTCTTTTTTCGCCTCCTCGTAGGTGCGGTAGTATTTTCCACTCTTGCTCACCCAAAAGGTGGAGGGATTGCCAGGTGCTGCATCGATATTGATGTAGCGCAAATCTTTACTTTTCCCGTTATAGGTACTGCTTGTTGTCATAATGCGTCAATCAGTGTTTATAGAAATAGTATGCCGTCAGTGCAAGGAGAACAATCGTTGCCACGACGATCCACCATGTGTAGTTTTTCTTTGTTGAGTTCGAGATGTAGGTCTGCTCTTCTGCCGTCGATTGCGACACGGCTATGTTATGTTTCTCTTTTGCTGATAAAGCCATTTTCTTAGTCTTTTTTGTTTTTTGAATAGATGATATACACCACTATGGCAGCCAATGCCACCAAACCGACTATCAACACGGTATTGCCATTCTTACCACTATTGGCTAGGGTCGAGAAGTTGGCTATTTTGCGTTGCTCTTCGTATTTGGTCTGTTCGGCATTGTAATAGGCGCGTGTTCCAAGAATATCGGTCAGTCCGCTCATCAGAGCCGACCACGTATATCCAATGGCTTGCGTGGCCTCTTGCCACAATGTCCCAAAGGAATAGGAATCCATGCTTGAGCTTGCTGCCATCTTCGTCTATTTCTATTTCTTTAGAACCATTATTGCTGCCAATGCCATCATCATATACATCAGGGTTTTGGTGTTGTCGCCCGTGTTCTCGGTTTGCTTTTGCGATATATTGCCTTGATATATGATAGTAGCCAATTCGGTCATCTTGTCGCCTGCCGTATCCACAGCCTGCACGGTTTTGGTGTTCTTACCGTCGGCGCGCGACACAGCCGTTACCATACGTTCCAACTCCTGCGCAGCAGCCACATTGCCATGCTCGGCATCCCATTTCAGCGCCAACTCGTACATCTGTTGTATGCGTTTGGCATGCTCGGCATCATCTCCATCGAGAATCGCTTCCAACGTGCCTATGCTCTGCTTGAGCGAACGTTTGTATTTGCCTGCCAACTTGTTGAAGGCATACTTGTCCGCTTCAAACTCATCGTGAGTCTGTTTGCGGTAGTGTCCTATCTCATGTTGTTTGACAAACTCTTTCTGAAAAGGCGTCAGTTTGTCGTATAGTTCGTCGTTGATATACAGAATGCCCGATTGGTGCGACACCGCTGCTGGTGTGCCATACATAAATCCTGTATTTGTTGTGTGTTCTATCTGCATTGTTTTGTTGGTTTCTAAAACAAAGAAGGCCCGCCCGCGAAGTTACGAGCGAGCCCATTGAAAAAGAAAACGAGTGATTTTGCTATTGTTTACGTTTTGCGATGACGATGGCAAGGACAACGATGACCACCACTATGACTCCACCTCCGATGATGATCCATTTGGTGATGTTCTGCTGTGCTTGCGCCTCGAGTGCCACGGTTTTTGCGTCCGATTCTGCTTTGATGGCGGCTGCATTGGCATCGCTCTGGGCTTGCGAGTAGGTCTTGTAACCACTCTCACACAGCCCATAGAGATAACCTAATACCGATTGTGCATTCTCCCATTTCTTTTGGTCAAACTCGCCCGATGTCTCGCTCTCTCCGCTCTTGCCATCGGCACGCGAGAGAAAGAGGTTGCTGTTTTGCAACGATTTGCGCACGGCTTTCATTTTGTCCGCATCGTCCAGTTGGTCGTGTGCAAGGGAGAAGAAGGGTTTGGTAAACTCTTCGCCGAACTTATCCCATGCCTCTATACACAACTCCAATGTGACATCATCGGTATCATAGCCAAGCGATGCAAATAGTTTCTGCAACTCATCTGCAGGGATAGTAGCAAGTGCAAACTTAATGGCACTGTCTAGTATTTGTTTGCCTGTTGGATATGACATAATCTTCTTGATTTATTTTCAGTGATTAACCGATGAGAGCCTCTGCCATATCTTGCAGTGCTGCAGCGCTATCGAACGACGATCCGAGCATCAAGGTCATGTCCAAGGTGCGACCCGCGCCGATGGTTACGATGAACACGTGTGCATGGTCGAGCGAAAAGTGTTTGATGTTCGCTATCTCCACCATGGTACGATTGAACTGCTCAGGCGTGAGGTAGGTTTTTGGCGTGATGCTATCGCTCACTGGACCACCAAACGGTGAGTATTCAACCAACTTAAGTGTGTTTGCAAACTGCAACTCGTTGTCGGTAGTGAGTTGAAACGCATCGATACGTGTTGGGTTGCGTTGCAGGTAGCGACGGATATACTCCAGTTTTGGGCAGTCGCACACCAGCAATGGCGCGCCAGCGTCGCTCTTGAGTACGGTGCCATGTGCAACGATGGCATCGACGCTCTCGCCTGCAATGTTTTTGATTTCGTCCACATCTTGCAAATCGCCTGCAAACACTGCCACAGTGTGCGACACGGTGTCCAAGTTCTGCAATCCAATCTGCACAGGACGTCCTGCCTTGCTCTCGTCGATGAGGCATGCCATGTTGAACGCATCGCCCGTGGCTTTGCTCACACGACGTGCACGGTTCTTCAACGATACTTTTTCTTTGCCCGTAAAACGGTCTGATAAAATTTCTTTACGCATTGTCTTTTGTGTTTTAATTCATTTTTGGTTTAACGTTTCCCCTTGAACGCAGACGATTCTGCGCTTTCAGAAGCATTGTTTTTGGTTTTTGCGGTAGTGCTTCCGCTGTTTTTCTTACCATTCTTCACACCGAAAAAGAGAATCAGTGCGATAGCGATAATGAGCAAAATGCTCACGGTTGATACTTTGTTTAGCATGTTGGTTTATTTTTTTGATTAGTTATTTTCCAATTACCGCTCCTGCTCGTTTCTCTGTGTCAATCGTCATTCTCTGTATATCATCAACACAAACGGGCAGAAGCGTTGCCCCGACTACTCTCTCCTTTGTTTCCGCTTTCGTAAATTTAGGTCATTCCTGTGCCTCACCCTACTCACTTCGTTTCCGATTTCGTACACGCTGTGATTATTTAGAATTTATTTTTTGTCTTTGTTTTTCTTGCGTCGATAGATGACATAGATCACTACCGCAACGATGGCGATAGCGATGATCCATTTGGCTTTTCCGCCTTTCTGAAAGAAGTCTAACATGTTCTCTGTTTTTATGGGTTTGAATTTGCTCTTTTTGTCCTCACATAGTCACAAAAAAAGCAGTCGATCTTGAGTTTTGTCTCAAAATCGACTACAAAGTTATAACATCAGAAAAGTGCGTTGTCCGTCTACGGCGGACTTAGGTATGGTCTGACCGAATTTGGCAGAATATTACGTCACATCGATGCA
>CAVFDI010000074.1:0-7222 GCA_963621145.1 Paludibacteraceae bacterium | reverse complement strand
AATTATAGCAAAAATCTGTGATTTATCACCGAAAAATGCTATAAATTAGGTTGGCAGATCAGACCATTGTTGCGCAGGATTTGTAATCCTGCGCTTGTTTTGTTGTTTGTCGAGAATTTCGGGCGAATGATCATTCGCTCTTACAATCTGTTTTCGACGACGTACGCGGTTCCCAAAATTATAGCGCACAAAAAAATCGGTCTCCATTTTTGGAAACCGATTTTTCTTTTTGTAGTGGGGCGGTTGCTCGCCGTCCAACTAATTGCGAATTACTTCACAATGGCTTTCTGCACTTTGTTGCCTACGCGAACAATGTAGAGACCAGCGATTGGCATCTGATATTGTTCGGCTGTGGCAGTGATGTGACCAGCATAGATAAGATTGCCCGTAAGCGAGTAGATGCGCACGGTGGCGTTCATCGCTGCGTCTTCGATCACAATGGTGCGCTCGTGGGTGTAGAGCGTGAAGTCGTTGGCGGCAACTTGCTCAATGCCAGTGGATTGCGCTACAAATACGACCTTGATTCTGGTGTCCTTCTTAGCCGTGAAGGTGTAGGTGTATTCGGTCTGTGCTGCAGCCTCCTCGACCTCGCTGCCGTTTGCTGTGAGCGACTTGATCTCGTAACCTTCGGATGCCACAATGGTGTATGTCAACTTGGTACCACGGCGCACAACTTTGGTAGCGGCTGGCGTAATGGTGCCATTGCCATCGACCGATGTGCTGATGGTGACTGGGTTGATGAGTAGCGTTACGGTATTCTCAACGCCATCGGCAAAGGCATAGCCTCTGGGCAGAGTAACTGTGCCTACGGCTTGCGTCAGGTCTTCGTCGAGTGTCCAAGTGGTGTACTTGGCCATGTTTTGCGTAGTGCCGCTTTGCAGTGTTGCCACAACATCGAGTTCGGCCAAGGTCAAGCGAATTTCCGACTCGTTGGTGTAGTCGTCAACTTCTATATTGTCGACCGCATCGAGTGCTGTTACGGTGCTTACTTGGTACGGATTGCTGATGGTGATGTTGTAGTTGTATTCCTTGAGTTTTATCAGTTTGTTATAATTTATGGTCAATAGTTTTACAGTAGGACGGAACAATATGGTTACTACATCGCCTTCGGCAGTGCCGTATACAATAGTCGTTTCTTCGTTTGCAAGTGTGTTTCCTTCCGACTCTTTAACGCCATTACGGTAGATGTCGTATTCGATGGTGCTAAAATTGTTGCTAGTGAAGGCAATTTGCGCAATATCGGACTTATTCAGTGTTATTTGGTAGGCGCGAGCAATCGTTAGGCTGTTTGTGAACCAAATGCATTTGTTCATTATCAGGTCGTAGATATTGCCTTCGTCAACCATTGGCAGCGAGTTCATGCTAAGCACATCGGCGTGTTTCAGCACGCTGTCGACATTGAGTTCTACCGAGCGCAGCATGTAGGTGCGTTCGCCCGGCTTGTAGATCATTTTGCTTACATCGTAGGCTTGACCAGTGAAGTAGTTTGTGCCTGCGCCTGCAGTTACAACACTTACGGCATCACCCCAATTGCTGGTATTGGCGAGTGTGGTGGTAGTGCCATCGTTTTCGATGTTTATTACTGCATGTTGATTTTTATAGTATTCAGCCAGTGATGCGCCGTTGTTGTTTTTTATAATGGCCAGAATATCGTCTTGCTTCAGAGCCAAACGCTGTGGTTGGGCATCCATATACACAAGGTTGTCGTCGGCAAAGGCCACAAGCGGCGTTACAAATTCTTCAATGTTTGCAGTAATCTCGGCTGGCAGCGTGGTGGCTGTTTCGCTAGCCAAGGCTATGTACTCGTCGGGTGTGAGTGATATTTCCCAACTGAAATCTATTGCCTCTTCGGGTTTCGTTCCGCTGTAGATCATGAGATAGTAGGTAGCGTCTTCGTCTACAAGTAAAAAATCGCTGTAGCTGGGGTTAGTGTTCGAATAACCAGTTTCAAATGTCCCGTTTGCTTTCTTTCGGTAGACGTCAGTGCTAAAACCTCCGCTTGCTTTCATACGGAAATTTGCGCCTTGCTTTAGTTCTACTTTGTAGATTTTGTTCCAATAAAGGTTCGTGCCGCTATAAGCCTCGGCGATCAATTCGCTTGGCTCAATCTGCACTTTGCCACGAATGCCTGGCAGTGGCTCGGCTAGTTCTACAATCTCTTCGCTTGTGTATGTTGTGGTGGCTTCGACAGTGAATTCTCCTCCATATATTTCGTAGTAAACCACTAGGTAGTAATCGCCACTAGTCACTATTTTTGCTACACCTCCATTGCCACTTAATTCGAGATAATCTGGCGTGCTTCCGCCAGTAGTGAAGTTATCCACATCGGTAACTAGATATAATTCTGCATATTGGAAATAATCGGCAGCGAAAGCAATGCTTTGTCCTTCGGTGAGGCTTACTTTGTAGATGCGGCAAATTACAGGATTGGTGTAGCCGAATACTTCGCCATCAACCACTATGGCATTGCCGAGTGTTACGCTGTCGGTGTAGGGTAGTGTGATGTCGATAGCCACAGAGGCAATGCTCTCGGTAGCAGTAATGGCTCTTGTTGCAATGTTTATTTCTGTTTGCTCAAAATCGCTGGTGGAGAATACTACATAGTAGATGCCTTCCTCGTAAATAATATTTTTGTTACCCAACGAACTTTCATACACTTTCGTAACTTTTGCCGCTGTAGTGGCGCCTTCATCATACTTGTAGATCCAAACTTTGGCTTGGTTTGATTGTGTTACAAGGGCAGTGTTGGCTGCTAGTGCTGCTTTGTAGGCTACGGCGTAGTATTGTGCGGTGGCATCGTCGCCAAACAGGTCGGTTTCGCCTTGCACATATTTGCTTTCGGTGGTGCCAAAGTTTACCTCTTTCGAAATGGTGGCAGAGCTTGCAACCTCTTCGGCAGCGGCTATCAGTTCGGCAAAGGTGATGGTGCTAGCAGCGGGCGATTGGCCTACGCTAATGCTCACAAGGCTGTTGCCGCGTTGCGTTGTGTTTTCTGATGTGAATACCACATAGTATTCGTCGCCTTCGTTAATGGTCGCAACCACTAAGTTGGTGTTGTAGTCGCCTTCTGCCTCTTTGGTGATGTTACCTGCATTATCTTTTTTGAATATGCGAATGGCTGGATAGGATCCGTTTGCAATTTCGCTCATGGTGGCGTGTATGTACTGCCCAGCCGCTACTTGCACTTTGTAGGCTTGTGCGTAGTATTCGCTACCGTTGTTCATAAACACACCGTTGCCAGTTACCAGTTTGCTAGGCTCGACACCGAGCAGAATTCTCTGTTCGGCAAGGCTGGAAACCTGTTCGGCTGCGGCCAGCAGTTCGGCTAGCGTTATGGCTGTGGTGTTCGATAGCGAGCGGTCGCTGTAGCGCATCTCTAGGTGGTAGTTGCCGTAACCTTCGGCCTTAAATCCAAACAATGTGTATGGAACTCCACTAGCCATGGAATGCTCTAGAATAGTAGTAATTTCGAATTCGCGCTCTTCAGTGAATATATTGTCGGCAATACCCTCAAAATAAACTCCTTCTAGATTTTTGTCGCTGGTTTTCCATTTCATTACCACGGTGGTGTCGGTGGTGGGTATGTTGTTTATTTGGAAGAAATGTGTAGGATTTTCGCCCATAACAATGTCGCTCGCAAGTATGGTACTATCGAGCGCAAAAGGAATGGTTAGCATGGTTGTTGTAAAACCATATTCTGCAAGCATACTGTAGGGTTCAACTAGTATGGTGTAGTCGCGCGGCGTAAGTTGCACATAGCCAGCCACCAGCACTTTGTAGCGCCCTGAATTTACTAGATAAATTGTTGTTGTGAGTTTGTTTTTGTCGATGTCGGTGCTATACCCCTTGTTTACAACATTATTTAGGCTATCGAGAACAATCACTTGCACCTCGTTTTGTTCTTTGCTGCAGCCAGCGTTCATTGTTACCGTTATGGAGTAGAGCGCGCCCTCTTTAATGTCGAGGTAGTGGGCTACGGCATGCGTTGCACCATCAGAAAAATATTCTGACGAATTTAATAGGGTGTCGTGCGGTACGAGTTGTCCGTAGTAGGTTTTGTCAATGGTGAGCATGCGGTCGCCTGGCAAGAATGCGGTGTCGCCCATTACCACCTGTTCGGTTGTTTCGGGCTCTAGCGAGAACGAGAAGTCGGCTTTTGCGCCCTGTTTGCCAAGCAGTGCAATGTAGCAGTATTCGTCTGGGGTGATTGTTACCAGTGTGTTGTCGCCAACATTTGAAACTGCACGATAACTCTTCGATTTACCAGTAGAGTAAACTATGTTAAATAGCACATCGTCGTTCGATTCGTAGCGCAGACGAGTTTTACCCTTTTCGGCTACTTTGAATTTGTAGAGGTCGTAGGTGTAATAGTATTCGGAAGTTGTAGCATCGGTAATGGCCATTTGATGTACTTGGGTGCATTGTGCTGTGCCACGATAGGGTAGAGTTATCTCTTTTGCCTCAACCAGGTCGTAGAATTTGACAGACGAAGTTGCGCCCGTGCGGAATTCGATGCTGTAGCCAGCCGATGGTGCTATCACATCGAGAATGATTTTGTCGGTAGTGGTTGGTTGTGCGCTGTATGTGCTTGTATAGTTGGCTTCAGTAATTTCGCTTGTGCTGCGTACGGCCACTTTTGCGCCACCTTTGCATATCAGTTCGTAGTAGTCGGTGCCGTTGGGTGTAATCTCGTACGAGGCAACCACTGCCATTATACCATAGCGTGTGTTTCCAGCGTAATCCATTTGGTATGCAGCATAGAGCGGCTCGGTGGGCATGGTGCCGTTGCTTACCAAAACGCCTGCTTCGGTTATTGGCGTGGTGGTGATTGTGGCGGCAGTGGCAGCTTTAATGTCGTCTTGGCCCGCAATTGTCAGTGTAAATGCTTTGCCAGGATTCACTTGATTTGCTACCGGTGGCTGGCAAATGTAGTATGTCTTCGTGATTTTTCCCATTAGATAGCCAAAGCCTGTAGGTAATGGTGAAACCACCGACATGGTGCTGCCATCAATAAGATTCACGAAATCCGGTTCTTCGTTGAATGCACCTTCGGTTTGGAAGTTAATAAGGGTGAAGGTTGCGCCTGTAAAGTTTGTTAGCGCAATCACCTTTTGCTCGCCAACTTTGCCCGAGTGTGTGTAGGGCAGGTCGGCCTCGGTGAGCGTCAGTGTGTCGCCAGCGGCGTTCCACTGCGCTGCGAAAGCGGCCACACTAACCAGTGCAGCGGCTAAAGCTAAGAGTAGTCTTTTTCGCATAATAGTAAATTTAGATTGTTATGAAATTATAATTTCGACAGGAAAAAATGCAAAAATGCCGTTAAATGGGCGCTTTTTAGTTTGTATTGTAAATTGCAAATTTAGGCTCGATTTTTTACATGTGCAACAGTTGTTGATAAGTTTTTAATAAGAAAAAAATGGCGCTGTGGGAAATAAAGAATTATGAGAGAATCCGCGGCATTTTATAAACGAAAATAGGGACGCGGCATGCCACGTCCCTATGATTCAACGATTCAACACTTCAACGTTTCAACGACTTAAAAACTCGCAATCTTCGAGCTGTTGTCGCAACGTTTTTGGCATTGGTTTGGCTCGGTTTTGTAACGAATGTTGCTCGCTTCGTTGGCATTGAGGGTGGCTTCGGAGGCGGTGTCGAATTTAATGGTCGAGGCCTCGTTGGCGGTCAGTGTCATGCGTTTGGCCACACCAAGTTGAATGCTCGATGCACCATCGGTTTGGGCGTTTATCTGCTCTGCGACTAGTTTTGGTAGCGAGATGGTGCTGGCTTCGTCGGCATGAACCTGCGCAAATTTTGCTATTCCGTATAGTGTGATGTTGCTAGCCTCGCTTGCCTCTATGGTGATGTGGTCGAACGTGAGTGCGCTATCGCATACAATGTGTGACGCCTCTTCGGCTTCGATGTGTTGATAACTTGGTGCGCAAACATACGCCACCACATGACCATTTGTGCTACTTTCAATCTTCAAAACACCATTTTCTACGCTCGTTTCTACGCGTCGCAAATCGTCGGGACGGGCTTTTATAGCCACAGAACAGCGGTCGCCTTGCGTGAGGCGCACGTCCACTGCCGAATTGACTTTGATGTTTGCGAATGGGGTGCATTGACGTTGCTCGATTATCCCTTCGCTGTCAAAATCTGTCATTTCGTCGTTTATCATCATCACGGTGTGCGCTATTTTGTTAGGATCGATAGAGTCGTGCGTTGCAGCATAGATGGCGGAACCAAAGAATGCACTGATGCTGAGAAGCCAGACTATCAGCAGCGTCCAACCAAACCAACGGCGGCGTGGCGTGCGTTTCGGTCCTGCCACTAGTCGCATGCAGAGTGCCGTTAGTCCGATGGCGGGGCAGAGCATAGCTAGCGCAAGGCTCACAAACATGACGATGCCTGTAGCGCAACTCATCGATGGATCGAAGATTTTGGCAAAAATGCCAGCACCGCTAATCAGTGCAACTAATGTGAAAATCAGAATCATGGCAGCGGCGGCAAACAATCCAAGCCCGATGACGCCGATGGTAACAATCAAAATCACCTTCAGCAGCCACATCACCACATCGCCAATGCGCCGACCTACCGAGTCGTTGTTCGCCTTTTCGTTGTTGGTTTGTGTGGCGTTTTTAATGTTGTTCAGATTTGGTTCCACGCCATTCATTTCCAACTTTTGCGCTGCGGTTTTTGCTTCGGGCAGCAGTACCCAAAATACGATGTAGAATGGGATAATCCAGCCGCTAGTGAAGAGTAGGGCAGCCAATAGCAGAATGCGCACCAGCAGTATGTCCCAGCCCAAGTAAGCCGCCAAACCCGAAGCCACACCGCCCAGCATTTTGTCGTCGGGATTGCGGTAGAGACGGCGGAATTTGCGTCGGTCGCTGTTGTCGGCTTTCTCGTCCGATTGGGCATTTTCGGCGTTGCTTTCGTCGTTGTCGATGTCGAACTGTTCGGGCTGACCGAGCGTTTCCATTATGGCTTGCACATCGGCGGAGTCCACCACATTGCGCCCGTTCAGTCGCTCGTTGAAAAGGTCGGCAATGCGAGCCTCGATGTCGTGCATCACCTCGTCGCGCTCGTCGACTGCAAGGTGTGCCTCCACTTTTTCAAGATAATTTTTCAACGTGTCGTACGCATCACAATCGATGTTGAACACGCACCCGTTTAGGTTGATTGTTAATGTTGTTTTCATATCCTTAAATTATTTCAGATTTCA
>CAVFDI010000073.1:3983-7579 GCA_963621145.1 Paludibacteraceae bacterium | reverse complement strand
AGCCACACCGTCTCATTTTCCAAACGAACCTGCAACTGCAAATTTTCGTCAGGCTGATAAATCACTATTTCGCTCCGATCACGCAAGAAAATAACTTAATAACTTAATAAATCAATAATTCAATGATTCAATGATTCAATGATTTTCCTCAGCGGGCTGCAAAAAAATTGTCAATTATCAATTATTCACTGTTTTTCGTCTATTTTAAATCCTATCCGAGGGCGATCGTTCGAAGTTTTTGGTGCCATTTCAGAAAGAGACAGACTGATTGCCTCTAATTGGGCAGCAATATTTTCATTTATATCGTTTTGATCGCACAATATATCCTCGACATATTGTTTTAGTGCGGCGACCTCTGTTTCAAGTTTGTCTTGTCGCAACGCAGTGCGAGCCATAGTGTTAATGCTATTGCGCAATTCGGTGAAAGCACGCATTATTTGTATATTCACCTGCACCGCCGCCTCCGACGAAAGTACGCTACTCAGCATCGCCACGCCCGCCTCTGTAAAAGCGTATGGTAAAAATTTGCTATATGTTCCACGTCCTTTTTCTAAGGTGCCAAATTGGCACCTTAGAAAATTATACTCTTCTCGAGTCAATTCTATCATAAAATCGGCAGGGAAACGAGAGATGTTACGTTTCACTTGTCGTTTCAAATTTTTTGTTTCTACGCCATAGAGCGCAGCCAAATCGCTATCGAGCATCACTTGCCAACCACGCACCTCGTGTATGAGCGACTGAATGCGTTGCGGCGTTGGTAATATTTCGGTATGCGCTGGCATTATTCTATTCGCGTTATTTTTCGATGCTACTTTCTATTGTCGTGCGTTATCCCGGACGCGGAAACTCAATGATTCAATGATTTTCCTCAGCGGACTGCAAAAAATTATCAATTATCAATTATCAATTATCTTGCCGCCTATTTTTCATTATTCACTTTTCATTCTTTATTGCTTTTTTCTTGCAAAACAAGAAAAAAGCATACGCTGCGCCACACAGCAACAACGGCCACACTGCATCGCCTACGGGAAGGGGAATTTCTGGTGCGGGTTCGTCTTTACCGCCTCCACCGCTAACTTTTGTGTGAACATTACCCGAAGGCATATCTTCGTTGGCAAAAGGTGCTGTCATGGTCATGGTGGCCGAACGGCGCGTCATGCTAGTGGTAGGAATAGAGCCAAACGAGCCACTGCTCGCCACGCTGCTGCTACCGCTCGAGCGATGCACACCGCCCACGCTGCTGCCGCCCACGCTGCTGCCGCCACTCACGCCTATGCTACTAACCACAGGCGAATGGCGACGACTTGTGCTGCTGGCAATGAGCGACACGCTACTGCCCTGCTCTGCCGACTGCGACTGGCGCACGCCACTGGCACGACTCACACCACGATATTCGGGACGGGCAATGTTGGGCACAACCCAACTGCTACCCATGCCGCCACGCGTTGCGCCACGGCTGATGACGGCTTGCGTTGTTTTGTGCGACGTAGCGCGATTGTCGTCGTCGAGGCGCAAATCGACCCACTGCGTGCCAACCAAGCCCACGCAAGCCACAACCACCAAACCAACAGTCAATGCTATATTTCCAAGTATTTCTCTATTAAAGCGTTTCATAATCTTCCTCCTTGCTTTTCTTCTTTTTTAATTATTTGATCTACAAAAGATTATAAAATCGTTTTGATGCTATAACTCTGACTTTCGCTCATCACCTGAATGATGTAAGCGCCGCGCACTGGCGCTCTGAACTGCAGCACTTCGCCCACGGCTTGTTGCTGATGCAGCACACGACCAACAGCGTCTATCACACGCACGGTAGCGCCCGCTGGCAGTTGGTCGATGACTATGCTCTCGCCAATACGGTAGACGACTGGTTCGCGACCCTCTTGCGCCTCGATGTCGGTAGAGATATTGCTCTTGCGCAGACGAACACTGAAGCGGTTCGCCACATCGCCAGCCCCCGAAGTGAAGGTGTAGTTGCCCAACAACAGGTCGGTGGTGGTATGCTCCACGTTGTCGGTAAGCAGCACGGCATCGTAGCGGTCCATGTTTTGCATGCTGCCAAGGCTGATGGTGAACGTGCCTTTGCTGCGCGTGTAGTAGCCCAATGCTATGTTCTGCTCCACAGGCGTGGTGCGGTCGATGGCCTGATAAACCATGTAATAGCCAACAGAATCGACTGTGTAGAGTTGCGGATAGTATTGCGATTTGTTTATCATGCGCAACAAGTCGTGGCCCACTTCGTATTGCGGCGTGTAGTCGCCAATCTTCACCGTGGCCTTGCTCGAACCATTCGATTCGCTAGAGATGAGCAGCGAGAACTGGCTCGGGTCGTTCGGGTTGGGCAGCGCAGGTGCGTTACCACTAACTGCTACAGGCAAGGTGCGTGCTGCTTTTACGAAACCTACCTGACCATCGCTCACAGCCTGAACAAAGAATGCACGGAATGGCAACAAATCGGCTTCGGTAGCTGTGGATTGAATCCAATCGGTAGCACCGCCAGTGCCTTGATCTACAGATACATAGATATTTTCGTTCTCCGTGTAAGTTTCGCCATCGGTCATATCTTTATAGTAGCCCGAGAGCAGCAATTGCGTGTCCCACATTGGCTCTTGCCGACCGCCATCGAACAGCGAGATGAACGGATTGCCGATGTAGTTCCAGCCGCGGTGGCATGGCAACTCTTCGGCTTTCGCACCAGTGTAGCCATACACATTGCGCACTTGGTCGCTCACGCCAGTTTCGGTGTAGCATTGTCCCGACACATTCGGCAGTGTGATGCGCACATGATATTGTGCTTTGCGCGGAGTCTCCTCGTGTTTGCCGCCAATGCCGATGATGTAGCCCACACCAGCCTGAAGCGTCTCCAAACTGTCAACAAGTTCCCAGTTGGTAGGCGTTGCGCCGTTTGGCGTGCCGCTGATGGCGCGTTTCTGACCATCGTAGTATTTTATCCACCAATCTTCGGTGTATTTACCCAAAATCTTTAAGCCATTGCTTCGGGTGATGTCTTTCACTTTGCAGTTGTATGGCAGCGAGAAGTCGTACCATGCCAAGGCGTCGATGCTCTTGTAGTGGCCAACACCCTGCGTGGCCGAGAGTGTGCCTTCGACCAGTGCGTAGCCCACCTCGTTGTTGCGGCTGCTGATGTAGACGTGGCGCACGCTGTAGGTTTTGCCCGAAGGTATGCGCAGGCGACCCGTGTGGTACACATACACATCGCGCAGCTCGTTGTAGCCTTTTGGCACTACGGTGAGTTCGGCATTGTCGCGTATCACCACATCGCAGGTGGGGCAGGTGGCACGGCCTGTGCCATCGAAGCCAAACAACTCCTCGTCGTTGGTGTTGGCATTGTGTTTCACTATGATAGGCACTTTGTAGTCCAGCTCGCTGATGGTGATGTCGTTACCATCTTTGTCTTTAGCTAGGCCCTGTATCTTGATGTTTTGGCACGAGAGCTCACGCCAGCTTTCAAGATCAAGATCTGATGCATCTATGCGGTAGGTACCATCATCTTGCCGCTTGGCAAATGCCTCAGTTTCGCCAACAGCACCACCGCCCAACTCTTCGTAGCGGTTGAAGTAGGTGGCGTAGTCGAA
>CAVFDI010000073.1:0-3226 GCA_963621145.1 Paludibacteraceae bacterium | reverse complement strand
GCCAAATTTCCTGTGCTGCCACCGGTGTTTTGTCCGGTGTTGTCGCGCACAATGGTTACTTTCACGGTTTCGGCGTTGTCCACCACTATGTCCATATAGGCCGAGTCTTGGTTCACCACCTCTATGTTGCCGTTTTTCAGTGCGGCGCAGTTGGTAATGAGCGAGTGGTAGTGTGCGTTGCGCACCTCGATGGTGGCAGTGGCAGAGCCACCACAGTAGCCGTCCGCCGCTGCTTGTGTAGCGGTAACGGTATACACGCCCATGGCAGAGGCTGTGAAGTTGCCTTGCGCATCAACACTGCCAGTGCCTTGCGTGCCGTCTTGGAATTTCACTTCCCAAGTAATCGTAGCGGAGCTTTCGCTGTAGTAGACCACGCGTTTGGTGGCTTTTCCACCCACAAGCGGCGCCACATTGTTGTCGTTTTCGAACATCAGCTTCAGGCCAGCGAGCGAGGTGACCTCGACAGTGTCAAACTGATCGGAGTAGCCTGTGCCAACCGAGTTCACAGCATAGGCACGGAAGTAGTAGGTACCAGGCTCGCCTATGGTAGCAAAGTCAGGAGCAGCGGTAGCACTTATCTGTTCTGCTGTAAGTTTTACGTTTACGGGATTTACGCTAAAATCGGCGGCAGAACTGTATTGTATGCCCTGCTCTGTTACAGCGCAAGCAGTTCCTGTTTTTATATCGTCAATATAATCAATCAGCGAAAGTGTACCACAACTTTCACTAATAGTTCCCATAACGCCACCATTAAACTCTGGCACTTCGTCGCAGGCTGGCATGGTTACACTAATGCTTGCCACATCGGAGCAGACTTTTGTAGCCGAGCCGTGTTTGGCGCGCACATAGATGGTAACGGAGCTGCTGGCGGTTTGTCCTGTTACGGTGCATTGCGTTGTTGCACCGCAGTCGGTCCAATTGGTGTTGTCGAGGCTATATTGGTAAGCGTCGGCACCTGCCACGGCATTCCATGCAATGGTAACCTCGGTCGATTTTTTGCTTACTTCGTGCAAATTGGTTGGTGCTACATTGTAGGCGCAAGTGTCGGCCACAGGCAGAATGCGCAGTGTATTTACGCAGGTGTTGGCATACATGCCAAAGCGATTCAGCGTGCTAGCGTTGGTGCTGAGCGCGAGTGTGCGATCGGTAGCGCCATTGCCAAAGGTGTATTCCACATTGTCGGTGGAGCGCAGCAGCCAGTTGTAATTCTTCGAGTCGGCGGTGGGGTCGGTAGCGTCGTTTTTAATGCCCGTATCGGACGACGAGGCCCAGAGGTATTTTCCGCCCAAGCCAACGAAGCGCACATAGCGCAGGTCGCCGCCCTGTTTCATGCCATCGAATGTATATATGGTGTTGCATGGTGCCACGGTGGCGCAGGTTGGGTTGCCGGCATTGTCCACCTCCAAGTAGTCGCTGCTTTGGTAGGTGCCGCTGTTGCTGTTCATGTCGGCTGGTAGCGCATACCATTTGTCGCCATTTTTGGCAGCAATCACAAATTTTTCGGGCAGCGAGCGTGCATGCACCGTAGCGCTATCGAGCGAGGCGGTGGTGTTGTAGGCCACGCGCGGCACTATACGAACCAACTCGTTCACATTGGCTTCGCTTGGCGTGTATCTTACTACAAAATAACCCGTGAGTGTATATTCGTTATCGCTACTGCTACTGCTAGTTGAAGTATGAATAACTTCTACACCACTATTATATGTATTGTCGCCGACATTGTGAATGCAGCCTGCCGTCTTTTCGACATAAACATACGGTGCTGAGCCATCGGCTTTTGCTTTGAGCGAACCAGCACGATAATATATGGTGTCTTGCACTTCCACATTTTTGCGCGCCACATTGCCACTTGTAACATACACATCGCGCCCGCCAGTTATCTGCAAATACGGACCGCAAATGGGCGAGGTGGTGTAGGAGTAGTTAGCGGTAGAATAGAGTTGGATACTTTGTACACCATTAGTACCTGTGTAACTACGCCAATTGGAATTAGAAAGCAAGGCAAGATAACGACTATAACTACTAAATTTCAATTTTACACAAGTAGAGTTTTCAACACTACTTGCTGTCCAATAAACTTTTGTAGTAGTATTACAGGAAACTTTGTTGTTTTCATTTGTTGTCGAAAGGTATTCATCATCACTATTTTGAATATACCAACTATTTTCTGTCCCTTGTGCGGTAAATGTCCATGCAGCCGATTCTTCTATGGTTGTTGGGTTAAATTCTACGGCAGTACTATTCCCTGCACTAAATGTAGAATTTTTCAGAATATACTCCTTTTCACTGCTTGTTGCAGTAATGTAGTATTTTCCTCCATCTACAATACCGCTCAGTCCAACTTTGGCAGGTTCGCCTGTGCCGCCATCACTTGGGAAACGATACACCGCATACAGTGTTTTACCACCTGCGGGAATGCTGTATGGGAAGTTGACGAGCGTGGGTTTGGTGCTGGTGGCAGCGGTAGCTGGTGTTTCGCTCCAGCCAACAAACTCGTAGGCCACTGGTGTGGTGCACACGCCCGTTGGGTTGCTTGGAGCATCGATTTCAATGCCAGCATAATCCTCCTTAGAGTCAACCGCAGTGCCGCGGTCGTTGAATACAACCGTATCTTTTTCGCAGCCTGTGGTGATGTACGAAGCGTAAGTGTTCGTCGTATCATTTTCGTTGTTGTAGCTAGCGGTGATGGTTGCCGTGCCGCTTTCGGTCGATTGGCCTGCGGTGGCAGTGTAGGTAACCGTAAGTGATGTATCTACTTTTCCATCAAGCCCTACTGTGATTTCCGTAGGCGAGACGGTAACTTTCGCATCGTTGCTGCTTATGGCGATGGTTTTGCCAGTCTCTAGGTTGTAGCCCTTGAGTGTGACATTTTTACTATCGGTTCCGCCACACATTGCGCCAAGGCTTAGGGAGGTTTCCATAATATTCAGATACACCGGCGCTGCTATTGTTACCGTTTGTGTTACGGCGGCAGGTGGGCAGCTGGTGCCATCGTTGTAGTTGGCGGTGATGGTGTAGGTGCCAGCAGCCGAGAAGGTGCAGGTGAATGGCGCGCTGCCCGTGTCGGCGCTAAGGTTTCCGCCTGTGGTTGTAAAGCTCCATGTGCCGCTCTGGTTGCCGCTAGTTACGCTGGGTGTGAAGGTAACCGCCACACTGCTAGTCTCGCCAATGTTTGCCGTATTTGCACTTGCCGCAAGCGCAATGGTGGTTGTGGGCGTGCAGCAGG
>CAVFDI010000072.1:0-8181 GCA_963621145.1 Paludibacteraceae bacterium | reverse complement strand
CGTATGTCTGCCACCAATCAATTTCGCGCAAAATGCGAATGTATTTTTCAAGCTTTCTTAACATTTTATTTTCTCATTGCACTTTCGTGGTTTATAAAAGAGATTTGAAATGTGTGTGATTCCCATCACCAACGACCAAATTACGCGATTGGAATGAAGTTGATCGTAAAAGCGTATTTTTTTATCATCGTTAGCAAGCTGTTGACGCAAGCGCTGCGGGAAAAGCTGGTTAAACCTTTCGACATCAGCCAAATAGACATTGTGCGTTGGACCGCTAGTAACGGCACTCACACCATGCATATCGTAGTTTGCCACATCAATATCGACATAACGAAACGAAGCATTACCCAAACCGAGGCACTTCACAAAAAATACCGAATCACCAATAATGCGAAAGCTCTCGTCGAATTCGCCATACTGACTAAATAAACCGCGACGACAAAATGCTGCTTGGTGCAAAAAATGGCATTTCATGACATCGAAAAACGAGATATTACTCCGCCCATAACCGCGATTGCGCCAAAGTCCATCGGCATGCTGCTCCACTATGTTACCTTGCACGATGTCGGTACCATCAAGTTCTGGCAATATGCGTGCAACCACCTGATTATCAACAAAAAAATCACCACTATTGAGCATCAACACATAGTCGCCAGTAGCAGCACGCACGCCTTTATTCATAGCATTATAAATGCCACCATCTGGTTCCGATACCCAATAGTTAATGTCAGCAGCATGCGACCGCACGAACTCAGCACTGCCATCGGTACTTGCGCCGTCAATCACTATATATTCGAACTGGCGACACTGCTGACCGAATACCGAATTCACCGTTTTGCGCAATCCCTCAAGATTGTTGTAGTTGATGGTAATTATCGAGAGTTTCATTTCGCTACAATTACAAAAATCTATTTACAAAGCGGCGCACCACAGAGTTTATTTTTCCTACCGAATAGCGATACGAAAGGCGTGGCGAAACGAGCGAAAGGCGTGCAATTTTGCGCAATCTATCGGTATGAGCCAACCGAATCATGTAAATAGCATCAGACATACGCCACAACCGCCACATACTCACCCCATTGCCGTAGGCTTCGAGCAGAGTAACATGGTAGTAATCGGCTACAAAGTTATAAAAAACTGCGCTTTGCACACGCTCTCGCTTGAACAATTTGTAAAGATTGCGGCAAATAAACAGCATATCGACAATATATTTGACCGAAACCGACTGTGTAATACTTCCCTGTCTTATGCGGTAGGCATAGAGGCACACATCGACGCTACTGACACTTGTGGCACGCAGCAAAACCTGCGGCGTAAAATAGGAATCTTCGTGAAAAATGCCAGGCTCGTTGTACAAATTGTTTTGCAACAAAAAAGTGCGTTTATACAATCCCCCACACACACACACGAACGGCAAATTGCGTTTCTGACTTTCGACCGCTTCGAAATACGCAATTCCCGACAGACAATAATGTTCTGACAATGCAACGACCTTCTCGAATGTGTTTGAGGCATCGAAATAGCGCGTAGCATTGAAATAGACCACATCTTCGCCATCGATTTTTGCTAACACCTCGGTCAGTTTGCCATCGAAAATAAAATCGTCGCTATCGAGAAAAAAGATATAATCGCCAGACGCTGCATCAAGACCAGCGTTGCGCGCTGCGCTGAGTCCTGCATTGGATTGGTTTATTATTCGGATGTTTGCATAGCGTTGTGCATACTCTTTGAGAATATCGGGACTGCTGTCGGTGCTGCCATCGTTCACGCAAATAACCTCGCCTGTGAAGCCATTGCCAACCAACACCGAATCGAGGCACTGCGCCAAATAGGGTGCTACATTGTAAATTGGTATAACGATGGAAAGTGTCATGTTAGCGTTGAAGCGTTGAATTGTTGGACTGGCTCAAATAATTACGAAAATAATCTGCGCGTATCATTTTATCACTCAGTGCAGAAGCCTCGTCAGGCGAAATCGGTCGGTGGTGGCGTGCTATGCTATCCAACAAATTCACGCCAAAACCTCGCCAATAATAGTCGTCGCAACCGATAAGGTGTAGAATAGTCGGATAAATATCCAACTGATAGCACACCTCGTCGACAATAGTTTTGCTAGTAATTTGTGGCGAAGAGATGATGGCAATAGAATTGTGTTTTGTCAAGTCAAATTTCATCTCAGACGCTCTCGCATAATCAGAAAATTCTTCAATCTCGCTTGCATTGAATATGCTATGGTCACCCGTAATAACAAGCGTTGCATTGACTAATGCTGTATCAGTATCCATTTTATCCAACAAAATTCCAAGTCCTTCGTCCATCAGATTGATGCACTTCAGGTAGTTCTGCATCAAAATGGGCATATCGTTTGGTGTAACCAAATGCGAAGAGTCGCACCAAGAAACGAACGGCGTGTGCGACGACATTGTAACTGCCATAACATAGTCGTAATTGTGAGCGGCTTCTATTGCGCAAGGGAAAAGGACTGGGTCATAGGCAGTCGACACAATGTTTGTATCGATGCCATAGGCATCGCTCATCTGTTTCTGATTCCATGTAGATAAATTTTCTGGGAAAATGCCACACGAGGAACGATAGCATTTACTCAATGCTGGGAAAACATTATAACAATAGCGAAAGGCGACAGTGCCAACATTTACTGGCAGTATACCTGTATTCACAATCATTTGGCCATCGGCACTGCTACCCGCTTTGCGTTGCGATACACAATCGTTTGCAACCAACAAATTTTCATGTTCATCTATAAAACGACAAAGATTTGGCATAATTTCAGGCGTAACCGCCCACGATTCTAAACTTTCGACCAAGACAATAATAAGTTTTGAGGTCGGGGCGCAATGAACAGAGTTTCCACTAATAAAATACGATATTTTATTAATCTCTTGCTCTGAAAAATTTGGTTTTTCGTCTCCAAATAAAGTCAGAGCAAAAAACTCACGCACATCGTAAAAGAACGCATGCAATACCGAAAATTTATGGAGATACTCTGCCTTATTTACCGTTGTCATCATGCCAAAAGCATACGATGAAATCGGATTAAAGATCATATTCTTAAACTTGGGACGAGGCTGATTTATTTCGTCAAAATGTTGGCAATTTAGCCCAATGCAAGAGCAAAGATTCAGTAAAAGAGCGACTCCAACTACAAACAAAAAATCTGGGAGGCTGCGTTTCCCGTATTTCTTCTTTGGAAAATACAGTAAAATTCCGTCAAAGATAAGTGCAGGTAAAAATACGACAAAATCGTACCATTTCAGATAGCCAAATGCTGCATTCCAAAACCCTTCGAGATTGCCGACAAGCGTTATCGAGAGTCCGTCTAAGAAAAATCCATTTGCACGAAAATAGACCACCTCGGTAATAGTCCACAAGCCACACAAAACTAAAATAAGAAGCGACCACGCTCTATTGAACAAAAGAAAAATAGGAGTAGCCAAAATAAGACAAATACAAATTTTGGCAAGCCAAGAACAGATAGAAAAACCGCCATGTATGCCAAAATCGGCCAACAAGAGATAAAAAACAAGTACTTGCAACAACAAACAGAGTACAAAAATGCCGTACAAAATCCAAGCCTGTTTATCGCTCCAAAGTTTTACTTTGCCGCAGATTACCAAAGGGATAGTGCCAACATACCCAGCAAGCAACAACTTGGGTAAATAAAAAGTTATAAATTGCAGCGGAGCACACCAAAGGCTCGACACCAAAATAGAGTGATACATTAAAAAATGAGCACAGACTATCAATATAAACGCAAAAATCGAAGAAAGTAGCCAGATGCCAAATTTCGATTCTATGAATTCACACATTTTTTTCTTATCACACATATTCCTTGCAAAATTTATTCCAACTCTATGCCAAATTGTTCTTGAGCATTCTGTACCTCATACTCTGCGCAATTATGTTCCACAAAATAGTGCCAAAGCATATTGTCATTTCGCCTAATAAGCGTACCTCGTTTTTTCGTTGGTATGGCAGGTATGCCAGCAAAAAAAGTAGCCGTAGGGCAATGCGAGAAATCTTTGTTTACCATCGAATTGGCAGCAACAATAGAATAATCTGGTAGATACGCGCCCTTACAAATCGAAACACGATTACCTAACCAAACATTCTTACCCATAATAATTGGTGAACATTGATTTTTTACCACTTTCGAATTAACATTATAGACAAAATGAAAATCCGTATCGAAAATCTGGCATTGATGTGCAATAACCACATTATCACCCATTTTAATCGATGCGCATGACCCAATCATTACGCCATTATTGATGAGTATATTTGCGCCAAACACCACTTCTGAATCGCCATAAAACACCCATTTTCCGCCACTACCTATAGTTGCCCCCCCCAGGAAAGTGATACTTTTACCTTTTAAGACCAACTCTATATCACAACCAAAATTACACGGGGACTCGTTTGTTTTGTTAATTTGAATCATGCCATGCGTAATTTCTGCAGCCTGAATTTCTATCTTTGTGTGTTCCTGCGCAACAATACGAGGATGTCCATAAAAAAACAATAGGCAAGCACTTGGCCTGATGCCATGGCAAATATCTCAGATTAAAATACCATGAAAAAAGACGGTTATAATCGTTGTGCGAATGTTTTACAACCAATCGCGATATTTTTTTCATTATAAACGAGACTGCAGACATTTTTTCAACTTTGAATGTACAGAATGCTCTTTTTCCACCCCAGCGGCCAAAGCAGATAGCGTTTTATGAGCATTTTAAGCCTATTATGCTTGGGCAATTCCAACGGCATAAAACGCCACAGCGAACGTCGTTTGGTGCGCACCCACTCTGCCACGTAGGGCAATCCATAACTTTCAGCCTTCCATGGTTTTGCGCCACCTACAAAATGCACAATCACAGGATTCTTTTCGCTACACAACTCGCTCTGCTGTTCGGGCGTAAGTGTTTGATAGTGGCACTGCATAAGCATCTGCGCTTGATAGTTAAAACGAATAGGCAGCACCAATTTATGCTCTGCCAACACAGTATTTAACACATCTTGTTCGCACCAAAGAATATGCTCGTGGTTTTGGCGAATGTAATCCAAACACTGCTCGTAAACGCCATGCTGCCGCCACCAGCGCAGATTGAGCAGAAGCATTCCAGCATTCAAATAGCGCAACGATGGTGCATAGTGCAGTCGCTCGTATGTTTCTGGCGTATTATCGTACAAGTCCCATACACCAGCCATGGCATAATCGGAAATATCTGTATTCCACAACTCATCTAACGAACCACGCACTAGCATATCGCTGTCGAGATACAACACCCTATCCAAATCGGCAGGTAGAAGTTCAGTGGAAAAAATTTTGTAATATGTGGCCACCGTTATAGTGCCGCCTATTGTGGGAAAATTTTGTAGCAATTCGCCATCGATCGACAGGAACTGAATGGAGCAACTGAACTTTTTTGTCAGGCGCAGAATGCTCTGCCGCGCGGCCTGCGACAGACTTTTGTCGGCCAACACATAGATGTGTGCTCCTGCATTATGCTCGAGCAACGACCACAACATCACACCCGTATAGTTTACAAAATTACTATCGGTAGAACAGATTATATGCAATGGCTGATGGGACATGGTTTTTATTTAGATCTAAATACCTCGCTTCTTTATTTTCTGCCTAATTATGCGCAATGGATGTAACAAGAAATAACCCAAGCGATACGATTTGGAATGACGTGTATGTTCTAGCTCTAGCTTAAGTTGTACCAGCTGCTGCTTACATAGTTCTTCATCGTACAAAAAACTATGGAAATAAATTATATCACCCTTATATTTATCATATAACTCGGGGTGATTAGCATAGAGCATTGACATAACCTCTCGTTTATTTTCTTGAACCTCATCTAACATTGATTTTTTTTTCGACGATCTTTTACGATACAAAAATAAGGGTTGATCAACTCTATAAACCAAATCGCTAGGTGTTAAAATTTTAAGCCAAAAATCCCAATCTTCCAAGCCATTCTTCATCCATTCATTGTAACCACCGACACGATCAAATTCGTTTTTTTTATACACAGCACAAGGAGGAAGCATATTATACCAAATAAGCTTATCATACGAATACTCAGGTCCATCCCAAACGCCTTCGAAATCACCAAAGAAACGTAATTTAGTATAAATGATTTTAGCATTCTGATATTTATTACTAGCATCTAAGACACACTCCACATAGTTAGGTTCTATCATATCATCAGAATCGAGGGAAAAAACCAAATCCCCTTTTGCTAACTTCAATCCCGTATTTCTCGCGCCAGCCAACCCCTTATTTTCTTGACAAACATATTTAAAACGAGAATCTAGTTCACAATATCTTAAAGCAACTTCTTCTGTCTCGTCAAGTGATCCATCATTAACTATTATACATTCCCAATTTGAATATGTTTGCGATAATAAAGAGTTAAGCGTATCAGGTAAATAAACTGCCTGATTATAACAGGGTACAACAACGGAAATCAATGTCGGCATAAAAATAAAAAATTACTCACATTACATTTATAAATTATATCTTTTAAAATTTTTCTATCAATGACAAAAGCACATGTTTTATCAATTGACATATGCGGTAAATACCTATTTTTTTTCTATCTCCAACGAAAGAGACACCATCAACGCCTTCCAACCAAGTATGATAAAACGATCTATTCTTACCATAAGAATTATCTATTAGCACAACTTTTTTATTCATCAAAATAGACAATATACAGCCATGCAATCTAGTTGTCTGTACCATTTGATAGGACTTAAGTTGCTCCACCCCCCTTTTCACTATATGTGGTAAATAAATAGTCTGAGCCAATTCGTCTATATGTGTTTTATCTAAATCACTTTCAACTGCCGTATAGAACTCTTTTTCAATCACGTCTGGGGCTTCAATACTAATCCAATCTTGAACCACACAATTACTTTGACGATCTACCAAATCTAGTGCTGAAGCATTTAACTCTGCATCTCTCCGCACCATCAAAATCGTATCTTTCACATTACATCTTTCTCCAACATCAATACAGCCTATGCAAAATGCCATATCTGGCAACATAATTACCTTTGAAGCAAAACGAAAAGCTCGCAAAAAAATAAATGAAAGTCTATCTCGAGCACAGATAGTTAAATTATTGTGAATTCGCATAGATGCGGCATCCTTACGAGCCAACTTCAAATGAGTATAATAAACAGACTGAGGTAAAACTACAATTTTGTTCTCTTTATAATATTCAATTACCCTTAATCTAAACTCTTGAAAATCCCTCCAAACATCTCCGAAATTTCCTCCCCCTTGTAGAACTACAATAACATTTTTAGAAATCTTTGGATATTTACATGTCAAAATGGAAGCCCTATATAGACACTTATAGGGTAAGCTCTTCAAAAAAACTTCTGTACCTTTCCATATCAATGAGTCTCCGATATTTGGATAGTATGGTAGATCCAAATAAATATAATCATCATCTATTATTCTTGACAACGATTGATATATCAAATTGCAAAATTTTGAAACGCATTCGTTTCTATTTACATCAACGTTTTCCATTCCTGCTTAAGCATAATCATAGAATTTGAATCATTATAGAAAATAGCAGAGCCATAGATATTTCTTTCCCGTATTTCAAATTCGCGAGCATTTTCCACCAAATCAAGAACCCTACCCTTATTATCTTCGATTTTAACATTTAATCTATAACTACCCGGTACTAATGGAAATTCACAAAATTCACAAACTATTTTATTCTCTCCCTTATGCAAATTTATATGATCCTTACTCATCATGCGAGTATTCGTGCAAAACACAAAAGTTCCCCTACAATTATAAAAACTCGTTATTAAACAAACATCATTTAACTCTTCTTCAGAAAAAATACTGTACACCACTTTAGTTGCGCCACCTAGCAATAGAATCTCCGTACCATTATCTAAGCTCTCAACTACAATACTTACAAAGTGTGCTTTTCCACTGCCCTTACGATCTTTCCTCTTATGTAGTGCTTCTTCTATCGACTTGGTAGTACTCTTTAAATAGTAGTCTATCACAGAAGCAACATCGCCTTTGCATTTTACAAGCCCTTTATCCAATAGGATACCAGTATGACATAAGGTTTGCACGCTCGCCATATTATGGCTCACAAACAGCACCGTTCTTCCTTC
>CAVFDI010000071.1:0-8205 GCA_963621145.1 Paludibacteraceae bacterium | reverse complement strand
TCCTAACTCCTAACTCCTAACTGTATGAACTTCGATGATTCGCTCTCGGACGAGGATCGCGAGATGATAAAACAATACGAAGAAGCTGTGGCGCAAGGACGCAGCGACTATTTCGATGTCGACGATATGGAAATTATCATCGAGCATTATCTGTTTACCGAAAAAGGCTTTGAAAAGGCCGAACAGGCACTCGAATATGCCTTCAAACTGCATCCAGGCGATCGCTATCTGTATTGTCAGCAAGCCGCTATCTATCTCGCTCAAAATAAGCCGAAAAAGGCATTGGCACTGCTCGATCGCTATCGCGACCGCGACTACCCATTGCATACTTTCAATCACGCCGAGGCGCTCTATCGGCTTGGGCGGCGCAACGAAAGCGTAGCAGAGTTCAAACAGCTTGTCGAGAGCGTGGCCGACGACGAGGACTATAATATTTCAAGTCTTTGTAGCGACATTTTGCGTGTTCTTACCGACGACATCGAAGACGATGACGAGGCGCATCAGAAAAATGTTTTTGAAAATACACTCTATTTCTACGACAAAATTTTGGCCATCGATCCAAACGACGTCGGCATGTTGCACGCCAAGGCCGCAACGCTCGAAGCTATGGGACAAGAAGATGAAGCAATCGCACTCTGCAATCGCGTGCTCGACATCGACCCTTACGATGTGGAAGCATGGCATCAAATTGGTTCCATTCACTTCAAAGCCGAGCAATATAACGAGGCGCTGAACGACTACAACTACGCACTTGCCATTGAACCTGACGACTTGCAGGCGCTCGGTCAGAAAGCCTACTGCGAATACAATCTGCAAGACTTCGAAAATTGCATCGCAACACTGAAAAAATGCGTAAAAAAGGATTCAGACGACGAGGATTTGTGGTTTCTTATGGCTAAATGCTACGAGCAGCAACAAGATCCCGAAAAAGCCCGTAAAGCCTACAAAAAAGTAGTTGCCATCGATCCAGAAGATGCTGATTCGTGGTATGGCATTGCCCAAGCATCGTGCTATCTGCGCGACACGAAAGAGACGAAACACAGTATAAAAAAAGCGATTGCGTTGCAGCCCCAAAATCCATCGTATTTGCTCATTTTGGCGGATGTTTTGCACGACGAAAACAGAATCAAAGAGTGTGAAGTCTTGCTGCGGCACATTTTGAGAGTTCTGAAGCCTGATTTCGCTGCTGCGTGGAAATTTTACGGCGACTTGGTTCTCGGTTGCGATGCCTACGAAGAGGCGCTAAGCTACTACGAAAAAGCCATGGAGTTGTGCAAAGAACAAGAAATTGATATTTACGACATCTACTTTTTTGCGTGCCTCGCTGCCTATGGCAACAAAGACTACAAAAAAGCGCAAGAGTATTTCGACATTGCAAAAGAGCGCAATAGTTTCACACCAATGCTCGTTCAGCGCATTTTCAAAGATGCAAAAAAACATCTGAAACTCTGATTTGGTTAGTAGCAAGATGTAAGTAGCAAGTAGCAAGTAGCAAGTAACAAGTAGCAAGTAGCAAGATTTGTGCATTGAAGTTGAATGTGGTGCGCACACCTTGAAACCTGAAATTTGAAATCTGAAATCTGAAATGAAAAAGACCCTGATTCTTTTCGCCCTTTGCCTGCCGCTCTGTTTGTCGGCACAAAACGCTGCACCCGAAGTGGAGCAGGACACCACACAATCGCTCTTGCAGCGCATCATTGGTTGGTACGACGAAAATATGAACTACGGCAGCATCACTGCGCTGATGACCATCGAGAGTTCGTTCATCCCGTTCCCGTCGGAGGTGGTCATTCCGCCCGCAGCGTATGTGGCGTGCGACAAAGACAATTCGATGAATGTCGTCTTGGTGGTGGTTTTCGGAACTATTGGTGCAATTCTTGGTGCACTCATCAACTATTTTTTGGCGCTCTGGCTCGGGCGACCGATTATCTACAAATTTGCCGATAGCAAGTTGGGCCATCTCTGCCTCTTGAGCAGCGAAAAAGTGAAAAAGGCGGAAGAGTATTTCAACGATCACGGAAAAATTTCGACCTTCATCGGACGTTTGGTACCTGGCATTCGCCAACTCATTTCCATTCCTGCAGGATTGGCGCGCATGAACATCGGCAGTTTCTTGCTCTATACTACGCTTGGCGCAGGCATTTGGAACATCATTTTGGCACTGATTGGCTACTTGGCGCACGGTCAGGCCGACCTCATCGACAAATATAACCACGAACTCTCCATTCTGATGGTGGTGCTGGTTGGCGCAGGCATTTTGTTCCTCATCATTCGCCATTTTGTGAAGAAACATAAGGCCAAACAAGCCAAAAACGCAGAATGAAACATTTTGGACTGATTGGCGAGCGGCTCGGACATTCGTTTTCGAAAAACTATTTCGAGCAGAAATTTCGCACAGAAAAAATCGATGCCGATTACACGCTGTGCGAAGTGCCGTCGGTCGACCTTTTGCCGCAGATTTTGGCAAAAAAATGGGACGGACTGAACGTTACCATTCCCTACAAAACCGCAATTCTCCCTTTGCTTGACGAAATTTCGCCCGAGGCGCAAAAGATTGGCGCTGTAAACACCATTCAATTTGTGAAACATGGCGACCTTCACCGACTTGTTGGGCACAACACCGATGCCATTGGTTTCGAGGCGTCGTTGCGACCTCTTCTAACTACGCAATGCGATTGCGCACTTGTTCTTGGCACTGGCGGTGCGTCGCGAGCAGTAACCTATGTGCTTGATAGACTGGGCATTAGGTGGATTTATGTGTCGCGCGAGGCTGGTCCGCGCCGCTTGGATTATGCCGAAGTCGATTCCGAAGTTGTTGCCTCGCACCATCTGATAATAAATGCCACGCCGCTTGGCATGTGGCCCGAAGTCGATGGCTATGCCGACATTCCTTATCGCGCCATCACGCCGCAACATCTGCTCTTCGATTTGGTTTACAATCCTGCCGAAACGCCCTTTCTTTCCAAAGGAAAAGCCCAAGGCGCAACCATCAAAAATGGTCTTGAAATGCTTCATCGCCAAGCCGAGGCTGCGTACAAAATTTGGGCAGAATAGTCGCACGCTCCATTGTTCAAAAATTTTGCCGAAATCTATGGCGAAATTGCCGAAAAGTTTGTAACTTTGCGTGTTAAAACCATTTTTCTAAATCATGCAATTATCCGAACTTGAATCTATTGTTTTCGATGGCAAACCGCTTGAATTGAGCGATGAATCGCTGAAAAAAGTTGATGAATGCTATCGTTTTTTGGCCGAATTTGCCAAAGATAAAGTCATTTACGGCATCAACACGGGCTTTGGACCTATGGCGCAGTATCGCGTGTCGGACGACCACTTGCTGCAGTTGCAGTACAACATTATCCGCAGTCACTCCACGGGCGCAGGCGAACCTTTGCCTGCCGAATGTGTGAAAGCCGCCATGGTGTCGCGCCTTTGCACTTTTCTGAATGGTAAATCGGGCATTCATGTCGATACAGTAAAATTGCTGCAACAGTTCATCAATCGCGACATTATTCCTGTGATTCCCGAACATGGTAGCGTGGGCGCAAGCGGCGATTTGGTGCAGTTGGCGCACTTGGCTCTAGCGCTGATAGGCGAGGGCGATGTGTTCTACAAAGGCGAACGCCGCAATGCAGGTGAGGTAATGCGCGAAAATGGCTTGACGCCGCTCACCATGCACCTTCGCGAGGGCTTGGCCATAACCAACGGCACAGGTGTGATGACGGGCATCGGACTGGTCAATTTGTCGCTAGCCAAACGGCTCTACCGCGCAGCACTTGGTGCATCGGTGCTGGTAAACGAGGTGGTTTCGTCGTACGACGACTTTATGGCCGACGAGCTTAATCGCCTGAAAAATCATGATGGACAAAACGAGGTGGCTGCCGAAATGCGCCGTTTGTCGGCAGGGAGCCAATGCCTCTACAAACGCGCCGAAAAACTCTACAATCATCACGAAGAGGCTACATTCGACCACAAAGTGCAGCCCTATTATTCGCTGCGCTGTGTGCCGCAAATTCTCGGTCCAGTGCTCGAAACTATCAAATTCACCGAAAAAATCTTGATTGAAGAGCTCAATTCGGCCGACGATAACCCGATAGTCGATCCAGAGACGCGCACCGTTTATCATGGCGGAAATTTCCATGGCGACTATGTATCGTTCGAGATGGACAAACTGAAAATTGCCGTTACCAAAATGACTATGCTCATGGAACGGCAGATGAACTACATTTTCCACGATCGCATCAATGGCATTTTGCCGCCGTTTGTGAACCTTGGCGTGCTGGGCTTGAACTACGGTCTGCAAGCGTCGCAATTCACTGCAACATCGACCACGGCCGAATGCCAAACGCTGTCGATGCCGAACTATGTGCACAGCATTCCGAACAACAACGACAATCAAGACATTGTGAGCATGGGAACAAATTCGGCACTCATTTGTCGCCGCGTGGTGAACAACGCTTATCAAGTGATGGCTATTCACTATATGGCTCTGGTTCAGGCAGTTGACTGCTTAAAAATAGCCGATCGCCTGTCGCCAGTCACGCGCAAAATATACAACGATGTGCGCAAAATTGTGCCAGTATTCATCGAAGATACACCGAAATTCAAGGAGATTGAGAGGGTGATAGAATATTTGAAGGTTAGAATTTAATTGACAATTAGTAGTAAGTCGCAAGAGTTTTGAATAAAGAGTAAAGAATAAAGAATAAAGACAAAAGACGAATAAATTTGAAAATTTGAAAATTGATTTTTCCTTGCAGATCAACACTAATGCGTTAAATTTATCAATCCATCAACTTATCAACTCATAAACTAAAAAACGATACATCTAATGGAAATGCAGACAATTAGAGAACATTTAATCGATTGCCTGAGTGGAGAATTTGAGGTGTCGCGCGAAAAATTCACCGATGCGGCACTTTTGAAAGACGATTTAGGTTTCGACAGCCTCGACATGGTAGATGTGGCTGTGTTGATAAATCAAGAATTTGGCGTGAAACTGACGGCCGACGATTTTGCTGGAAGGCGAAATTTTGGTCAGCTAGTAGAATTGCTCGTAGAACGCGCAAAATAGTCTGAAACTGTGGCAGTTACCGTCGCCAATATGTTTGCTCGCTTGCAATGCTACTACCAAAAATATCGGGTTCCCATTTGGACGCTGATAATTTTTCTGTGTATCGGCATAATTGTCTGTGCCATGCGCGATTGGCGCTATTTGTGCCTGTTTGGCGGCATTGGACTCACCGAATTTATTGCGCGCAGCATCGTCATTCGTTGGCCCAGAACGCGCCAAGTAGTTCGACGCACCATTCAAGCGTTGATTGGTGGCATGTTGCTTATAATGCTTGGACTGTTTTATGGCGTTAATTTTCAGTTCGAGCAGATTTTTTTCGATATGCAGGCGGGCATTGTTACGGGCGCACTCATTCAACTTGTCATTGCACGATTGATTATTCCGTTTGTGTTTGGCAACGCCTTTTGCTCGCGTGCGTGCTGGGACGGCGCTATATTCGAAATTATCAATCCACGAAAAGCATGCAAAAAGCCCGTGCAGCGCAAAGAGTGGCTGGCTTGGTTGTATATGTTTTTGCTCGTTGCCTTGACGGTTTTAGTATCGTGGCAATTCACAAATCCTGCCGATCCTACCTACAACAACGAGAATATTTTACTTCGTAAAAATTGGATTGTAGCGCAAAACTTGTTCATTATCACTATCGGATTTGCGCTATCGTTTGTCGGAGGAAGTCGTTTTTATTGCCGCATGTTGTGCCCATTCATGACCATTTCGAGCCTGCTATATCGCTTTTCGTGGTTCAAAATTACGCCCGTTCAATCCGATAGATGCACGCAATGTGGCAAATGCAATCAGGTTTGCCCCATGTTGAGCGATGTGCGTGGTGCTGTGAAACAGCGCATCGAGGTGCAAAATGCGCAATGCATCTTGTGCGAACGCTGCGTAAGCGCATGCCCAAATAATGTCTTGGCTGTGAGTCATAAAAAAGCAAAATAGAGAGCATGGAGAAGAGAGAGTGGACTGCAAAATCGCGCGGTAACAAGCTGGGATACGAAATTTTTCAGTTTTTTCTGAAACATTTCGGTGTGCGTTTTGCCTACGCCAATCTCACATACGTGGTGCCACACTTCATGCTGTTTGCTCGCAAAGCAACTAGCGCACTTTGGTTCTACTATCGAACTATTTTTAAGAAAAATAGGTTGCAAACCATCGGTTGCATCTACAAGCATTTTTTCAAATTCGGGCAGTGTATTGTCGACAAAGTAGCCATTCAGTGCGGATTGCAAGATAGGTTTAAGTACGAATTTGGTGAAAACTACGACGAATTTTTGCGCACACTCAATGGCGATCGCGGTGTAATAATCATCGGAGCGCATGTTGGTGCGTGGCAAATGGGTTGTTCATTTTTTGGCGATTGCAGCAAACGAATAAACATTGTGATGGTGGATGCCGAGCGCGAAATGGTAAAACAATTCACCGAAAGCGACGACAAAAACTACAACATCATTGCCGTGAACAAAACCGATGGGCTGGAGATGGCACTGAACATAAAACGCGCATTGAACGCTGGCGAGGCGGTTTGCTTTCAGGGCGATCGCTACACCAACGAGGAGCGCGTGATGACCGCAAAATTCATAGGGCGCGATGCAAATTTCCCCGAAGGACCATTCCTGCTCGGCGCAAAACTGCGTGTGCCAGTGCTTTTCTATTTTGCCTTGCACCAGAAAGGCGGCTACCATTTTTCGTTCGAGTTAATCAACCCGCAAACCGAAAAAATGACCAAAGAGACGCTGCTCGAACGCTATATTGCCTCGCTCGAAAAGGTGTTGAAAGCGCACCCACAGCAGTGGTTCAATTTTTATAATTTTTGGGGAAAATAGGCCTCCAAAACTTTCAACTTTACAAACTTTCCGAACTTTATAAACTTTATAAACTAAATACCATGAACCTATTCCCAAATCTGAAGAAAAGATACACGAAAGACCGTCAATCGGCTTCCGAAGCGCAGCGTTTGGCGCACGAAATCGCCTTTGCACCAATGGTTTTTCAGGTGTCGCGCCTGATGTTGAAATGGGGCGTTTTTGCTCTGCTTGGCGAAAATGCTGAAGGACTCACGCACCATCAAGTGGCTGAACGACTGCATATTTCGGACTATGCAGCGCAGGTTTTGCTCGAGGCATCGCTTTCAATCGGCACAGTCATTGTCGATGGCGACCGCTACAAACTGGCAAAAGCGGGCTGGTTTTTGCTCAACGATAAAGTGGTGCAAGCCAACCTTGATTTCAATCACGATGTGAACTATCTCGGACTTTTTCGTCTCGACGAGGCTTTGAAAACGGGCAAACCTGCTGGTCTTAAGGTGTTTGGCGATTGGCCGACCATCTACGAAGGACTTTCGAGCCTGCCAGAACAAGTGCAGAAAAGTTGGTTTGGATTCGATCATTTCTATTCTGATAATTCGTTCGACGAGGCTCTGCGTGTGGTTTTTGCCAACCATCCGCACACGTTGCTCGATGTGGGCGGCAACACGGGGCGTTGGGCATTGCGTTGTGTGCAGTTCGACAAAGATGTGAATGTAACAATAATGGATTTGCCGCAACAAATTGCCATGATGCAGCAGAAAACCGCTGGTAGCGATGGGGCAGAGCGCATTCACGGTCACGGCGCCAACCTGCTCGATGCAAGCGTGCCATTCCCAACGGGATTCGATGCCATTTGGATGAGCCAATTCCTCGATTGCTTTTCCGAAACGGAAGTCATCAGCATTTTGAGCCGCGCCGCCCGCTCGATGGACGACAATACGCGAGTCTACATTATGGAAACCTTCTGGGATCGCCAAAAATACGAAACTGCCGCCTATTGTCTTACGCTCACAAGCATCTATTTCACGGCTTTGGCCAATGGCAATAGCAAAATGTACCACTCCGACGATATGGCGCGCTGTGTTGCCGCCGCTGGCTTGGAGGTGGAGCAGATAATCGACGGACTCGGGCTTGGACACTCTATTATGGTGTGCAGAAAAAGTCGTAAGACTTTTTAATTTCAGATTTCAGATTTCAAATTGTAGGGACGCACCGAGTGCGTCCGAAACGCTTCAACAGTTCAACGATTCAACAAATAACTAGAAACATAGAAACAAAAATTGCGGTAGCAATTTTGAGAAACAACTAGAAACCAGAAATTAGAAACCAGAA
>CAVFDI010000070.1:0-8457 GCA_963621145.1 Paludibacteraceae bacterium | reverse complement strand
TTGCACACGGGTGGACAAAAATGCCAAATTTTTAGATTAAAAAAAGAAGGAACTTTTCAAATTTGGACAAAGGAAAATCTCCAAAATCTTGGTTTCTCTCCTGAACATGCCGATTATTATGTCGTTGTTCGGTTTGACAATTCTGCACCTTTGCAATTTGATAAAAATATAGATATCCGTCAGCGTTTAAATACTTACACTGCTAAAATTCGACCACTTAGCGATTTCCTTATGGATTAAACGACTACCGCCCCGACGCAAATGCATCGAGGCGGTAATTTTATTTTGCGGAGAGAGAGGGATTCGAACCCCCGGTACCTCTCGGTACGGCGGTTTTCAAGACCGCTGTAATCGACCACTCTACCATCTCTCCGAAAAGCGGTGCAAAGTTACACTATTTTTTTGATTCCACCAAATTTTCCACTTTTTTCTCGTCGGCGCGGCGTTTTTTCCACAACTGCCACGAGTTGAACGAGTTTTGCCACACCACATAACTGCCTGGCCCGAGCGACGACACGGGGTCGAGGTAGGCGCACGCCATCCACACGGCCAGCACGGTGTTTTTCTGCCCGAGCGCCTGTCCGCCGCTGATGCGATCGTCGTAGCGCGTACCGACTTTTTTGCCCACAGCAAATTGCAGCATGCACGCCACCAATCCTGCCGCTGCAATCAGCAGTTTTGTGCCAACGCTAGCAGGACTATTTACCAGCGATTGCGTGGTTTGAGCCATCACAATAATCAGTGCAATAGCCCAAAGATAGAATGCTAAACCGCTGTGTTTCAGTAGAAATTGATGCACTTTTGGCATCCATGCGCGAAAAATCAGAGCCAAAAAGAATGGCGCAAGAAGTAGCGGGAAAACTTTGCTTAAAATCTTGAGAAATGCGCCCCAAAAATCGAGGCCAGCGTGCGGTTCGACTAGCGGAAAAACTATCGGCACCAAGATGGCCGCCAAAATGTTCGAGAGTAGAGTATAGGTTACCAAACTCGAGGTGTTTCCGCCCAATTTTCCAGTGATTACAACGCCCGCTGTGGCCGTTGGGCAGATGAGGCAGACCATTGCGCCTTCGAGAATTTGGCGCGCTGCGTGATCCATTGGCAGGCAGGTGAGTAGGGCAGCCAAACCGCAACACATCGCCGCTTGAAAAATGAGCAACCACACATGCCAGCCGCGCGGAATCAAGGCTTTGGGCTCCACTTTGCAGAACGAAAGTAGCAGTTGCGCAAAAATGAGCAGCGGTGTCAGTACCGATGCCACCGATTTCGCCACGGAACGAACGGGCGCAAGCAGCGATACATCGGCCAGCAAAAAATAGCCCGCCGCTCCCATCAACATGGCAATGGGCAAAGTCCAGTTTTTTATGAAGCGCAGCATTTTTTTGTTGAATTGTTGAATCGTTGAATTGTTGAATTGTTGAATCGTTGAATCGTTGAATTGTTGAATCGTTGAATTGTTGAATTGTTGAATCGTTTAATGCTAATTGCTAAATTATCAATTATCAATTGAAAAACTCCTCACTCCTAACTCCTCACTCCTAATTCCTAACTAATAAGGAGCTGTCGCCATAACTCAGAAAGCGGAATTCGTGGTCGAGGGCGTAGCGGTAGATTTTGCGCCATGCTTCGTCGCCCACAAAGGCCGACACAAGCAGCAAAAGCGTGCTTTTCGGTTGGTGAAAATTGGTTATCATCTTGTCGACAATGCGGAACTGAAATTCTGGTACAATCATTATTTGCGTGGCGGCATCGAGCGCAGGCAAGTGTTTGACTGTCAGATAGTTGACGATTTCTTGCAGCGCTTCGTTGGTTGTTAGCGTGTAGTCGTTTTCGTAGGGTTCCCATTGTGTCACGGTGAGCTCGGGCGCATCAGGATTTTTGTGGATGCGGCAGCCCAGATAGTAGAGGCTTTCGAGCGTGCGCACCGATGTGGTGCCAACAGCCACGGTGTTGCCGCGGTGCTGCAGCAGGTCTTCGATGGTCGATTTGTTCACCGAAATAATCTCGCGGTGCATTGGGTGGTCGCCAATCTCCTCCGATTTCACAGGCTGAAAAGTGCCTGCACCAACGTGCAGCGTTACTTCGTCCTCGCGCACGCCTTTCAATGCCAGTTGGCGCAGCACATCTTTGGTGAAATGTAGTCCAGCCGTGGGCGCAGCAACCGAGCCATCAATTTTGGAATAGACCGTCTGGTAGGTGGTTTTGTCGCTCTCTTCGGTGGCGCGATTCAGGTATGGCGGAATGGGCAGTTCGCCAAAATGCGCAAGAATATCGGCAAAGGTAACCTCGTCGTTGTCCCAGCTGAAACGAATGTCGTGCGTCATGCCCTCGTCGGCGCTGATGCGCTCGGCTTGGAAGGTTACGAAATTTCCATCGATGAGCAATTCTTGTGTAAGCTCGCCCTCTTTCCATTTTTTCAGATTGCCAACAAGGCATTTCCAAACGCACGTTTTGTCGGCTTCGAAAGCGCGCAGATAGTCGGCAGGTTGGCGTGGTTCGAGGCAGAAAATCTCGATTTGTGCACCCGTATCTTTCTGAAAATGAAGCCGTGCCTGAATCACCCGTGTGTTGTTGTAGATGAGCAGGTCGTTGTGTTCCAAGTGGTCGGGCAGGTCGTAGAAATGACCTTCGTCTATTTGGTTGTTGTTCCAGATGAGCAGTTTGCTGTGATCGCGCTCCTCGAGCGGATATTTTGCTATGCGATTGTCGGTGAGTGGGTAGTCGTAGTCGGCAATGTGAATGTGTTTTGGCGTTTCCATAATTCTCGCTTAAAACCTTGATTTTTCGGGCTGCAAAGGTACGAAAAAAGTGCGAAAGTGAGTGGCGAGTTCGGAAAAGTTTGTGTAGACTCCCACCACATCGCGTCCCTACAACTTTTTTGAAATTTGCGGTGAAAATGCGTAATGAGAATTTTTTTTTGCAATGCATTGCAATTTTCTCGGAAATTATTACTATCTTTGCAGCGCATTACAAAAAAACAAAGGTATGATAGAACGCACAGAATACATGTCCATTCTCAAGCGCTGGAAGGACAAGCGAGTGATAAAGGTTGTTACGGGCATACGCCGCTGCGGCAAGTCCTCGTTGTTGAATATGTTCCAAGAATATCTTCTTGCCAACGGAATAAGCCCCAAGCAGGTGCAGCACATCAATTTTGAAGATATAGACAACGAACCGTTTCTTGACTATCACGCATTATACAGGCACGTTAAAGGAAACCTGCAGAATGGGAAAATGAATTATCTGTTCTTCGACGAGATACAGATGGTTGACCAATTCCAAAAAGCAATAGACAGCCTTTTTCTGCTCGATAATGTCGATATTTACGTGACGGGGTCAAACGCCTATCTGCTGTCGGGCGAAATAGCCACATTGCTTACAGGCAGATGCGTCGAGGTGCGCTTGCTGCCATTCTCATTCAGCGAATATCTGAAGGCACTGCCACCATCTATCGGCATGGAAGAAGCCTACCGCCAATACATCGAATACGGCGCATTTCCCTACATCATACAGATAAAGGACAACGCAGAGATGGTGACGGAGTATCTGACGGGACTTTACAATACGATAGTCTTGAAGGACGTTGTCCGTAGAAACAAGATTAACGACACTATGCTGCTTCAGAGTATCGTGCGGTTTTTGGCAGACAATATTGGCAATATTTCCGTCATCAAACGGATTAGCGATACGTTGACTTCGCTTGGTCGCAAAACTACCTCCCACACGGTGGAGAGTTACATCAGCGCTCTTCTGAATAGCTACATTTTCTACGCCGTTCCGCGTTACGATGCCAAAGGCAAACAGCTACTTAAGACTGGATTGAAGGTGTATTTGGCCGACATTGGTTTGCGTCGTGTGATATGTGGCTCAAAAGGTGGCGACATGGGGCATATTCTCGAAAACATTGTCTATCTAGAACTATCGCGCCGTGGCGGAGAAATTTATGTTGGAAAAGTTGGAGATGAGGAAATCGATTTCATCGTAATATCACAAGGGCAGAAAATTTATTATCAAGTATCGCTTACCGTAAGGGACAAAAATACGTTGCAGCGCGAGTTGGAACCGCTCATCGCTTTGCATGATAGCTTTCCAAAGTATCTTATAACTTTGGACAACGATCCCATTTGCTACCACGATGGCATTAAGCAAATTTACGCCCTCGATTGGCTGACGGGGAAAGAATAACCATCTTGTTGTTCATCATTTCGTGAAATGAATTGATGTAGTTCATGATAATGCTAATCGCGAAAATAACAAAGTCGCGCGGGATAAAAATCTCGCGCGACTTTTACTTAGAAATTCCGAATTCCTCTCTTACCGCAATTTTGCGCCAAGTTTTTCTTCGAAGTTCTTCACGAGTTTTTGCATGATGGCGTCTATCTGGTTATCTTTCAGGGTTTTGTCGTCGTCTTGTAGCGTGAATGCCACAGCATACGATTTTTTGCCTGCCTCCAGATTTTTGCCCTCGTACACATCGAACAGCGTGATGTTGCGCAGCAGTTTGCGCTCGGTTTCGCGGGCAATGCGCACAATCTCCGAAAATTCGATATTCTTGTCGATGAGCAGCGCAAGGTCGCGGCGCACTTCGGGATATTTTGCAATATCTTTGAAGATGATTTTGTGCTTGGTCGACTCTTTGAGCAGCGCAGCCCATTGCAGATCGGCATAATATACAGGTGTGTCGATGTCGAATCGCTTTAGCAGCGCAGGCGACACAATGCCTGTCTCGGCAAGCAGTTTGCCCGACATGGTGCGCAGAGCAAGCCCTTCGGTTATCAGATCGTTGCTGAATTTTTCGGTCTGCACATTTTGTATGTTCACTCCGAGGCGTTTCAGCACATTCAGCACATGCGCTTTCAGTTCGAAATAGGTGGATTTTCCTTCGGCGTTGGTCCAAGTTTGTGCGTTGCGATTGCCGCAAATCCACAGAGCAAGGTGCATCTCTTCGTTGTAGGCGGCAAGCGGTTCGCCCTCTTGTCGGCGCTCGGCATGGAAGTGGTAGCAGTTGCCAAATTCGTAGAATTTCAGGTCGGCATTTTGGCGATTTGCGTTGTAGGCAATGCTCTCCAAACCGCCATAGAGCAGTGTTTGGCGCATCACGCTCAGGTCGTTGCTCAAGGCATTCATCACACGCACGCAGTTGGCGGCTGTGTATGCGCCCTCTTCGCCATAATAACTGCTCTTGGTGAGCGAATTGTTCATTATTTCGTTGAATCCGCAAGCGGTGAGTTGCTCCGAAATTTGGCGTTGCAGCGCGGTGCTGTTTGGCCGTGGCGAATAGGAGAGGTTCGATCGCAGCGAATCGCTGAATTCCACGTTGTTGTAGCCGTAGATGCGCAGAATGTCTTCAATCACATCTACATCGCGCTGAACATCGACACGGTAGGCTGGCACTTGCAGCGTGTAACCCGCTTCTGTTTTGTTCAAGATCTTGATTTCCAGTCCTTTCAGTATGCGCTCCACCATGTCGACTGGAATATCTTTGCCGATGAGTGAGTTGATTTTTTCGTGTGTAATTTCGACGGTGAAATCATCAATTTTTTTCGGATAAACATCGACAATATCGCTTGAAATTGTGCCGCCAGCCACCTCTTTGATGAGCATAGCCGCCAATTTCAGCACATAGATGGTGTTGTTTGGGTCGATGCCGCGCTCGTAGCGGAAACTTGCATCGGTGTTCAGACCGTGGCGGCGTGCCGTCTTGCGAATGGTCACAGGGTTGAAATAGGCGCACTCGATGAACACATTTTTTGTCTCGTCGCTAATGCCCGAATCGATGCCGCCAAACACGCCAGCCATGCACATTGGTTCTTCGGTGTTGCAAATCATCAAGTCGGCTGCCGAAAGTGTGCGTTCCACACCGTCGAGCGTGGTAAATTTGGTGCCTTCGGCGCACTTTTTCACAACAATTTTGCCGCCTTTGATTTTTGCCGCATCGAAAGTGTGGAGCGGCTGTCCGAAAGCGTGCAGAATGTAGTTCGATGCGTCCACAACATTGTTTATTGGGCGCAAACCGATGGCGTTCAGTCGATCTTGCAACCATTTTGGCGATGGCGCAATGGTCACGCCCGAAATGGTGATGCCAGCATAGCGCGGGCAATCCTCTTTTGCCTCTATCTCCACTGGAATGGTCAGATTCGTGTTGTCGATTTTGAAACCGTCGACGCTGGGGCGGGTCAGCTCAAATTTTTGGTTGTGAGCCAAAAGATATGCGGCTGCGTCGCGTGCCACACCGTAGTGCGAGATGGCATCGGCGCGGTTTGGCGTGATGTCGACCTCTATCACAGCATCGTCTTTCACACCATAATAATCTTTCACGGCCATGCCCACGGGCGTGTCGGCTGGCAATTCGATGATGCCGTTGTGGCTTGTGCCAATGCCAATTTCGTCCTCGGCACAGAGCATGCCAAACGACTCAACACCGCGTATTTTCGAACGTTTGATGGTGAAACTTTCGTCGCCAGAGTAGAGCACAGTGCCGAGCGTGGCGACAACCACTTTTTGTCCTGCGGCAACATTCGGTGCGCCGCAGACTATCTGCAGCGCTTCGCCTTGTCCCACATCTACGGTGGTTACGTGCAGGTGGTCGGAGTTTTCGTGAGGCACGCAGGTGAGCACATGCCCCACCACCAAGCCTTCGAGGCCGCCTTTTATGGTCTGCACTTTTTCTACTGTTCCCACTTCCAATCCGATGGAAGTCAGTATTTTACCCAGTTCTACTGGTTCGATGTCGGTTTTCAGGTAATCCTTAAGCCAATTGTACGATATGTTCATTTTTCTGGAATTTTTTTGTCGAATTCAATCTGCAAAGGTACGATTTTTTTTTCAGTTTGTGTCCATTTGCATATTCTCTGCAAAAGTTGTAACTTTGTCGGTTGAAATGGTGAGAAATTGTATTCGAAAGATACTGTTTTGTAAAGTAAACTTTATGAAAATAGGCTGTTTTGTAAAGTAAACTTTATATTTTATGCCCGTATGAGGATTACGAAAGATATTATTTATCGGTGTTTGCAAGATAAGCGCGAAGAGATAGAAAATGCGCACGTTATTTTGCGTCCATACGAGTTTGACGAAAATGCCAATGCTGTTATGGTTGGTATTCGACATGTTGGTAAGTCGTATATGCTTTATCAGCGGGTAAAGCAATTGCTAAACGAAGGCCATGGTTGGGACGAAATTTTGTTTGTCGATTTTGATGATGAACGTTTAGCGGAATTTACCACCGATGATTTCAATTTGTTATTAGAAGCGCATTGGGAACGTTATGGTAAACGCCCGTATGTCTTTTTAGATGAGGCTCAGAATATACCGGCGTGGGATAAGTTTGCGCGTCGTTTAGCCAACGAAAAATACCGTGTGTATATTACGGGTAGCAATGCGAAAATGTTGAGCAAAGATGTTGCAACAACTTTGGGAGGGCGTTTCCAAATAATCGAAGTTTATCCGTATTCGTTTTCTGAATTTCTGGATGCTCGCGGTGTGAAATTGGGTGTTGGTTGGCACTATTCTACGGTTGCAAAGAGTGAAGTTTTGCGCATTTTTAGGGAGTATTTTCTATATGGCGGTTTGCCAGAAATAGTCGACTATAAACAGAAACGGTCGATGCTCTCTGGGTTATATCAGAAAATATATCTTGGCGATATTTGTCAGCGTAATACCATACGCAATAGTCGAGTCCTCAACTTGGTTATTAAAAAACTGGCCGAGAGTGTTAGACAGCCAATCTCTTTTAATCGGTTAAAAAATGTGGTGGTGTCTACGGGAAGTCAGACTTCCATACCTACGATAATTGACTACACAGGTTATGCCGAAGACTCGTGGTTGCTGTTGCCTGTGGAAAATGAGCTTGCTAAGTTGTCGGAGAAAGAGAGCACAAAAAAATACTATTTTGTGGATAATGGTATTTTGAATTTGTTTTTGATTGATGCCGATACTTCTTTGCTTGAAAATTTAGTTGCCATTCAACTTTGCCGTCGATTTGGGCGCGATAATGTGTCGTATTACAATGCAGGTAAAGAGATCGATTTTGTGGTGCCTGAACAACGGTTGGCAATACAAGTTTGTTTCTCTTTGTCTGATTTGACGACTCGCGAGCGAGAGGTAACTCCGCTTATTCAGTTCGCTACCAAACATTCCGATTGGCGTTTGTTGATTATTACATACGATGAAATGGATAGAATCTCGTGCCTCAATGGGAAAGAGATTGAGGTTTTGCCGGTTTGGAAGTGGATGCTGTCCGAAATGTAAATTGTAGGATTCTGCAAAAGTTGTAACTTTGTCGGTTGAAATGGTGAGAAATTTAATTTTGAAATGATGTAATTTTGTGGCGAAATTTTTCCCAAAAAAACGCTTTATTTCTTAGAACAAGATTTGAAATTGTTTTCGTACTTTTCTTGATATGGATAAAATCACAGTCACATCGCCTTTGTTGCCGCCGTTGGACGAGTTTATCCCCTATCT
>CAVFDI010000069.1:0-8495 GCA_963621145.1 Paludibacteraceae bacterium | reverse complement strand
TTGCGCAAAATTATCAATCGTCAACCGTCAACTATCAATTATATTTTGTAATTTTGCAGTTTGAAAAAAAGAGAAATTTTTATCACAAAATAATATGCTTACACTCAAACAAATCATCGGACACCGCGACGAAGTGGTTCGTCGTCTGGGTAAAAAGCATTTCGCACCAGCCGCCGAAATGATTGACCAAGTGCTAGCCAACGATGCCGATCGTCGCGCTGCGCAAAAGGAATTGGATGCCAAATTGGCACAATGCAATCAGCTGTCGAAGTCGATTGGCGGTCTGATGCAACAAGGCAAAAAAGCCGAGGCAGACAAAGCAAAAGCCGAAGTTGCCGCACTAAAAGAGGAGACGAAACGCCTCTCGACATTGATGGACGAGAAAGAGGCTGCCATGCGCAACCTGCTGCTGCAAATACCGAATCTGCCGAAAGATAGCGTGCCAGAAGGCACAACAGCCGAGGACAATGTGGTTGAAAAAATGGGCGGCGAAATCCCAACTTTCGAAGGTTTCGAGCCACTGCCACACTGGGAATTGGCAAAAAAATACGACCTTATCGACTTTGAGCTTGGCGTGAAGATTACAGGCGCAGGTTTCCCCGTGTACAAAGGTTGGGGTGCGCGTCTGCAGCGTGCGCTCATCAACTTCTTCCTCGACGAGGCGCGCGCCGCTGGCTATCTCGAAATAATGCCGCCAACGGTTGTGAACGCTGCTTCGGGCTACGGAACGGGTCAACTGCCCGATAAAGAAGGACAAATGTATCACGCCGAGGTTGACGATCTTTATCTGATTCCGACAGCCGAAGTGCCCGTTACGAACATCTACCGCGATGTGATTCTGAACGAAAAAGATCTGCCAATAAAGAATTGTGCCTACACACAGTGCTTCCGCCGCGAGGCTGGCTCGTATGGCAAAGATGTGCGCGGATTGAACCGTCTGCACGAATTTTCGAAAATTGAAATTGTGCGCATCGACACGCCAGAACACAGCGAACAATCGCACCAAGAGATGCTCGACCATGTCGAAGGTCTGCTCAAAAAACTGGAGTTGCCCTATCGCATTCTGCGCCTTTGCGGTGGCGACATGAGTTTCACGGCTGCACTCTGCTTCGACTTCGAGACCTTCTCGGCCGCACAAAAACGCTGGCTCGAGGTTAGTTCCGTATCGAACTTCGAAGCTTACCAAGCCAACCGCCTGAAATGTCGCTACAAAACCGCCGATGGCAAGACCGAACTCTGCCACACACTCAACGGCTCGGCCTTGGCTCTGCCACGCATTGTAGCAACCATTCTCGAAAACAACCAAACACCCGATGGCATTCGCGTGCCGAAAGTGCTGGTACCATACATGGGCTGCGAAATTATCAAATAGAAGTGAGAAGTTAGGAGTGCTTGCGAGCAACGCAACGCAACGCAACTACCTCATTTACAATCGAATAAAAGGGATGTGGCATGCCACATCCCTTTTATATTACAGAAAAAAATTAGAAATCAAATCCTCTTCTTTGCCGACCTTTTCAATGACTTTATGAAAACATCCAATTTTATGTGATTCACTTGTGGAAATGGAATTGCATCGAGTTCATCGAAATTTTTATCATTTGATACAATGTAAGTTGCATTAGCAGCGATTGCACAATCGACAAATTTATTGTCGTCTGGATCAGATTTTATTAATCCAAATTGAAACAAGTCTCGACATATTTCACATTTCTACTATTCACCAACAGCATAATGACTGATTGTGCTATTTCAGGAGTTGTAAATTTTGAAATCATCTCCTCATATTCCGAAAGAATTTCATTTGTAACACAAAGCATATAATGCCCACGCTGAAACTATTCCCAAACAATATATTCAGGATTTCGTTTGCTGATGGCAACTAGCAAACAATTCGAACAACACGCTTCATTTATAGGGCGTACGAAGATGTGTGTGTCTTAACTCATCCATTTTTGCGGCATTCATTTTTCCGCTATTCCACAATTCTTCCAACTGACGGTCAATTTCTTTGGCATAATGCTGCGCCAACACACTTTGCAACTCGTTGAATGCAGATTGCGTACGAATAAACGAGAATAATTTTACCAAATGCAACTGCGCATTGTTCAGTCCTGCTTCCATTTTCTTTCCTATTGATTTACGGTAGGTTCTAAAGCAAGTCCCTAAATGTTTTTGCGGTTTTGATCGCTCTTTGCGAATTTTCGTTTCTAATCGGCTTCTTTTTCGTCCTTTCTCAATTACAGAACACCCTGCTCCTTCGAAAATCAAAAAAAATCTGCTCGATTATATTTCAAAATTTCTTGCAAAGACAATTTTCGAAACCTACCTTACACTTTGGAAATTTACAAAAATTATTCCACTCTGTTCAAATGATTTTCTACAAAAATAATCATCATTATCACAACTAACTGATTATCAACACAATACAAAAAATATTTTATCCAGAAAATTACGCATATACAATCTTCGGTTATGTTCTGAAATGAAAAACACAAAATCGGAAATGACATTTTTTCGATTGTTGAAAAAAAATTCGCTACAACCGCTTGAATTGGCATTTTTTTTACTATTTTTGTCGGTTGTAATTTTACTGAAAAAAGATAGAAAAAATGGGACTTTTCTCTTTCACACAAGATGTCGCCATTGACCTTGGCACCGCCAATACCATCATTACTTGCAACGACAAGATTGTGGTTGACGAGCCATCGATAATTGCGCTCGACCGCACCAACGGCAAAGTGATAGCCATAGGTCGCAAAGCACAGCAAATGCAAGGGCGCGAGCACCAAAACATTCGCACCATTCGTCCATTGCGCGACGGCGTCATTGCCGACTTCAACGCCGCAGAACTGATGATTCGCGGACTGATAAAGATGATTCCGCACCGCGGCAAACTGGTTACACCATCGTTGCGCATGGTAGTTGGCATTCCGTCGGGCAGCACCGAGGTCGAAGTGCGCGCCGTTCGCGACTCGTCGGAACACGCTGGCGGACGCGAGGTCTACATGATTTACGAACCAATGGCTGCTGCCATCGGCATCGGACTCGATGTGGAAGCGCCCGAAGGCTGCATGATTGTGGACATAGGCGGTGGCACCACCGAGATTGCCGTCATCTCGCTGGGTGGCATGGTTTCGAACCAATCCATTCGCATTGCTGGCGACGATTTCACACAAGACATTATCGACTATATGAACCGCCAACACAACATCAAAGTGGGCGAACGCATGGCCGAACAGATAAAAATTAAAGTTGGTTCTGCCCTGATAGACCTTGGCGACGAAGCACCAGAGGATTTTGTGGTCGATGGTCCAAACAAGATGACAGCGCTGCCAATGAAAGTGCCTGTTTCGTATCAGGAGGTGGCACACTGTCTCGAAAAATCTATCACCAAAATTGAGACGGCTGTGGTGGCAGCACTCGACGAGACACCACCAGAACTCTACGCCGACTTGGTGAAAAACGGCATCTACTTGGCTGGAGGCGGTGCTTTGCTGCGTGGTTTGGCTAAGCGACTGACCGACAAAATTCAAATTCCATTCCATGTGGCCGACGATCCGCTGCACGCAGTTGCACGCGGCACAGGTGTGGCACTGAAAAATGTAGACAAATTCCAATTCTTGCTCCGTTAATCGGAAATAAAAATTTGGCGGTGGATCTCGGTATCTGCCGCCTTTTCAACTTTTGCACATGTCGGCACTGCTGCGATTTTTTGCTCGATTTGCACACTTCTTCGAATTCCTATTCTTAGAAGTGATTGCTTTTCTGCTCATCTGCAACTTCAATGCTGTGCAGCAAAGTGCGTTTTACCGATTCAATTCGTCGGTGGTGGCTGCCATATATTCCGCCACAAGCGCATGCACCGATTATTTCAGCCTAGGCAGTGAAAATCAGCAACTTATCGACGAAAACAGTGCGCTGCTCAACCGCATTGCCGAACTCGAGGCGCAACAGCCCGACACCTTAGCGGCCACGAAAGCCGAAGGCGCGTATCGCACATTCTCGGCCAAAGTAGTCTACTGCTCGGTAAACCGTATGCAGAATGTGGTAGTGCTGAACCGCGGCGCAGCCGATGGCGTGGCAGTCGACATGGGCGTGATGAACGGCGAAGGTGTGATTGGCATGGTCGATGCCGTGTCGGAGCACTACGCCGTGGTGATGCCAGTCATCAGCACGAAATCGATAATCAGCAGCAAGATTGCGAAAAATGGTTACATCGGCTCGGTGGTTTGGGACGGACTTTCGCCCGAATATGCCACGCTGACCGACATTCCGTATCATGTCGATGTAGAAGCAGGCGACACGGTGGTAACGAGCGGCTACTCTGCCATTTTTGCCGATGGCGTGCCGATTGGCGTGGTGGATAATGTGGAGGTGAACGAAAGTCAGGTTTTCTGCAAAATCAGACTGCGACTTTTGGCAAACTTCCGCACCATAAGCGCTGTGCATGTGGTCGATTGCGCTCACCGCGAAGAACTGAAACAGGTGATAAAAGAGAATTTCTGATTTCAAATTGATGGTTTCCACGACCAACTGCAGCGCCCTAGCTTTATAAACTTTCGAACTTTATAAACTTTACAAACCCTATAAACCTTCATGCGCGACGAACTAAAACAGACATTGCTGATTTTGCTGCTTGTGGCGATACAAGTGCTGGTGCTGAACAACATTCATCTGTTCGGTTTGGCATGTCCGTATCTCTACATTTGGGCAATTTTGGCACTTCCTGTGGCCATGTCGCCTGCGCTAGTCATGGTGATAGCGTTTGCGCTTGGTTTCGTCATCGACATTTTTTGCAATAGCTACGGCATTCACACTTCGGCAACGGTGTTGGTGGCATTTTTGCGTCCATACATCATGCGGTTGGTGGCATCGCGCGAAAATCTCGAAAAACCTTATCCTTCAATTGCCTCGTTTGGCAGCGCCTACTATCTCTACGCCGCCGTGCTGATAGTGATTCACCACTTGATGCTCTTCTCGCTCGAGGCATTTTCGTTTGCTCACACGGGCATGGTACTGCTCAAAACACTTTGCAGCGCCATCTTCACCTTCGTTTTGATCATTTGCATCGAATTTCTTAAAAACAACCGACGGTGATAAACGACGCAAACAGCGGACGATATTTTGTCATCAAAGTCTTTATTGCGATTTTGGTGGCAGTGTTCGTTGTGCAACTTTTCATTCTGCAAATTGTGCGCGACTATGGCGAACAAGCCGATGGCAACGCGCTGCTCCGTCGCACGGTGTATGCGCCGCGTGGACTCATCTACGACCGCAACGGCGAACTATTGGTCTACAACCACCCGACCTACGATGTGCTAGTTACCGTGGCCGAATGGCGCCACAAGAAAAATGAGCCTGCCCCACTCGACACGGTGGCTTTTTGCGAATGGTTGCAGATTTCGCGCGACGAATTCGATTTGCGATTAAGCGAGATGAAACACCGTCGTGGCTATTCGCAACGCACGCCGCAGCGTTTCATCACGCAACTTACACCCGAGGAGTATGCCACGATGCAAGAAAAAATGCACCGTTTTCCTGGCGTAAGCATTCAAACGCGAACTCTGCGCAGTTACAACTATCCCGTGGCAGCGCACGCTCTCGGTTCCATCGGCGAAGTGTCGAAACGCATGCTCGAGCGCGACTCGTGCTACAAGCAGGGCGACTATGCCGGCGTGAGCGGCTTGGAAAAAGCATACGAAAAAGACCTTCGTGGCACCAATGGCGTGGAGATAATGCTACGCGATGTGTCGGGACGCATTCAAGGGCGCTACCACAATGGCGAATACGATGTATCTGCCGTGGCAGGAAAAAACATCACCGTGACGCTCGACTATCGGCTGCAGATGGTGGCTGAAGCGTTGCTTGCTGGCAAGCGCGGCAGTGTGGTGGCCATAGAACCTGCCACTGGCGAGATTCTTGCCATCGCTTCGAACCCAACTTGGAATCCCGACATTCTTGTCGGGCGCCAACGCTCCGAAAACTACGCCACGCTGCTAGCCGACCCCACAAAACCACTGCTCAACCGTGCCATTCAAGGTGTTTATTCGCCCGGCTCGACCTTCAAAACAGTGCAAGCGCTCGTCTGCCAACAGGAAGGCGGAATCACCGCACACACGCTGTATCCGTGCAACGGACCAAGTTCGGCACCGATAAAATGCACGCACCATCACGGCTCGCCCGTGTCGCTCGAAAACGCCATCGAACAGAGTTGCAATCCCTACTTTTGGCAAGCCTACAAAGCCACGCTCGAACGCGGTGGTTACGGCGAGAATAACGAAAATTTCAAAGAAAACTACAACCGCTGGCGCAACGATGTGCTGAGTTTTGGACTCGGCCCAAAATTCGCCGACAGCGACATTCCCGACCAAGCCAATGGCGGCATTCCGCGCATAGTAACCTACGATCGCATCTATGGCCCAACGGGTTGGCGCGCACTCACCATTCGCTCCAACTCCATCGGACAAGGCGAGGTGCAAGTTACGCCGTTGCAACTGGCCAATGTGGCAGCAGTCATAGCCAATGGCGGCTGGTACATCACGCCACACCTCAATCGCGCCGACTCCATGCTGCTGCGCCGCCATCAGACTTCGGTAGATTCGGCCTATTTTGGAGCAGTGCGTAACGGCATGTGGCGCGTGTGCGAATACGGCACCGGTCGCTGGTACAAGATTGACAGCGTGCAGATGTGCGGCAAGACTGGCACGGTGGACAACAACCACGGTCGCCCGCACTCCATCTTCATAGGCTTTGCGCCAAAAGACAACCCAACCATCGCTGTGGCTGTGGTCATCGAAAACTGCGGATTTGGTGCCACTTGGGCCAATCCTATCGCCAGCCTAGTGCTCGAGCAGTACCTGAAAGGCGACATCGTGCGCAAAGATCTCTACAATCGTTTCACCTCAGCAGTAACCGATCCCAATGTCAAGAAATACTAATATATGGCGCTATATCGACTGGCCAACAGTGGTGATGTATCTGGTGTTGGTGCTGTTTGGTTGGCTCAATGTGTACGGCGCAAGCCACGACATGGACCAGACTTCGATATTCGATTTTGCCTATTTTTCGGGCAAACAGTTTGTGTGGATTCTCTGTTCGCTGGGCTTGGCTGGCATCATTTTGCTTATCGATGCGCGTGCCTACCAATCGTTCAGCATGCTGCTCTATCTGCTGATGATTTTGCTATTGATTGGCACCATTTTTCTAGCGCCAGAGATTAAAGGATCACGGTCGTGGCTAGCACTTGGCCCCGTGCGACTGCAGCCCGCCGAGTTCTCGAAATTCGTTACGGCGCTGGCCGTGGCGAATGTTATGGGACAATATGGTTTCAAACTGAGCGGTTTGCGTAACTACCTGATAGTCTGCCTGTTGATACTTATTCCGATGGGCTTAATCATCTTGCAAAACGAGACTGGTTCGGCCTTGGTTTATGCCTCGTTCATGCTCATGCTCTACCGCGAAGGTCTGCCTGGACTCATTCCTTTTGCAGCACTCTGCGCTGTGGTGCTGTTTGTGGTGGTGGTGCGTTTTGGCGCATTGCCGTTTGCCGGCGTGCCGTCGGCCTCCATGGGCTTGGCCATCGCCTTCATTCTGATGCTGATAGTGGCTTTCGGCATGATTCTGCGCTACCGCACCTCCAAAACGCCCGTGCGATTTCTCGTCTACGGCTACCTAGCAGTGTTTGCCGTGGCCATCGCCATTCATGCGTTTGGCTGGCTGAAGGTGAATTTCGTCTATGTGCTGCTGGCGGTGCTTGCCGCCACGGGCATCTATGCGGCAGTGTTTGCCGTGCGCACACGCTGCAACCGACTTTGGCTAGTTTTGGCATTTGTAGTGATTGGCATAACCTATTGCTACTCAGTGAATTACGTATTCGACAATGTCTTCAAACCGCACCAACGCTCGCGCATCGAGGTGCTGCTAGGCATGAAGGACGACCCCAAAGGCGACGGCTACAATGTGGAACAAGCCAAAATTGCCATTGGCTCGGGCGGTTTCACGGGCAAAGGCTTCCTGAATGGCACACAAACAACGCTCAAATTCGTGCCAGAACAGCACACCGACTTCATTTTCTGCACCGTGGGCGAAGAGTACGGATTTCTTGGCGCATTGTTTGTGCTGTTCACCTACATGGGGCTGCTTTTCCGCCTGATGCGACTAGCCGAAGCGCAACGCGAAGCCTTTTCGCGAATCTACGGCTACTGCGTGGTTGGCATTTTCCTATTCCACATATTGGTGAACATCGGCATGGTCATCGGTCTGATGCCAGTCATCGGCATTCCGCTGCCATTCTTCAGCTACGGCGGCTCTAGCATGTGGTCGTTCACCATCTTGCTCTTCATCTTCCTCCGCCTCGACATTGCCAACAAGCAACGAGCGAATTAAAGAATTTCAAATTTCAAATTTCAGATTGGCGGGCGGCAAAGCAGGTTTCTGATTTCTAGATTTCTAGATTTCTGGTTGGAAAGGTTTCTTGGTTTGTCGAAATTGCT
>CAVFDI010000068.1:0-8514 GCA_963621145.1 Paludibacteraceae bacterium | reverse complement strand
CAAATGCCACAATGTTTATGGCTATGATGTAGTAAAGTGCAAGTTTCATCTAAAAGGTTTCAGGTTTCAAGTTTCAGGTTTCAGGTTTCAGGTTGATGCGCTGTCTATCTGTAGTGCGCTAAACTTATCAACGTTTTAAATATTCACGCATGCGCTGTTTTTCAGTCTTTTCGTTGCTCAGTGGGCGCATGTCGTCGATGAGGCAGCGACCATTTTCGAGCGTTAGCGAAACTTCAATTTTTTGCGTTGTTCCAAAATTTTTCAGACTAATTTCGGCCAAATAGACACTATCGCCAACGTATTCGCAGCCATCGACAGTGGCTGAAAGTTCGCCATAATCCTGCGCAAAAAGCCAATGATCGTAGTCGAAAAATCCAATCATGCCATCAGCCTCGACGGCTTCGTCGGCTGCGGCTACTTGCTGCAAAAGCGCATTGTAGTCGGCCGTGAGGTAGCGCGTGTCAATCTCGGCTTGCGTTGCTGTTTTTTCGCCATTATAAGCGGCCAAAACATCGTTGTAGATGGCTTGCAGACTATCGGCAGCTGCATTTGGCTCGATTGGCGGAACATCTTTTTTTTGTGCGCCACAAGCAGTGAGTAGGGCAGCGACAACTAAAAGTGCTTTTAGTTTCATCTTCTTGGTAATTGATAATTGACAATTGATAATTAGGTAGTTATAAGCACTGCGCAATTTTCAAATGAAAATAGTATTACATTGTAATCATTTAACTCTTCAACGAAGAATATAGTCCAGCGCTGCATTCAGTTGAACATCGTTGCCAGCCTGCATTTGTTCGGCATCGAAAAGCACTTCGATGTTTGGCGAAATGCCTTGTGCTTCGTAGATTTTGCCATCGGCCATGCGCAGTACATCGGTCGAAGTGTAGACGTAGTGGTAGGTGTTTTTGAGATTGCGGTCGCCAAAGGTGCCACCGTAGTTTATTTCGAAGTTACCAAGCAGTGGTCCATTGCCGCCCCAAGTGCGTTCGCCTATTACACAGCCTTTTGGCAGCAACGAAATGGCATAGGTTGTGATCTCGCCCATGCTCACGGAGTTTATGTCGGCTAATGCCACAATGGGCACATTGGTAATGGCTAGTTGGTTGTTGTCGCACACCGAGAATGGAATCCAAGGAGTGTAGTCGTAGCGTCCTAGTCCCTCTTTGCGGCGTGTATCGCCAATTTTCAGATCGCCATCGATGAATGGTGCAATCACATAACTGAGGTCTGCTACATAGCCGCCGTTATTTCCACGATTGTCCAAAATCACACCTTTCAAGTTGGGTTGCTGTATCAAATTGTAGAATATGCCGTACGCATTCAGTATGTCGAGCGACATTGAGTCGGTTTTGCCAGCCATGCCAGCGAGCATATAGCCAGAGAGTTTCAGATAGGCAATGCCGTCGATGTCGGCCACAATCACACTATTTTTGCTGGTGTCGCAGGCGTAGGCAAAATTGGTGTTATCGAGTTTCGAAAGACAGTTTATTACCAGCGAATCGCTGAATTTATCATGGTAATAGTTACGTTGCATTACCTCAATTTTTCCGGGTAGAATGGCAAATTTCTGTGCGTCGTTTTTGCCGCACCATGGATTTCGTACTAAAACTGCCATGTGGTGGTCGATCATATTCCCACAAATATCGTAGTAGTAGCGTATGAGTGTGTCGGTAGGAATGGTGTCGCCATGGGCAACCACATCGTCGAGTGCGTAAAAATTTAGAAGATTTTCGTTGTAGATTGCATCCCAATCGGTTGGGTCGATGTCCCAAAATGCGTAGCTGTTGTTTATTCCGTTCCAGATGGCTTGAAACTGCTCCGATGGCTTGGTGTACGACACGTTGTCGGGATTCATCAGATCCAAACTATGGTTGCGACAAGCCGTTGCAGCCAGCATCAATACAGCAAATATAAAGTGTGTGTAGCGTTTCATCGTCTTTCGGTTTTTGCTGATTTATATTTGGTGTAGTTTTTTTTGTCGAGCGAGAATGTGAGACCAATCTGCACGGCGTAGGTGCTGTTGTAGCGCGGTGTGGGCGACACTTGACCTTTGGTTTTCTCGGTACTTACGAGTCCATACAGAAAATCGGTTTCGGCATGAAATGCCATGCGGTCGTCAATTTTTATTCTGATGCCCAAGTTGGCCGCCAAACCAGCATCGCAGCGTTGGTCGTGACTTTTGTCGAGCTTGCGATATTCGTCGAAAGCGTAGTAAGTTCCGCCAATGTAGTTGGTTGGCGCGTTCGAAACCTCCAACGCAGTTCCTTCGCGGTGACTTGCCAGCCAGCAGCCTACATAGCCACCAACACCCAAGTAACCGCGTATTTTTTCGCCACCAAACGAAAAATTGAGCAGCACTGGCAGTTGCAAATAGTGGTCGGTGGTGTTGGTGTAGAGCCCATCGAATAGGTGCGTGCGATACATTTTGTGATTTTTCTGAGTGTATTCCACATTCACTTGTAGCGCAAACCAATCTACTGCTTCCATGCGAATGGGAATGCCCACGGTGATACCGCCTGCGCCTTTGTAGCGCATGTCGTAGGCGTAGTTCTGGTCGATGCTGAAGTCGTTGTAGTTATAGCCGCCCTCGAAACCCATGTACCAGTCGACCGCCGCCGCTGGCAATGCCGCCAAAACCACCAAACTCATCGTAAGAAATCGTTTTTTCATCTTTTTTGTGCCGATTTTCCTTAGTTTAATGTCAAAAAAAATTCAGCCACAAAGGTACGAATTTAGTTTGAAAGTTCATCAAGTTTATAAAGTTTGAAAGTTCGTAAAGTTTTGGGAGACATCGTTTGTGGCAGTACACCTCGTTTCCACCAAGTTATCGTCAATTGTCATAGTCAATAGTCAAAGTTCTTCATTGTTCATATTTTTTGCCGATAAAATTTCGTTATTCGAGCGAAAAAAAGTAATTTTGCACAAATTTTGTGTGTACATAGCGGCAAATCAATGTTCTATGTTCTTTTTTCTCGAGATCTAAACAAAAGTATACTTAAAAAACTATGGCAAAAGAAAAGAAATTTATGACGTGTGATGGTAACGCTGCGGCTGCGCATGTTGCGTACATGTTCACCGAAGTGGCTGCCATCTACCCAATTACGCCGTCGTCGCCGATGGCCGAAAATGTCGACGAGTGGTCGGCTCAGGGTCGTAAAAACATGTTTGGCGAGACTGTAACCGTGCAAGAGATGCAGTCGGAAGCGGGCGCCGCTGGAGCCGTTCATGGTTCGTTGCAGGCTGGTGCGCTCACCACCACTTTCACCGCATCGCAGGGCTTGCTGCTGATGATTCCGAACATGTACAAAATTGCTGGCGAACTGCTGCCAACGGTTTTCCATGTTTCGGCGCGCACGCTGGCTAGCCATGTGCTGTGCATCTTTGGCGACCATCAAGATGTGATGGCTTGCCGTCAGACAGGTTTCGCCATGTTGGCCGAAGGCTCGGTGCAAGAGGTGATGGATTTGGCTGGTGTGGCTCACTTGGCAACCATCAAATCGCGTGTTCCGTTCCTCAACTTCTTCGATGGCTTCCGCACATCGCACGAGTATCAGAAAATTGAGGTGATCGACCAAGAAGATCTGCGTCCGCTGGTCGACCAAGAGGCATTGCAGGCGTTCCGCAATCGCGCTCTCAGCCCAATGCGCCCCGAAATGCGTGGTATGGCCGAAAACCCCGATGTGTTCTTCACACACCGCGAGAGCTGCAATCCGTACTACAACCAAGTGGCCGACATCGTTTCGGACTACATGGACGAAATCAGCAAAATAACTGGTCGTAAATATCGCCCATTCAGCTACTATGGTGCACCCGATGCCGAAAACATCGTCATCTGCATGGGCTCGGCTTGCGAATGCTTGCGCGAAGTGATTGACCACCGCAAAGGCGAAAAAATAGGCATGATCAACGTGCACCTCTATCGCCCATTCTCGCTGAAATACCTGAAAGAGGCAATTCCTGCCACCGCAAAACGCATCTGCGTGCTCGACCGCACCAAAGAACCTGGCGCAAACGGCGAACCGCTCTATCTCGATGTGAAAGATGCACTGCAAGAACTCGGTCTCGGAAATATCGAAGTGGTTGGCGGTCGCTATGGTCTCGGCAGCAACGACACCACACCTGCTCAGATGATGGCAGTTTACGACAATCTGGCTCTGCCAACGCCTAAAAATCACTTCACGCTCGGCATCAACGACGATGTTACATTCACCTCGCTGCCACTTGGCGAAGAGATTGCCATGGGCGGCAAAGGCATGTTCCAAGCCAAATTCTACGGTCTGGGTGCCGACGGAACGGTTGGCGCAAACAAAAACTCGGTGAAAATCATTGGCGACACCACCGACAAGTATTGCCAAGCCTATTTCTCGTACGACTCGAAAAAATCGGGCGGCTTCACCTGCTCGCACTTGCGCTTTGGCGACGAACCAATTCACTCGACCTACTTGGTAACTACACCAAACTTCGTAGCATGCCACGTTCAGGCCTATCTGCACATGTACGACGTTACGCGCGGATTGCAGAAAAACGGCACATTCCTGCTCAATACCATTTGGGACGGCGACGAGCTGAAACGCAATCTGCCTAACAAAGTGAAGAAGTATTTTGCCGACAACAACATCACCGTTTACTACATCAACGCAACAAAAATTGCGCAGGAGATTGGACTCGGCAACCGCACAAACACCATTCTGCAATCGGCATTCTTCCGCATCACAGGCGTTATCCCTGTTGAAAAAGCGGTAGAAGAGATGAAACATTTCATCGTGAAATCGTATGGCAAGAAGGGCGAAGATGTGGTGAACAAAAACTATGCTGCCGTCGATCGTGGTGGCGAATACCACAAACTCGAGATCGATCCCGCATGGAGCGCACTCGAAGAGCAACCGCGCGTGTACAACGATGGCGACGACTTCATCAACAAAGTGGTTCGCCCAATCAACGCTCAAGATGGCGATTTGCTGCCTGTTTCGGCCTTCAAAGGCATCGAAGACGGCACTTGGCGCGCTGGCACAGCCAAATACGAAAAACGCGGTGTGAGCGCATTCGTTCCCGCATGGAATGCCGAAAATTGTATTCAATGTAACAAATGCGCATACGTTTGTCCTCACGCTTGCATTCGCCCATTCGTTCTCGATGAGAAAGAACACGAAGGCTTGCACGCCGACATGATAGAGATGAAAGCACCAGCAGCCATGAAAGGCATGTATTTCCGCATGCAAGTTGGCGTGATGGACTGTCTCGGCTGCGGCAACTGCGTAGATGTTTGTCCTGGCAATCCGAAACTTGGCAAAGCACTCACCATGGTCGACCTCGAAAGCCAAATGGCAGAGGCCGAAAATTGGAATTACTGCGTAGAAAATGTGAAGACAAAGCAAGATTTGGTCGACATCAAATCGAATGTGAAAAACAGCCAGTTTGCTACGCCATTGTTCGAGTTCTCGGGCGCCTGCTCGGGTTGCGGCGAAACGCCTTACCTGAAACTGATTTCGCAACTCTTTGGCGACCGCGAAATTGCCGCCAATGCTACGGGTTGCACATCAATCTATTCGGGTTCGGTGCCAAGCACACCTTACACCACCAACGAGAAAGGACACGGCCCAGCATGGTCGAACTCGCTGTTCGAAGATTTCTGCGAATACGGCCTCGGCATGCAAATCGCTCACAAAAAGATTAAAGCACGCCTTGCTCGCCTGATGGAAGAGGCTCAAACCTGCACCTGCTGCTCCGACGAGTTGAAAGCCATGTTCCGCGAGTGGATCGACAACAAGAACGATGCCGACGTAACAAAACGCCTCTACGAGCCAATTGTGGCAGCCTGCGAAGCCTGCGGTTGCGACAAATGCCGCGAGATTTTGAAATACAAAGACCACCTCGTAAAACGCAGTCAGTGGATTATCGGCGGCGATGGTGCAAGCTACGACATAGGTTACGGCGGACTCGACCACGTGATCGCTTCGGGCGAAGATGTGAACATTCTCGTACTCGATACCGAAGTCTATTCGAACACTGGCGGTCAAGCCTCGAAAGCAACACCACTTGGCGCTATCGCTAAATTTGCCGCTGCTGGCAAACGCGTTCGCAAAAAAGACCTTGGCATGATTGCAACCACCTACGGCTATGTGTATGTGGCTCAGATTGCCATGGGTGCCGACCAAGCACAGACGCTCAAAGCCCTGCGCGAGGCCGAAGCCTACAATGGTCCATCGCTTGTTATTGCTTACGCACCTTGCATCAACCACGGTCTGAAAGCGGGCATGGGCAAGAGCCAAGCCGAAGAGGCCAAAGCCGTTGAATGTGGCTACTGGCACTTGTGGCGCTACAACCCATCGCTCGAGGCCGAAGGCAAAAATCCATTCACGCTCGACTCGAAAGAGCCGCAGTGGGACAAGTTTGCCGACTACCTGAAAGGCGAAGTGCGCTTTGCTAGCGTAATGAAACAGTATCCAAACGAGGCTGCCGACCTGTTCCGCGCAGCACAAGAGAACGCACAGTGGCGCTATCGCAGCTACTTGCGCATGCTCCAAACCGATTGGGCTGCTGGCGAGAATAAATAATCGCTGCAAATAATAAAAAAAGGGTGCGTTCTGTAAAATATGATATTTTTATGGAGTGCGCCCTTTCTCTTTTCAGAAAAATGGTTTTAAGTAAAATTGCAAACAAATGAAAAGATTGTGAATTATTTTGGCTTGGCAATGCTGAGCCTAATTGTCTTTGGTTGCAACAAAGACGATGCGAAAAACAGTGGGGTGCTTCCCGAAGAGGGTTTCATGGTTTCGGCCACACAAAAAGTGCTGATTGCTCCTGGCAATTTGCAATACCGTGCAAGCACAAAAGAGTTTCGCTTTGCCGAACATCAGTACGACACCATTGGCGCGCTCAATGCCAACATTAGCGACACCTACGATGGTTGGATCGACCTGTTTGGCTATGGCACGGGAGCAAATCCTACGCTGTGCATCAGTTATGAAGACGCAGCTAATTACAATTCGTTCTACACAAAATTTGTAGATTGGGGCACGAACGCCATTGGTAGCGACAAGGCCGACACTTGGTACACGCCGTCGCACACCGAGTGGACCTACATTCTCTACACACGCCCGAATGCCAATAAACTGTTTGCTTGTGGCACAGTGGCAGGTGTAAAAGGTCTGATAGTGCTGCCCGACAATTGGACACTGCCCGAAGGGCTAACATTCAACCCAAGCATAGAGCATGGCTATGTTCTCGAGGGCGAAAGCGCTAGCAATTGGCGCTACAACAACGAAAATCGCAATGGCTACACGCACAACACCTATTCTGCCGAACAGTGGACGCTGATGGAGCAGGCTGGCGCCATTTTCTTGCCTGTAACGGGTTTGCGTTGGGGCACTAAAGTGAACGATGGACGTGCAGGGTATTACTGGCTTTGCGACATAGACGAAGCAAACAGCTGGCCTAACAGTATGGTTGGCTATTGGCTCAACTTCAACCAAAAAGAGGTAGCTAGCCGCAACTATGCCGATGTTGCCTATGGCAATGCCGTGCGACTTTTCAAAAAGATTTGATAGAGAAACGCTCAAAATGTAAGAACCGCAGCGAAAGTTGCGGTTCTTTTTTTGTTGACGATAGTGCAGAGTAGCACAAATTCGTTTTTTGATGTTGCTTATTATCTATGCCCAAATATCGTGTGCAACATTGGCGCCAATCTCGAAATGGTATTTGGCGATACCTAAATCAACTTTGGTAAAAGCACCCCAAGAGGCCGTGGCACGAACCTTGTCGCCTTGCAGTTCGAAGTAGAATTTTTGTTTGTTGAGAGAGGATGGCGCTTGTAACGCACACTCGACCCCACGACGAAACCAATCGGGCATTTCGCCTTGGCATGAGGCCACATCGCCGATAGTCTTTGACTTGTGTTGCACGCCTTGCGTCTGCCCATAGCCAAGAGCGATGACGGCGGCTAATTTTTCGCCTTTGCGAATGTCCAATGCATTGACCACCTTTTTGAAAGTCATTCCTACCCAACATGTGTTCAGCCCGAGTTGCTGCGCTAGAAGCACTAGTTGCTCGCCGTAGTAGCCGCAACGCTCGTTCAAGTTATCGCCCGAACCGATGAGCGCGAAATAGTTGCGCACACCCGAAAACTTGCCGTAGTGCGCCATAAACGAGTCGAAGGCTTGCGGCTCGTCGGTCACGAGTTGAATATGCAAGCCGCTCGCCGCATTGAGAGTTTGTACTTTCTCCTGCAATAAAGCAATTGCCTCATTATCAATGGGTTTGTCTGTGTATTGACGCACTGAATGGCGCGCTTTGACAGCCTCTTCTAAACTCATTTTTAGTTCCATTTTTTTTCGTTGTTTTGATTGAATTTTATGTTTTACGCCGCAAAAATAGTGCTTTTATTTCTAACGACAAGCGAAAAACTTACAAAATCGTAAATTTTTATTTTTTGTCTATTGCTGTCCGCTAAAATTTTCCCTTTCGTTTGTAAGCAATGACACCATTTTTAATTGTCGCGCGGGATTTGTAATCCGA
>CAVFDI010000067.1:0-8573 GCA_963621145.1 Paludibacteraceae bacterium | reverse complement strand
ATTAGATAAGGCATCCTTCTTAAATTTCAATCCTTTCAAATCTGATTTTTTCAGATATTTGATAAAGTTTGAAATGGAAATTTCTTCATCAATACATTTTTGTCTGTATTCAATGTAAACATTTTCTGCAATATAGCCGACATCAAACGCACGAGCAAGTTGACTTCGTACTTCTGCACAAGATGCCTTCGAAAAATAGAGAAATTGCACAAATTCCTTACTGCCATCTCGACTAAATCCTTCAGCAATATTGTCCATAACAGAACCAACAGCTGCACGAATTTGAGAGGAAAATCTATAGTCGTTCTTAAAATTCGCAGCAGAAGAAATGGCATAAATTTCTTTCGACAAAAGACGAGCATCTTGCCAAATCCTCAGTTCTTCAAAATCCTTCACTGTCGGCATAAACTACGCGGAACTTAGAAACGTGAAACGGGGAAACTAGTATATGAACGGAATTATCCGCTTCAGGCGTTTGCGATCGAACTCGTCGGGGAACTCTTTTTCGTATTTGTGATAGATGCTGTTGGCGCGCGGAATAAGGTTACAGCACGAAAACCAGAAGAACAGCAGTCCCGCCAGCGACCAAGTGAGAATGGCAAAACCGAGCCACTCGGTGATTTCGCCCAGATAGTTGGCCGAGGTTACATAGCGATACATGCCTTTCTTTGGAAGATAGTGCTTGGTGTCGCCAGGCTTGCGCAAGTGGCGAATGACATGGTCGGAATGCATGTTGATGCACCAGCCCACAATGAACACCACCGTGCCAATGATGAACCGCGGATCGGTGAGCCACGCTGCGGTGTAGAGTTGGCTGTAGGTAGGATCTTGCGGAGCAAGGAAAAACAGCCACCAGCCCTGCACATAGCCGTTGAACAGATTCCACACTACCGACATGGCCATGATGGCTATCGGCATTTTGCTTTTGCCTTTGAGCAGAAGCGGAAAAATGAACGACCGCTGAAAATAGTGGAATTCAAAAATGAGCAGGAATATCCAGTATGGTGCTTTGCGCACTTCGGGAAATGGCGACGCTATCCACAAACAAAGCACTACGATGAACACTGGCACTTCCATCAGGAACCAGCCCTGTTTGTTGTTCATGGCAGGTCCCCATTTTTCGGTGCGCATTTTGCCATAACCAGCATCTACAAAGTAGAGTGCTACAAAAACAGCCAATCCTAGCAAGGCCAATGCGCCAAGCAACCAATAAAATTGTGTTAATCCCATAATAAAGTTGATGAGTTGATCAAGTTCGTAAAGTTATAAAGTTCATAAAGTTTTGCGCCACACAACGTTCTGCGAATAATGCTGGATACCGCAAACTCACTCAATAATTCGATGATTCAATAATTCAATGATTATTTCTCACACACTGCAATCAAATTGCGATCGCCCCAACCATTGTCGGCGCGCGCCACTGGAATGTGGAATTTATTTTCGCGAACCCAAGGCAGCGGAAATGCGGCTTTTTCGCGTCCGTAAGGGTGCGACCACTCGTCGCCCATCAGCACATAGTCGGGGTGCGGCGCATTTTTCAGCGGATTGTCGTTGCCATCGATGCGACCAAACGCCACATCGTCTATCTCGTCGCGAATGACGAGCAGCGCCTCCACAAAACGATCCAACTCGCTCAGCGGCTCGCTCTCGGTCGGTTCTATCATCAGTGTGCCATGAACAGGGAACGACAGCGTGGGCGCATGGAAACCAAAATCCATCAGTCGTTTGGCAATATCGTTTTCGTCGATGCCCGTTTCGGCTTTGAAATGGCGACAGTCGAGAATCATTTCGTGCCCAACGCGGCCAGTTTTCCCAGTGTAGACTATTCCGTAGTCGTTTTCGAGGCGTTTGGCAAGATAATTAGCACTTACAATCGCCATTTTGGTGACTTCGGTCAAACCCTCGGCGCCCATCATGCGAATGTAGGCGTAGGTGATTGGCAAAATGCCCGCACTGCCCCACGGCGATGCCGACACAGCGGTGTTTTCGTTCGCCGCATCGGTAAAATGATGGTGCGGCAGGTAGTCGACCAGATGTTTGGCCACGCACACTGGACCAACGCCCGGGCCGCCGCCTCCGTGAGGACTAGCAAATGTTTTGTGCAGATTCAGATGGCAAACATCAGCACCGATATTGCCCGGCGAAGTGAGTCCGACCTGCGCATTCATGTTGGCGCCGTCCATGTAGACTTGCGCGCCTGCTTGGTGAATGATGTCGCAAATTTTGGCAATTTCAGGCTCGAAAATGCCATGCGTCGATGGGTAAGTTATCATCAGCGCAGCCAAATGGTCGCGATTTTCGTCGACTTTGGCGCTCAAATCGTTCAAATCAACATTGCCCTGCTCGTCGCAAGCCACCACCACCACGGTGAAACCCGCTTGCACTGCGCTGGCAGGATTTGTTCCATGAGCCGAAGCAGGAATCAGCACTATGTTTCGTTCTGCTCCGCCATTGGCCGCCAAATAGCGACGAATGGTCATCAAGCCCGTATATTCGCCAGCCGCGCCAGAGTTTGGCTGCAGTGTGCAATCGGCAAAACCTGTAATTTCGCAAAGATATTCGGTAAGATTTTTTATAATCTCCTGATAACCAGCCGTTTGCGATGCGGGTGCAAATGGATGAATGCCCGTAAATTCGGCCCAACTGAGCGGCAACATTTCGGCGGCGGCGTTCAACTTCATGGTGCAACTACCCAGCGACACCATCGATTGCGCCAGCGAAATATCCTTGCGGTCGAGGCTCTTGATGTAGCGCATCATCTCGGTTTCGCTGTGATAACGCTCGAACACTTCGTGATGCAGCGCTGGCGTGTGGCGAACCATTTTTTGTGAAATTGACAAACTCTTGACGCCATCGAACGAGGTTGGCATCTCTTTTCCAAGAATATTTGCAAAAATCGCCACAATCTTGGCAATGCCGTCGGTGCTGGTAATCTCGTCGATGCTGATGCCGATTTCGCCATTTTCGAAATAGCGGAAATTGACACGATTCGTTTCGCTCAGTTGGCGCAGTTTTTCAACCGACGCACCTTCGGGCAGAGCAATTCGTATGGTATCGAAATAGGTCTCGTTCAGTTGGCGGCAACCGAGTTTCACCAGTTCGTTGGCAGTCATCACGGCTTTCACATGCACATTCATGGCTATTTCTTGCAAGCCATCGTTGCCATGCCAAGCCGCATAAAATCCAGCCATGATGGCGGGCAGCGCTTGTGCCGTGCAGATGTTCGACGTGGCTTTTTCGCGCTTGATGTGCTGTTCGCGCGTTTGCAGTGCCAGACGCAGCGCACGATGTCCGTTTGCATCTTTCGTAACGCCAATAATTCGCCCTGGCATGGAGCGTTTGTACTCGTCGCGCGTGGCCATGTAGGCAGCCGACGGACCGCCAAAGTAAAGCGGCATGCCGAAGCGTTGTGTGGAACCAACGGCAATATCAGCGCCCCAATCGCCAGGCGGCGTGAGCAGCGTAAGTGCCAAAACATCGGCAATGGCAGTGAGTTTCGCGCCATTGGCATGACATTTTTCAGCGAATTCTTTGTAGTCGCAAATCGCGCCATCGCTGTTTGGATATTGCACAATAGCACCAAACACAGGCTTCGCAAAATCGAAGGTGCGCCAATCGCCAAACACCAGTTCAATGCCTTGCGGCAGACTGCGTGTGCGCAACACATCGATGGTTTGTGGGAACAATTTTTCGTCGACAAAAAGTGCGTTCATGCCGACGTTTATCTGGTCGCGACTGCGCAGATTGTGCATCATGGTCATGGCTTCGGCAGCAGCAGTGGCTTCGTCGAGCAGCGAGCAGTTGGCCAGCGGTAGCGCCGTGAGATCCGAAATCATGGTTTGGAAATTGAGCAACGCCTCCAAACGTCCCTGCGAAATCTCGGCCTGATAGGGCGTGTACGAGGTATACCAAACAGGATTTTCGAACACATTGCGCAAAATGACGGCAGGCGTCACTGTGCCGTAATAGCCCAAGCCGATGTAGTTGTCGGCCAGCACATTTTTTTGCGACAACTGACGAATGTGTGCCAGAAATTCGTGCTCGTTCATGGCTGGTGGCAGGTTCAGCGGATGTTTCAGTCTGATGCCAGCAGGGATGGTCTGTTCGATGAGTTCGTCCACCGTCTTCACGCCGATGGTAGCAAGCATTTTTGGCAGATCTTTTTCAGAAATGCCAATGTGCCTGCGCGAAAAATTGTCGGTTTCCATTATGGGTATCTACTTTATTTTAATTCAAATACAATCTGCAAAGATACGATTTTTTCGAGATAGTTGCAAAACGAAGTTCGATGCCCTGTCGACGAGGCCCTAACTATTGCGAGATGAAAAAATGTCGGCTTCCATCTCTGGAAACCGACATTTATCATTTTAGGTAGATTCTAAAAATTATCTTTGCAAGAATTTTTGAATTACATTCGAGCAGATTTGAATAAAATAGGCTGCGTCTCAGCAATTAAAGTGAACTTTATTGCATTCGACTTGCACTATTTTTTTTTGATTTTCGAAGGAGCAGGGTGTCCTGTAACTGAAAAAAGACGAAAAAGATGCCGATTAGAGACGAAAAATCGCAGAAACCTTTTTGAACCGACAAAAGAAAACAATAAAAGCGTAGAATTTTTAGAATCTGCCTTTGGATAATGCCTATTTTGCCAGACGCACGCTCGTACCAAAATAGCGAGTTAGCGTGCTCATTTCGGTGGATTGAGAGCCAAAATAGAGGCGATTTGCATCGTTGCTGTTGGTTGCAGAACCTGTACTTGTCCAGTAATAGCCCGCTGTTTGCACGTTGCTAATTTTTGCAACGTTGCGCAAACCTGCCGCTGGTAAAAATACGCCACCTGCGGCTTCCAAAAGTTGCCACTCTTCGGCAGTGTAGACGTTTTTGTCGTAATTGCCTTTACCTGTTTTAAACGAAACATTTGCTGACGTGGCCCAAGCATCGGGCAGTAGAACAAGTCCTGCTACATTGTCGATTGTAGCAAAACCATAGAGCGATGCTGCATTGTTGCGAGTTTGCAAAAGATAATCCCATTCGTCGTTGCTTAGCGTGCGCCAAGTGCCTGACGCATAACCACTAATGACATTTTTGCCCCAATCATTAAAGTCGGCATATTCGCTTAGGTTGGTTGCATTTTGTGTTGGAGCGTCACCAGTTCCCCAGCCAAAAAGGTCGAGCCAACCGGTGTATGTATCGCCGATATTTTCGTTTGCAGTACCAATACAATCGTACTGATGCATAGCAAAACGCCATTTGCCAGTGCTTGGCTGATATTGCAAATTGCCAGGAGCGAATATCACTTGGGTGCTACTCGAAACTGAAAATTTGCCGCTCCATTGGGCGTAGAGTGTGACATTTTTGCGCAGCACAATGGTTTCGCCCACCAAGAATGAAACGCCAGTGCCATCGGCTTTGGTATTCCAGCGTGCAAAAGCAAAGTCGGTGCGTGCAAAGGCGCAGTCTTTCACGCTTGTTGTTTTCATAGCGTATATTTTTTCGCTCTGCATTGTGCCTTCGCCACCGTTGGCATCGTAGCACAAGGTGTAAAACTCGCTATTGCCATTCGACTTTTCTACACATATTTTTGTTCCGTCGGCAAGGGTGAAATAGACAAAATTTTCGTCCTCGTCTACTGCCGAAAAGAGCGAAGTGCCAGCACTTCCGGTGTCGCCTTTGTCGCCAGTGGCTTGTCCTATTTCGGTCCATGTCGCCTTGTTGTCGTACGACACATACCATTTTCCGCCGTCAATTTTCAATTGTGGTGTGATGCCGTCGTTGCCAGCCACGCCTTGCTCGCCTTTGCCGCCGTCGTTGCCCTGAATGCCGGTGTCGCCTTTGTCGCCTTGCGCACCTTTTTCGCCAGTAACGGGCAGTTTATTGCCATCGTTATCGAGCAGAAAATTACCATCGAGTGTCCAATAGTAAATGCCATCAACGTCTTGTGCCACGCTTATGGTTGGTGAATATGCACCCGCGCCATCTTTGCCATTTTTTCCGTCGATACCATCTTTGCCATTGTATAGCATAATGGTTTTGCCGCTTGTGAAGGTGATGGTGTAGCCGTTGGTCGTTTGCTCCACTCCAGAAATCATGTCGTTGCTGCTCTGCGCCTCTACTATGGCCTGCAGCGACGAGATATCGGCATTCATCTGCGCACAAAGCGTTTCGAGATTGGTCACGCGATTTTTCAAGTCGTCGATGTCGTTCAAAATGTCTTTGTGGCAACTGGTCAACAGCAATGTGGCCGCTGCCAAAAAATAAAATTTAAGTTTTTGCATCTGTTATGTTGTTTTGTTACCTACCTTTATAGATTTTTTGCTAGGCGCACACTGCAGCCGTAGTAGCGTGTGGGTTGCGCTATTGGGTCGATTTCTCCACTCTCGAATGCTAATGCACGAGCCGAGTCGTCGAGGAAGTTGGTGCTCGACCAATAATATCCATTTTCTTGCACGCGATACACTTCGATGCGATTCAGCGAATTGCGCCGCCCAGCAGCTGGCAAAAATATGGCTCCTGCGTTTTCCATCTGCGCCCATTGGTCGAGGCTGTACACGTTGTTGTCCCACACCGACCAGCCCGCTTTGAATGTTATTCCAACGGGAAGTTCCCAATTGTCGGGCAATATCAAAATGCCTTTTATGCTGTCGGCGCCATTCTGTATGGTGCAGAAGCCGTATAGACTAGTGGCATTTTCGCGAGTCGAAAATAGGTATTTGTATTCAGCATAGTTCAGCGTGCGCCAAGTGTTGGCAGGGTAACCGCTCACTATGTTTGCTCCCCAGTCGCTGAATGAATATTTTTTGCCATCTTGATCGGCAAAAGTGGGATTTTGGCCAGTTCCCCAACCAAAAAGATCTATCCAACCATCGTAATTATTACTCATATTTTTGTTGTCATTGCCCACATAGTCGTACTGATGTTCAGCAAAACGCCATGTTTCCGAAGCAGCATGATATTGCAGATTGCCAAGCGAAAATTTTACCTTCAGCGTCTCGGAGACAGAAAAATAACCCGACGTCGTTTTTCCCCACTGGGCATAGAGTGTTAGGTTTTGTGTCAGCACAATCTCCTCGTCTGCTGCAAAAGCCACGCCAGTGCCATCGGCTTTGGTGTTCCACTCGATGAATTCGAAATGGTCGCGAACAAATAGGCAGCGACTTACGACATAGGTTTTCAAATCAGAAATTTGTTCTACGTCCATAGTACCCGTGCCGCCATTGGCATTGTAAGTTACTGTGTAATAATCGATTCCGTCGTATTTTTTGAGTGTAATAACGGTGCCATTTGCAAGATTAAAATAGACGTTTTCGCTATCGGTTGTAATGTCCGAAAAGATGGCATCGCCTTGTGTTCCAGCATCGCCCGATTCGCCAGTGGCCTGACCAATGTTTGTCCAATTTTCGCCATCGTACGAAATGAACCAATTGCCAGCCTCTATTTTGAACTGCGGTACAACGCCATTTTTGCCATCTGTACCTTGCTCGCCTTGTTCGCCAACATTGCCATCGGCACCTTGTTCGCCCTGCTGTCCTTTGTCGCCTTTTGCGCCATCAACTGGCAATTTTTCGCCATTATTGTCTTTCAAAAATTCGCCATCGAGCGTCCAATAGTAGATGCCGTCGACGTCTTTCGCTACACCAATAGCAGGCGTGTGGGCAGTTGCACCATCGATGCCATCTTGCCCATCGACCCCATTTTTTCCATTTGCCCCGTTGTAGAGCGATATTGTCTTGCCGTTTGTGAGTGCAATGGAGTAGCCAACAATGATGCCATTTTGCTCTATTGCGTTAATGCTCGAAATCATGGCGTTGTCGTTTTGCGCTTCGACGAGCGTTTGCAGTGCTACGACGTTTGAATTCAGCCTACTGCAAATGGTTTCGAGCGAATCCACTCTAGTTTCCAAATCGTCGATGTCGTTCAAAATGTCATTGTGGCAACTGGTGAGGATTGCTGCAAAAGCGCACAAAACGGCCAAAAATCTTGTTTTGTTCATTTTTCTAATGTCGAAAAGAATAAAATCCGCCTTTTGCAACCAAAAATTATACCAAAGTATATGGTTTTGGAATAATTTATTGCTTTTTTATTCTACTTGCAAAATCTTAAACATTGGCCTTTACACCCTTTTTTTGATATGAAAATTTCAGATAATTTTCCACAGCTCTCTGCAAAATTATGCCGCACTACACACCAACAACGACAGTAGGGACACGGCGCGCCACGTCACTACAGACCATAATCAATTAGCCGTCCTTTTTTGTCGTGAACAAAAAAAGGAGCGCACCGCGTGCGCCCCTTAATTATCAATTGTCAATTTTTAATTGTCAATTATCTTACGACTACTTTCGCAACTTTGTTGCCGTTTTTCACTACATAAACGCCGTTCAACTGACCGTTCATGTTGGTTACGTCCAAGCCAAGAATGGTGTAGATGCGTGCGCCCTCTTCGGCATAGATGCGGCCGTCGCGTGCATAAACATCGCTCATAACCTCGATGTCACGAATGGCGGTGCCAAGATCGTCGGTGAGTTCAATATCTTCGTTTGTACTATCATCGAATGCATAGACAGTGAGATTAT
>CAVFDI010000066.1:0-8879 GCA_963621145.1 Paludibacteraceae bacterium | reverse complement strand
GGCGAATAATCATTCGCCCCTACAATTTTCAAATACGAAACTTATTTCTTCTTCCCATTCCCTTTGGAGCGATTTGGTAAGGACTTTTTGTCGGGGCGGAAGGGCTTGGCATCGTTGCGCTGACGGCGTGCAACAACTTCCACTTTCAGGTTGCCGCCAAACTGATCGAAGGCATCGAGCACGCGGTCGGCTTGGTCGGCAAAAACATCGAAAAAAGTGCAGCGCTGCGCTATCTCGATGTCGCCAATGCTTATCGATTTGTCGCGCGTGATGTCGTTTATTATGCCCAGCACGCTGCGTGTAGTGGCATTTTGTCGGTGGCCGAAATTCATCACCAAACGCACACGCTGTCCGCGCTTGAAACCGCCATTGCGTTCACCATTTTGGCTGTCGTTGCGTTCCGATTTTGGTTCGCGTTTGTCGCTGTTTCGCCCGCCTTTTTTGTCGCGATTTTTCTTGCGATCGTTGTTGTTTTTTTCGTCGCGTTCGGGCTTTTCGGGCAGATTCAGATCTTCGGCATCTTTGTAGTATTCCAAAAATCGGTTGAATTCCAGCGACAGAAAGCGGCGAATGACATCTTCTTTCGAAAGATAGTCGAGTTTGGCGAATACGTGCGGCAGAAATTGGTCTATCTGCTCGTCGTTCACCTGCACATTTTCCATGCGCTCCACAAGGTGGAACAGTTGTCGCTTGCAGATGTCGATGCCGAGCGGAATGCGTGCGCGCTCAAATTTCTTTTTGATGATATGCTCGATGGTGCGAATTTTGCGTTGTTCGCGCGAGTGGATTATCGAAATGGAGATGCCGCGTTTGCCAGCGCGTCCCGTGCGTCCGCTGCGGTGCGTGTAGACCTCAACATCGTCGGGCAGATTGTAGTTTATCACGTGCGTCAGGTCGCTCACATCGAGTCCGCGCGCTGCCACATCGGTTGCTACGAGTATCTGCAGGTGGCGTTGGCGGAATTTGTGCATCACTGTGTCGCGCTGCGCCTGACTGAGGTCGCCATGCAGGGCGTCGGCATTGTAGCCATCGGCCATCAGATGGTCGGCTACCTCTTTGGTCTCTTGGCGGGTGCGACAAAAAACTATGGCATAGATGTCGGGATTCATGTCGACAATACGCTTCAGTGCAAGGTAGCGCTGTTTGGCCTGTACCATGTAGTAGATGTGATCCACATTTTCGGCTCCTGCATTGCGTGTGCCAACGGCTATTTCGGTGGCGTTGGTCATGTATTGCTTGGCAATGCGCGCAATCTCGTTGGGCATGGTGGCGGAGAAGAGAAGCGTGCGTCGTTCGGCTGGAACGGATTGCAAAATCGTCTCCAAATCTTCTTTGAAACCCATGTCGAGCATTTCGTCGGCCTCGTCGAGCACCAAATAGCGCACATCTTCGAGATGCACTTTGCCGCGGTGCAGCAGGTCTATCAATCGGCCTGGCGTGGCTACAAGAATCTGTGGCTGCACATCGAGTTGTTTGAACTGCGACACAATATTTTCGCCGCCGTATACTGGCACAATCTTCACGCCGTCCATTTGTGCAGCGTAGTGTTTCAGGTCGTTGGCTATCTGCATGCAGAGTTCGCGCGTTGGCGACAAAATGAGTGCCTGAATGCGTTTTTCGTCGGTATCGATGCGGGTGAGCAGTGGCAAACCGAAGGCAGCAGTTTTGCCTGTGCCTGTCTGGGCTAGCGCTACCAAATCGCCCTCTTTTTCGAGAAGAAAAGGAATGACTTGCTCCTGAATGGGCATGGGCTGTTCGTAGCCAAGTGCGGCTATGGCGGTGAGAATTTCGGGACGAAGGCCTAATTCGTTGAATGTGGTCATGTGGGAGTTGAAATGTTGATGCGTTGAATTGCAGAAATGCCATTTCGCTGCCATTTTTTTGCAAAAAGGTGCGATTAGTGCGCTTTCAGCATTGAAAAAAATCGGCTGCAAAGTTACGCTTTTTTTGCGAGATGAGGAATTATTGACCTTTGCCGCCAAGCACCACGCCTATGGTGTAGACCATTATTTTGAGATCCATCAGCAGGCTCATGTTTTCGATGTAGACAATGTCGTAGTTTAGGCGTTCTACCATCTTGTCGAGCGTGTCGGTGTAGCCAACTTTTATCGGTCCCCACGATGTGAGGCCAGGACGCAATTTGTACACAAGGCAGTAGTATGGCGCGCGTTGTACTATCTGGTCGATGAAAAATTGTCGCTCGGGGCGCGGACCAACCAGACTCATGTCGCCAACCAAAATGTTCCAAAATTGTGGAATTTCGTCAATTCTATACTTGCGCATTACGCGTCCAATGGGCGTTATGCGTTTGTCGTCCTTTGCGCTCAGCTGCGGTTTGTCGTCTTCCGAATTGATGTACATCGACCGCAGTTTGATTATTTTGAACGGGCGTTTGTGTAGTCCAATGCGCTCTTGTCGGTAAAAAACGGGGCCTTCGGAGGTGCATTTTATTGCGATGGCACACACGGCAATGATTGGCGACAAAAGCACAAGCGCCACGGCTGCAGTGCAGGCATCGAAAGCGCGTTTTACGCTTATTTCCCAATCGGGCATATTCAACTGCGTGATGTTTACCAGCGGAATGGTGTTCAGGTGCTGAATGCGTGCGCCACCAACCACCAAATCGTAGGTTCGCGGCATGCATTGTATCGACACATCGTAGGCGTAGAGTTGGTTGATGATGGCGTAAATGTCTGTCTCGCTGGCATCTTTTTCGAGTGCAATCACCACATTGTCGATGGCAAATTCTCGTTTTAATCTTTCAAAATCATCAAAATTTCCAAGCGGCGTAATACCCTCTGCAACTTCCTGATTATCAACCTGAATGAAGCCTATAAATTTGGGGTCGTACGGATTTTTTTGCAGTTCCAATGCCACCTCTTGCGCCTTTTTGCCAGTGCCGATTATGGCCGTCTTGCACGAAAAATGATCGTGGCGCATGCGACTGCGCATTTTTAGCGTGATGAGAAGTCGCGGTGGGTACGAAACGACCAATTGCAGCACAAAAAGCACTATCAGCGAGTAGATGTAGCGTTGGTAGTTGTCGGCATGGTCGTCGATGATGATGGCAAAAAACGACGCTAGCGCAATGATGCCCGACGCCACAAATGTGGTGAGAAATTCGAGCGGTAGCGAGCGTTGCAGCGGTCTGATGTAGTAGCCCGAAAGGTAATGAACCAACAAACAGCCAAGCGGGTAGAGCAGTAGCGGCGTGTAGAAATTGAACATCGGCACCAAAATGTCGGTATAGCTGAAAGCGTGTCCGTCGTACACTAGCCAGCGGAAACCCAGAAAAAGCATCCAGACAATTTCTGCCGAAATGGCGTCCGCAACCATATATTTCAGTCGTTGGCGGTTGCGCGACTTGTTGGCCCATTTTTTTATTTTTTGCACCATATTATTTTTAACGCAAATAGTGCTGTTTTATTGCTTTTAGTCAACGAAAAATCCCCCGTTCTTGCGAGCGGAGGATTCTCTGTTTGTTATGTTTTCGCTTATTTTGTGATAACGCGAGCCATTTCCAAAACTTTGTTCGAATAGCCCCATTCGTTGTCGTACCAAGCGCAAACTTTTACGAAAGTGCCATCGAGTTGGATACCAGCCTTCTCGTCGAAGATAGAAGTGCGAGCATCGTTGCGGAAGTCGGTCGAAACTACAGCCTCGTTGGTGTAGCCCAGAACACCTTTCAGTTCGCCTTCCGAAGCCTCTTTCATGGCTTTGCAAATCTCTTCGTAAGTTGCCTCTTTGGCCAGTTCGCAGGTGAGGTCGACAAACGAAACGTCCGATGTAGGAACGCGCAGCGACATACCAGTGAGTTTGCCATTCAGTTCAGGAAGCACTTTGCCTACGGCTTTGGCAGCACCAGTCGACGAAGGAATGATGTTCTCCAAGATGCCGCGACCACCGCGCCAGTCTTTCTTCGAAGGACCGTCAACGGTTTTCTGTGTTGCTGTTGCAGCGTGAACGGTTGTCATCAAACCACGAACAATACCGAATTTGTCGTTCAGCACTTTCGAGATAGGAGCCAAGCAGTTGGTGGTGCAGCTAGCGTTCGAAATGATTTTCTGACCAGCGTAGGTTTTGTGGTTAACACCATAAACGAACATTGGTGTAGCGTCTTTCGAAGGAGCCGACATGATGACTTTCTTAGCGCCTGCTTTCAGGTGAGCCGAAGCCAACTCTTCTGTCAGGAAGAAACCAGTCGATTCTACAACAACATCAACATCGAGTGCGCCCCAAGTGATGTTTGCAGGATCTTTCTCAGCAAAAATTTGGATGCGGTTACCATCGACAATCATGTAGTTGCCTTCAACTTTGATGTCGTGGTTGAAGTGGCCGTGAACTGAATCGTATTTCAGCATGTAAGCCAGATAGTCAGCATCCAAAAGGTCGTTGATGCCGACAACTTTGATGTCGTTACCGAAGTTCTCGACTGCGGCGCGGAACACCATGCGTCCGATACGGCCGAAGCCGTTGATACCTAATTTGATCATAGTTTTTTGTTTTATGAATTAAAAATAATCTTCAGATTTTTGGACTGCAAAATTACACTTTTTTTTAGTACGATGGCAGTCCCCGAACATTTTTTTATTAACAAATTGCGTGCCACATTTCGCGCAGCGAAATTATTGACTTATTGAATCATCGAATCATTGAATGGAGCGGTGCAATACCCGTTTTTGTCGTGCGCCTCCTAGCTCTTAATTCTTAATTCTAAATTCTTAATTCTTCTTGCGACTCGTTACTTGTATCTTGCTACTAAAGAATAAGGTTCCACTGGTGCGTGTCGTTGGTGCGGCCATATTGAATGTCGCGCAGATGATTGTAGAGGCGCGTGCATTTTTCGCCTGGCTTGCCGTTGCGCGAAATCACATATTTTTCGCCTGTCTCTATGTCGTCAATCTCGCCTATTGGTGCGACTATAGCGGCTGTTCCGCAGGCTGCAGCTTCGTCGAGTGTGGCAAGTTCTTCGACTGCTATCGGGCGCTCTTCCACAGTCCAACCAAAGTCGCGACAAATCTGCATCAGACTGTTGTTTGTGATCGATGGCAGAATGCTTTTCGATTTTGGCGTGATGTAGGTGTCGCCTTTGATGGCGAAGAAATTTGCGGCACTGCACTCGTCGATGTAGCGTTTCTCTTTCGGGTCGAGATAGATGGTGGAGTTGTAGCCTAGCGAGTGCGCCACGTCGTCGGCTTGCAGACCAGCGGCGTAGTTGCCGCCCACCTTGTAGCAGCCCGTTCCGAGTGGCGCTGCACGGTCGTATTGGCGCAGAATGCAGGCGTTCACCGTGTTGAAACCATTATTAAAATAGGTGCTGATGGGCGACACATAGACGATGAATTCGTATTCTTGCGATGGACGCACGCCAAGCAGCGAGCCTACACCAATTATTATTGGGCGAATGTAGAGTGAGGCATTTTTTTCGTATGGCGGAATGAAGCGCTCGTTCATACTGACTGCCATTTTGACAGCATCGAGAAATTTGTCAGTTGGCACTTGTGGCATCATCAGTCGGTCGCACGAACTCTGCAGGCGCAGTGCGTTGGCTTCGGGTCGGAAAATGCGGATTTTGCCATCGGCGCCGCGTATGGCTTTTATGCCTTCGTAGGCCTCTTGTCCGTAGTGCAGGCACGACGATGCTATCGAGATGTTGATTTCGGGCGTGTCGTAGACGCGTAGTTCGCTCCACTCGCCATCTTTGTAGTGACAGCGCACATTGTAATCGGTCTCAACATAGTTGAAGCCTATTTTTTCCCAATCTATATCCATTAGTGTGAAAGTATGAAAGTCTGTAAAGTTGAAAGTATTTCTAATTTCTAATTTCTAATTTCTGGTTGTTAGTGTATGATTTTTTTAATTAAGTAATTGAAAATTAAATAATTAGCTAATTTTTCAGGATAATTCTCGCTTCGTTGCCCATGTTGAACAGCAGATCTATTATGCTGAGGTTGGGCGTGAAACCCCACTGTTGCTCGAAAACTTGGTAGTAAGGTTTCGTCTGCAAATGGGGCTGCAAAGTTACTATATTTTTTGGCGTGCTGAATGTCTCGCGCAGATCAATTTCGCCGTTGGTATACGATTTTTGATATTCGTTGTTCAGCGTGTAGTGCAGCGGCAAATCGAGCAGTTCGGCAATTTTGTTGTGCAATGCCATCGTAAAATCTACCAAACGGTCGGTTGGCTGGGTGAAAAAAAGTAGCAGTTCGTCTTTGTAATAATCGAAAAATGGCGATGCGTTGTAGGCGGCTTCCATGGCGCGCCAATGCTGCATTTGCCATGCGTGGTGGTCCGATGTACGCACTTCGGCAAGTGGCGTGTGGTCGGTGTGGATCACTGGAATAGCCAGATTTTCGACGCCGTGAGCTGTGGCTATCTGGCAACGATTGGCGTAGGTCTGTTTGTGGTAGTGCGCCCGAATGTCGATCACGACTTCGTCTTGCACAAGCAGCCGAAAATATGGCACTGGCGCCAAATATGCAACAGGTAAAATGTACAACATGCCACGAAAAATTATTGGGCTGCAAAAGTACGAATTTAGTGTGAAAGTAAGAAAGTGGGGCAGGGCGCGATGGATTAGAAATTTTTTTTCAGAAAAAAATCGGCATCGCTTGTCGATTCAAAAAAAAGTTGTATCTTTGCACCGCCTTTCGAGTAAAGGCAAATAAGGTTTAACCAATAACATTTTCAAAACAAATGGCAACTAAAATTAGATTGCAAAGACACGGTCGCAAAAGCTACGCTTACTATCACATTGTCGTAGCCGACAGCCGTTCGCCACGCGATGGCAGAATCATCGAACGCATTGGTTCGTACAATCCAAACACCAACCCCGCAACTGTTTCGATCGATTTCGAACGTGCATTGCACTGGGTTATGGTAGGTGCTCAACCCACCGACACTGCTCGCAACATTCTTTCGGGCGAGGGTGTATTGCTGAAAAAACACCTGTTGGGTGGCGTAGCCAAAGGCGCATTCGACGAAGCAACAGCCGAGAAAAAATTTGAAGCTTGGAAAGCCGAGCATGCCAAAGTGCAAGAGGCTATCAAGGACAAAGATGCTTCGAAACTGGCCGAGAACCTGAAACAGCGTCTCGAGGCTGAGAAGAAGATTAACGAGGCTAAAGCCGCTGAGTTGGCCAAGAAAAAAGCCGAGGCTCTCGAAGCCGAAGCCGCTAAAGCCGCTGCCGAGGTTGCTGCCGAAGCTCCAGCTGAAGCACCTGCCGCCGAGGCTCCCGCTGCTGAATAAGTCGCGAGAAAACAGACCACAAGTCCGATTGAAAAATCGGATTTTTTTTGTGCTGAAAAATGCGTAACTTTGTAGTTTTTTTTGTATGCCTACGAACATTGCAAAATATCGCCACGAGATAGCCGACACCGTTTGGCTGATGCTGATGCAGGGATTGACCTACATTGCGCCGTTGCTGGTGTGGCCCTACCTGATGCGCACGCTCGGCGCTGAGCGGTTTGGCTACATCGGTTTTTCGCAATCGGTGGTGCTGATGCTGATGCAGGTGGTCGATTTCGGGTTCAATTTCACCGCAACCAAACAGATAGCGCAAGCGCAGGGAAATCAGGAGGAGATTGACAGCATTGCCTCGTCGGTGATGATGGCAAAAATGCTGCTGCTTGGTGTGTGCGTGCTAGTGGTGCTTGGCATCGAGTGCGTGCCGCAGTTCGCCGACTATCGCGCAGTGCTTGGTGTGCTGTCGCTTACGGTGGTCGCCAACGTATTCTCGTTTTCGTGGCTTTTTCAGGGATTGGGCAAAATTCGCACTGTTTCGATAGTCACTTCGCTGTGCAAAATCAGCATTCTGCCACTCACTTTTGTGCTTGTGCATTCTGCCGACGATGTAACCATAGCCGCTGTGTTGCAAGCGAGCATTTATGTGGTGGCGTCGGGCATTACTTGCGTTATTCTGCATAAGAAAAAAATGGTGCATCGTTGGAATTTGCGCCCAACGTGGATCGAAGTACGCAGTCAGCTGAAAGGTGGATTCAACATTTTTTTGTCGAACATGGCGACGGCTCTCTACACCACATTTTTTGTGATGATTTTGGGATTTTTCGAGCCTGCCGAGGTCGTTGGAAAATACACTGCGGCAGAAAAACTTGTGCGTGTGGCGTGCTACCTGATTTTCATTCCGATGACGCAAGCATTTTTCCCGAAGGTGAGCGCCATGGCAACCACGCAAAGTGCCGAAGCCAAAACGCTTATTCGTCGCATTTGTGCGCTGCTGTTTTTGCTGATGAGCCTGCTTGGTGTGGCATTTTTGGTGGGAGCCGATTTGATAGTCGACCTGCTGCAACGCGCGCAGTATGCTGGCACCGAAAATTTGCTGCGCATCATGGCATTTGTGCCGTTGATGGTGTCGATTGGTGGCGTGGTTGGCGAACTCGGTTTGCTGGGTTTGGGCGACGAACGAGCAAAGCAGAAATATCGCAATGTCTATTTTGTGGCGGGTGGTGCAGCGTTGATTTTTCTTGTGGCTCTAACCCCATTTTTCGGTGTCGAGGGTGTAGCAACCAGCCTCATTCTCACCGAAGCGGTGGTGTGTGGCGGCATGATTTTTTGGTATTATAAAATGGTAAGATGAGCTACTATGCAGTCATAATTTTGGTGATGATGGCGTTTGCCATTGCTAGCCTGTGCCTGTTGCACCACGAGCGCGCCAATCGCCAGCTCTATTGCGTAGCTTTTGCTGCATTTGCCATTCTTATCTGCGCAAAATACTACTACGGACCCGATATTATCTCTTATGTGCCTTATTATGAGAGTGTTGAGTCGGTTTCGAAAATTTTATCTGGCGAATACGATGACCGTTTCGAGATTGGTTTTGCGCTGTTTTGTAGCATTGCGCACGGGTGCGGTCTGTTGTT
>CAVFDI010000065.1:0-9164 GCA_963621145.1 Paludibacteraceae bacterium | reverse complement strand
GATAGCGGCGAAGTGCCTCTACGCGCTCGTTGAGCGATTTTTGTTGGTCGGAAGTAATCATGTTTCAGATTTCAAATTTCAGATTTCAGATTTCAGATTTCAGTGTTTAAGAGTTTAAGAGTTTTCGGTAGCCGAAAATCCGCAATTATTGTTCATTATTCATTGTTTATTATTTATTTTCTCGGACATGGCATGCCGCGTCCCTACCTTCGCACTTTCATACTTTCACACTTTCTTGCTACTTGCTACTTTCATTATCAATTATTTCAAGAATCCGTATTCGTAAATTTTTGGTTCTATTTTTTTTGCGAGTTCTTTCAGGTTTTGGCGCAGGGTGGCAATCAGTGCGTTGTAGTCGGCATCGGTGCTGGTGTGGTTCATCTTGCCTTTGTCGTCGCGACCCTGAAAATAGGCGCGTATGTCGTAGAGCGATGCGTTTGGATTGTAGTCGCTGGCAGCGCAGGTTTGGTGATAGTAGCGCCACAGGTCGCGCCCTGCTTGCAGCACGGCTTGCGCTTGGGGCGAGAACTGCATGGGCGCAGTTGGTACAAGGCTGGTTTGCTCGTTGGCAAAAAGCGTATCTTGCGCCACATTGCAAGCCGCTTTGCCCGCTATGAAATCGCTCATAAAGTGCGAGGCAAATTTCTCGCGTGCCTCTACCTCCGCCTCGGTGTAGGGTATCCAATGGTTTGTGCCTTGCGCGCTAGTAATGCGGTTCTGCCCGTGCAGCAGCGCGAATGCCAAACAATCGGCCTGAAACTCGCTATCGCTCTGCCAACCGTCGTTTGGAAACAAAAACTGGTCGCGGTCGTTCAACCATGTGGCTTCAATGCATTGGCGAGCGGAAAGGTAAATGCTCCCAATAATTAAATTATTAGAGTTGTAGGCAAGGTAATTATTATGGTGTGTTCCTTCCTTGTTGGCTATGCACAATTGGTTATTGTGTTGAAAGTCAGGAGCGACATTTTCCATATAGCCTATAATTTGTTGTGCTTGTTTGTCGTCAAATTCTTTAATCCATTTATTGATATTTTGCTGTTTGTCATCAAATGTGTAGATTTTTTTCTTTCCCTGATTTTCATCATCGGCATTGTACACATCGGCTTGTGTTTGGGCGAAAGGTTCGTGTTTGTCGGTGTTCCAAATCATGAAACCGATGGGGAACGAGCCTTTTACATTGTCGAAGGTTTTGGCGGGTACAACGAACATTTTTTCGAGTCGCGCGCAGAAAATGCGTCGGAAATCCGAAAAATTTGCCGCTTGCAGAATTTTCAACTTTGAAAATTCTGCAAGCGTACAGCCGGGGATTTCGTTGTAGATTCGTATGAAAAATTGCGCAAAGAGTTCGTTGCTAGCTTTGCCAATTTGGTCTTTGTATTTTAGATAGGTGCGGTTGCCAAGTGCCACGCCTGTTTTGTTTGCACCAGTGCCAGTAACGGTTGTTGCGGTGGTGGCTTCGGCATACGGCGGGTTGATGTAGATGACGAGGCGTTTGCGGCGTTCGGGGTCGGCAATAATCTCTTGGAGCGGTTGCGGCAGTTTTGTGAATTCGTCGTTCAGAAAATCGAACTGGAACACATGGTTCGGTAGCAGGTTTGCGCCGTTGCGTATGCGTTCGTTCATCACATCTACATCTTGTTGGTCGAGTGTGCTTGCCCAGATGTTGTATTTGTTGGTGAGTCCAGCCAGCAGGTTGCCAGTGCCAGCGCAGCAGTCCCAAATGGTGTATTCGTCCTGCCAATTGTCGCCAAGCACTGAGGCAATGTATTGTTGGCTTTTTTCGACCCATATTTGTGGAGTAAAAAATGCGCCTTTGCGTTCGCGCACATCTTGTGGCACAAGCAGGTCGAGTCGGCTCACTATCAAATCCCAATTTTCTTTTAGTGGTGGGCGTTTGTAGCGTTTCCAGAATTCGGTGTAGTGTTCAATGCCACCCTTTTTGAAACGGAAAGTGTAGGCCATGTCGAGCCCCATGTTGTCTTTTCGTTTCAGCGTATATTGTGCTGCTTGCGCATCGAATTCGATGTAGAAATTTTGCACCGATGTGCGATCATCGTCCACGCTGGTTGTGCCGTTGTCGTCTATGTTTATTTCGGCTAGAAAAAAGTCGCGGTCGTAAATGCTGTAGTTTTTTTTCAGCAGTTCCCAGTTGGCATCGATGTGTGGCATCACCATGCTGCGCCAGCGTTGATAGATAAAGGTGTAGTTGTTTCGGTTTATCTGTGTCGATAGCAGATTTTCGTTGCCATCGAGTGTAAAATTTTGTTTTATAAAGTTGGCGAGTTCGCGTTGGTCGTCGTCGTAGCGGAAGGTGATAAGTTGTGTGCCATCGATGGTGTGTCGCACGGTTTCGACGCTTTTTTCTGATACTGACGATGGCGTTTGTGTCCAGTCGAAATCGTTCAGGTTGAACACAGGCAGTACATTGTGATATTCGATGAAGGCAATTTTTTCGTTATCGAAGCAACCAGCGAATTTTGGCGGTGTTTGCATTTCGGCGTCTTGCTTTATGGTGACGAGCAATTGCGTGAGCATGCGGTAGACATCGGTTGGTGTCTGTTTGGCTTCGGCCCACAGCAGGTATTCGTTTCCAAAAAGTGATTTGCCATCGGTTGGTATTTTCACAGCAAAATCGATGCGCCCAATGATGTCGGTGCAGTCGAACCGCTCGAACCAGTCGGCAGCCACTTTCAGTTTTAGAGCCTCTTCGCGAATGTTTTGGTACATTTTTTCAGAATTTCAAGACCCCCTCTAATCCCCCAAAGGGGGAAGTTTTTTTTGGGGGTGTAATTAAGAATTTTGAATTAAGAATTATGAATTATTCGCATTCAACATCGCCTCAATCTTCAATTTTTCAAATTTTCAAATAATTAAATAATTGGAAATTAGGTAATTGGATAATTAAATTCACTGCTCACTTCTCACTTCTCACTACTAACTATTTCCCCACCGTTTGTGCTAGAATTACTTCGTATTGTGTAGGGTCGAGACCGAGAATTTGCAGCAGTTGGTCGGCTTTGTAGCTGCCGCGCGTTATGGATTTCAGGCCGTTGGCGGCGCAGTAGAGGTTCACATTTTCGGCATAGCCAGCGGCATCTTGTCCGCACAGAAACCAACGGCGGTCGGCAGGAATGTCGGCTCCGCGCCCCGTATATTTGGCGTAGTTTGCCACATACACAAGGTTGAGCGGCGCAGCGTAGGCAAAATCCTGCATGGCAGCCAATTGGCGGTGGTCGCCTTGCGCCACAAGCGTCAGTTTATGTTCTGCTGAAAGGTAACGATATACGCCTTCTTCGAAAAACGCATACACCTCGATAGGGTAGAGCGCGAGTGCCGATGGCGCAGTCAGTTTGCCGTCGGGGCGATTGGTGCCAGCGGCTGCCCATAGCACTTCCGAAACCTCTTCGAGCGAGAGTTTTTCGGTACTATATTCGCGGCTCGATTGGCGCAGCGCAAGGGCTTCGTTCACACTCAGTCCGCCTTTTTCGCGCGGTGCAACGAGCGCAATTTCGTCGGTCATTTTCATAGCAGTTTCGTTTTCTTGTTGGTTGCCGCACGCCACAAACGCAGTGGCGACTAACAGGATTAAGATGGATTTTTTCATAAGTTAAAGATATTTCAGATTTCAGATTTCAGAATTTCAATTAGTAGCAAGATGTGAGTAGCAAGTCGCAAGACAAAATAGGAATCTTCAAATCTTCAAATAATTTGTCATCGTCATAGTTTTTTAGTCTTACAAACCATGATTTATGCGTTAAACTCATCAACTTATCAACCAATCAACTCATCAACTTTTTTTGCGGATAACGGCGGAACCAGCTTCCAATTTTCAGACGCACTACACCGAAAAGTGCTTCGCTGAATATGCCGCCGCTCATTTTCGATGTGCCTTCGACGCGGTTGACGAACACAATCGGCACCTCTTTTATGGTGAAACCGCATTTGGCAGCGGTAAATTTCATCTCAATCTGGAAAGCGTAGCCTTTGAAACGTATTTTGTCGAATTCGATGGTCTCAAGCACTTGGCGGCGATAGCAGACAAAACCAGCGGTGGTGTCGGCCACTTTCAGACCTGTAACTATGCGCACATATTTCGAGGCGTAGTACGACATCAGCAGTCGGCCCATCGGCCAATTCACAATGTTCACCACGTTGCCCACATAGCGCGAACCGACCACCACATCGGCACCATCGCGAGCGGTTTCGTACATCTCTTGCAGTTTGCTCACTGGGTGCGAAAAATCGGCATCCATCTCGAAAATGTACTCGTAGTCGTGTTCCAAAACCCACTTGAAACCAGCGATGTAGGCGGTTCCAAGACCGAGTTTGCCCGTGCGCTCGACCAGATGCAGGCGGTCGGGGAATTCGTCTATCAGACCTTTCACAATGGCACCAGTGCCGTCGGGCGAGCCGTCGTCAATCACAAGAATGTGGAACTCTTTGGGCAACGCAAACACTGTGCGCACCATTTTTTCGATGTTTTCCCGCTCGTTGTAGGTGGGAATGATGATGATGGAGTCGGATTTCATTAGTTTAGTGTTTCAGGTTTCAAGTTCTAGGTTGGGCTTTTCAAAGTGTCGTGGTATCACCGCGATAAGTCACGGTGTTGTTAACGCTTTCCTCTGCAGCCTATTAACCTGCAAAAATAATACTTTTTTCTTGAAAAAACAAAATGACGATTTTTCCACTTTTAAATGGCGAAAAAAATGTTTTCGAAACTGTTTTGCTGATTCAAAAAAAAATTGTACCTTTGCACCGCTTTTCACGGAAGCATCCGTGTGATGGGAAATCAAGCCCCAAATTGCTTGAATTTTGAGTAACACAAAACCAAAAAAACAATGAAAACATTTGAGTTGAACGGCAAAGTCCGTACCGACCTCGGCCGCAAAGCCGCCAAAGCACTCCGTTGCGAAAACCTGATCCCTTGCGAACTCTACGGCGCAGGCAAAAACGTACATTTCACCGTTGCTGAAGCGGCTGTGCGCAAACTTATCTTCACTCCCGACATCTACTTGGTAGAACTCGACATCGATGGCGAAAAAGTGAAAGCCGTGATGAAAGAGATTCAGTTCCACCCAATTACGGAGCGCGTTTTGCACATCGATTTCCTGCAAGTTGTCGACGGCAAAGCCATCGAAATGGAAGTGCCTGTGCGCCTCGAAGGTCACGCTGCTGGCGTTCGTGCTGGTGGTAAACTTTCGCTCGAAATGCGCAAACTGCGTGTGAAAGGTCTGGCCGACGCAATTCCTGAAAAACTCATCATCAACATCGACAACCTCGAACTTGGCAAAACCATTCAAGTGAAAGATCTGCACTTCGACAACCTCGAACTGCTCAACGGTCTGCAGAGCGTGGTTTGCAGCGTTAAACTGACGCGTGCCGCCATGGGATCGGCTGCTGCTGCCGCCGCTACCGAGGCTAAATAATCAGTCTGAAGGATTATTATGAAATACCTGATTGTCGGTTTGGGCAATATCGGTTCGGAATACGAACACACCCGCCACAACATAGGTTTCGACACATTGGATGCCTTTGCCGAGGCGTCCAATGCTGTTTTTGAAACGCGCCGCTATGGCGATGTGGCTGAATGCCGACTGCGCGGACGCCAGTTGGTGCTGCTCAAACCTTCCACTTTTATGAACCTGAGCGGTCAGGCGGTGCGCTATTGGCTGCAGCAAGAGAATGTGCCGATTGAAAATCTGCTTGTGGTGGTCGACGACCTTTCGTTGCCCGTAGGTGCGCTGCGTCTGAAACCGAGCGGTAGCGATGGAGGTCACAATGGCTTGAAAAACATTCAAGAACTGATTGGCACACAGCAATATGCGCGTTTGCGGTTCGGCATTGGTAACGATTTTCCGCGTGGCGCGCAGGTCGATTATGTGCTTGGCCGCTTCAGCGAAGAACAGCGCACGGCACTCGCTTTGCGTTTCGAACAGGCTGTCGAGATGATTCGCACATTCTGCCTCGCTGGTATTCAAACCGCTATGAATCAGTACAATAACAAGTGAGTAAAGAGTAAAGAGTAAAGAATAAAGATGAAAGACGAAGGACGGAAGACGAAAGAATAAGGTCGGATTTTGTTCGATTTCGTAAAAATAAGAAGCGGCTTCCATTTTGGAAACCGCCTCTTTCATTTATTCTCTCATTCAATGACTCAATGATTCAATGATTTTCTCCACCAATTCTTTGGGAGGATTTGTCAGTCCGAGTTTGTTCTTTTTGTTGAATCCGCAAAGGTCTTGGTGCAGTTTGTTGGAATTTAGACCCTTCAACTTGTCGACGGTGTCGTAGCCGAGTTTTTGCAGCGGTTCAATCCATTCGGTTGGTACGCCAATTTCGGCGTAGCGCTCTGGACCATCTTTTTTCTGCACGCGTTCGGGTTTCATCTGTGGGAAAAGCAGCACCTCTTGAATGGTCGGTTGACCCGTCATGAACATAGTCAGGCGGTCGATGCCAATGCCAATGCCCGAGGTTGGCGGCATGCCATATTGCAGTGCACGCAGAAAATCGTGGTCGATAATCATCGCCTCGTCGTCGCCCTTGTCGGCCAAGCGCATTTGCTCTTTGAAACGCTCTTCTTGGTCAATTGGGTCGTTCAGCTCGCTGTAGGCATTCGCCAACTCTTTGCCGTTCACCATCAACTCGAAACGCTCGGTCAAACCCGCTTTCGAGCGGTGCATCTTGGTCAGCGGGCTCATCTCCACAGGATAATCGGTGATGAATGTGGGCTGAATGAATGTGCCTTCGCAAAATTCACCAAAAATCTCGTCAATCAACTTGCCTTTGCCCATGGTGTCGTCAATTTCCATCTTCAACTCGTGGCAGATGGCGCGGATTTCGTCCTCCGATTTTCCCGAAAGGTCGTAACCCGTTTTCTCTTTGATGGCATCGAGAATTGGCAGCCGACGATATGGCGCTTTGAAATCGACTTCGTTGTCGCCAATGCGCACTTTGGTGGTGCCATTCACAGCCACGGCAATGCGTTCGAGCAGTTGCTCGGTGAACGACATCATCCACTGATAATCTTTGTACTGCACATACAGTTCCATGCAGGTGAATTCGGGGTTGTGGCTCTTGTCCATGCCCTCGTTGCGGAAGTTTTTGCCGATTTCGTACACGCCTTCGAATCCGCCAACAATCAGTCGTTTCAGATAGAGTTCGGTGGCGATGCGCAGGTACATGTCCACGTCGAGTGCGTTGAAATGTGTGATGAATGGTCGTGCGCTTGCTCCGCCAACAATGTTTTGCAGCGCGGGCGTTTCCACTTCGGTGTAGCCAGCCTCGTCGAGCACAGCGCGCAGTGTGCGCAGAATGGTGGCGCGTTTCAAGAATGTATCTTTCACGCCATCGTTCACTATAAGGTCGACATAGCGCTGACGGGCGCGCAGTTCAGGATCGTCGAATTTGTCGTATGCCACACCATCTTTGTATTTCACAATTGGCAGCGGACGCAGACTCTTGGCCAGCACGGTCAGTTCTTGCGCATGAACGCTGATTTCGCCCATTTGCGTGCGAAAGACAAAGCCGCGAATGCCGATGATGTCGCCAATGTCGAGCAGTTTTTTGAATACAGTGTTGTACATTTCGGGTTGCGCCTCGGTGCTGATGTCGTCGCGCGACACATACACCTGAATGCGCCCTTTCGAGTCCTGCAGTTCGATGAACGACGCTTTGCCCATGATGCGACGGCTCATTATTCGGCCTGCAATGCACACGGGGCGCGACTGCTCGTCGGCTTCGAATTGCGTTTTGATGTCGGTTGAGTGGGCGTCGACAGGATATTCGGCTGCAGGATACGGGTCGATGCCCATGCCACGCAGCGCCTCAAGGCTCTGACGCCGTCCAAGTTCTTGTTCGTTTAGTTCCATATTTCAGTTTTCAAGTTTCAGATTGAACCGACTGCTAATTATTGCGGTGTTATAAAAGCGCATTTGAACGCAGTCATAAAAATTATCAATTATCAATTGACAGAATCACTTTCTCCAGTTTTTTTAGCGTATCTTCGAGCGAGAGGTAACTTTCGCCACCAGCCGCGTTCATGTGGCCGCCGCCGTTGAAATGCTCTTGCGCAATGGTGTTTACTGGCACATTGCCCTGCGAACGGAACGAGAGTTTCACTTTTTTGTCCTCTTTTCTGACAAAAATGGAGCGTGTGATGCCAGCAATCGAAAGCGGAATGTTCACAAAGCCTTCGGTGTCGCCCACTTTGTGGTTGAATTGCTGTAACTCGCTCTGTGTCAGGCTGATAACTGCCGTGTGCTGCTCAGGATAGATCTTCATTTTGTTCAGCAGGCAGTAGCCCATCATGCGCATGCGGCTCTCGCTGTAGTTGTTGTTCACGCGGCGATAGATCTCGTCTTTGTCGATGCCCAGTGCCAGCAGTTCCGAAATGATGATGTAGATGTCTGGATCCTGCGAGGCGTACGAAAAATTGCCCGTGTCGGTCATCATGCCCACATAGATGCATTCGGCGCACGCTTTCGTCATTTTGTCGTGCCAGCCCATTTGCGTTATCAGGCTGTAGACTAGCATGCATGCCGACGAGGCGTCGGGGTACGAGATGGTTACTGTGGCAAATTCTTCGGGACCAATATGGTGGTCGATGAGCAGCGTTTTGGCTTTTGCTTGGTCGAGAAATGGTCGCACGCCATTGATGCGTTTGCGCGAGTTGAAGTCGATGCAGATGACCAAATCGGCTTCGTCGAAAGCAGTTTTGACGGCTTTAGAATCGGCTTCGTGTATCAGAATTTTGTCAGAATCGGGCATCCAATCGAACGAATCGGGAAAGAAATTTGGTAGCACCATTTTTGTCTCTTTTCCCAGTGTGCGCAGCAAGTGGTGCATTCCAAGAATGGAACCAACTGCATCGCCGTCGGGCGAGATGTGGCTCACCAGCGTGATGCGTTGCGCTTCGCAGATGAGTGCGCGCGCCTGTTCAACCAATTCGTCGGAAATAATTTTTATCATTTTGATGATAGTTTAACTTGCAAAGATACAATTTTTCCGTCATATCTGCAAATGGATAATTTTATTGTGAAAAAACGGCTTTCAATGGGTGTTTTTTGGCGTATAGGTCAAATTGCGTGGTTTTTTAGCATACTATGCCTCAATGGGTCAAATTGCGTGGTGGATTTTTCACTCTAAATGATATAAACTTTGTATAT
>CAVFDI010000064.1:0-9295 GCA_963621145.1 Paludibacteraceae bacterium | reverse complement strand
CACCGCCCTGCCCTTCAATAACGACAGTAGGGACGCGGCGCGCCACGTCCCTACAGGCTCTGCGTAATTGCAGTTGGCATCAGAAATTCTCGCCATTTTTCTCGGTTCGCAACTCCCGCGCAACGATAAATTCCACAATAATACTCCGTCTTTACTCTTTACTCAAAATAGGAGGAAACCTGCATTTTGTCGATTTTTCGCGCAAAAATGTTTGCAAATGAAAATAAAAAGCCTATTTTTGCGTCGATTTTATACGAAATAACTCATTTTTTTTCAAAAACAAACATCAAAACAACAATGAAAACCGCAAAAAGAACGGCACTACTACTCTGCTGCATTTTGGCACTTGTAGCCTGCCGCAAAGATGAGCCAACGGGCAATGGCAACGATCCAATCGCGCCAAACAACCCCGACACCACACAAACCACCACGGTCGACGACCTCGAGACATTCGATGTGGCGCTCGACAACACGCCACTCGTCGAGACGGAAACCATCGACTCCGAAGACGACGATTTCTGGGAAAATTCAGATTTCGCAAATGCGGTGAAAATCGTCTACGACGGCGACAGCGCAACGATTGAAAACGCCATCGAAGGCGTAACCATCGAAAAATCGGGCGCCAATGTTTCGGTAGTTTCAACAGTGAAAAAAGTGGAGTACATCTTGTCGGGTCAGTCGAGCGACGGCTCATTTACCATCGAAAGCGACAACAAATTCAAACTGACCCTGAACGGCATTTCGCTCACAAGCAGCACCACCGCACCCATCAACAGCAGTTGCAGCAAACGCATGTATCTGCACGCAACCGATGGCACAGTGAATAGTTTCGTCGATGCAGCCGAAAGCGATGCCAAAGCGTGCGTCTACCACAAAGGCAACCTTGTGCTGAGCGGCAGCGGCTCACTGAAAATCACCGCCAACAAAAAACAGGCTCTCACCAGCAACAAAGGTTACATTCGTTTCCGTGCCAACACCAACACCGAAATAGTCGACAATGCAGGCAACGCCGTGAAAGCAGGCGAAGGCATAATAGTGAGCGGTGGCGTAATCAACATCAGCGTAACGGCCGACGCAGCCAAAGGTTTCTCGAGCGATGGTTATGTGGTGATCGACGGCGGTCGCACCACCATCATCACTTCGGGCGGAGGCGTTTACGACGAGGACGAGAGCGATGTATCGGGCTGCGCTGGCATCAAAGCCGACAGCATTCTGGTGATGAATGGCGGCGAACTGGCGCTGAAAAGCACTGGTGCTGGCGGTAAATGCATCAACATCGATAAACGTCTGATAATCAACGGTGGAACAGTGCGCGCCATCACCACTGGAACGGAATATGTCTATGGTTCGTACGACACCTCGGCCAAAGCCATCAAAGCCGATAGTCTGCTGGCAATAAATGGCGGCACCGTGAAAGTGCGCACCACTGGCGGCGAAGGCAGCGAAGGTCTCGAAAGCAAAGATACGATGCGCATCAACGGCGGCACGGTTGAGATTTCGACCTACGACGACTGCATGAACGCCACCACACACATCGAGATAAACGGCGGCAATGTCTACTGCTACAGTTCGAACAACGATGCCATCGACTCGAACGGCACTATCGCGCTGAATGGCGGCACCGTGATAGCCTCTGGCACACAAACGCCCGAAGGCAGTTTCGACTGCGACCAAAATCGTTTTGCCATAACTGGCGGAACCATCGTTGGCGTGGGCGGCGATGCAAGCACTCCAACCGAAAATGCCTGCACACAACCTGCCATTGTCTACGGCACACAAGCCAGCGCAAGCACAACGTTCAACCTCGCCACAAGCGATGGCACGCACATTCTAACCTACAAAGTGCCGCGCTCGTACAACCAAATGACGCTGCTCGTTTCGTCGCCTTCGCTGCAAAAAGGCAACAGCGTGCTGCTGACCACGGGCGGCACCGTAACTGGCGGCACCACATGGCACGGCCTGACCACAGGCGGAACGCTCGACGGTGGAACAACGGCTGCCTCGCTCACTCTAAGCAAAATGGTAACCACGCAAAACACCTCTGGCGGCGGTCCTAACGGCGGTGGTAACCACGGCGGCGGCGGTCCTGGCGGACGACCATAAGACAAAAAGAAATCTCCCAAGCAAAGTGTTTGGGAGATTTTTGTTTTTTAAGATTGAGGTAGGTTCTAAAAAATATCTTTCAAGAATTTCTCAAAGACGATAGGATCGGTTTCGTAGTGAATTGGTCCAGCAATGATTGACCCATCGGCAGGATCGACCACGATGTAGCACGGCTGCGAATTTTCGTGGAACAAAGCGGTTTGAATATGTCGATTTTTTTCGCCAAGCATCGTGATCTTATTTCCTTGATTATCAGAAATTTGCAAATCATCAGGCAACGAAATAATTTTGTCGTCGACATAGAGTGCGCACACCACAAAATTATCGTTCAGCAGTTGCTGAATGCGCGCATCGGCCAGCACTTTCTGCTCCACTTTGCGGCAATTCACGCAGCCATGACCCGTGAAATCGAGAAACAGCGGTTTGCCACAAGCCTTGGCGCACGCCATCGCCTCGTCGTAGTCGAAATAACCCTCGAGACCTGCCACCAAATGCAGTTGATCGGCAAACGACGCCGTGCTGCACACATTCGCCTGCTGCCGTGGCGCACCATCGACCACAATCTGATGAATATTGAAATCCTGCGTGCTCATTGGCGGCAGCCAGCCCGACAGCGCATTGAGTGGTGCGCCCCAAAGTCCAGGAACCATGTAGACCACAAAAGCGAAATCGGCTATTGCCAAGAAAAATTTGAACCACGACCGCTGCACAGACTCCTCATCGTCGAACGGAAAGCGGATTTTGCCCAAAAGATAGAATCCCATGAGTGCGAAAATCGTAATCCACAGCGACAGATAGACCTCGCGCGAAAGCAATCCCCAATGGTAGGTCTGGTCGGGAACGCTAAGGAATTTGAGTGCAAAAGCCAACTCCACAAAGCCGAGGCAGACTTTCAGCGTATTCATCCAGCCGCCCGATTTTGGCAATTTTTGGAGCAGATTTGGGAAAAATGCGAAGAAAGTGAACGGCAGCGCAAACGCCAACGAAAAGCCTAGCATGCCGATAATCGGTTTAAGAAAACCACCGCCAGCCGCGCCCAGAGCCACAGCGCCAGCAATTGGCAGCGTGCAACTGAACGACACCAAAACCAGCGTCAGCGCCATGAAAAATGTGCCGACATAGCCCGCGCGCTGCTCGTTGCCCGACGACCGCGAAACCCACGACGACGGCAGCGAAATCTCGAAATAGCCAAACAACGACAAGGCAAAAACCACAAAAATGATGGTGAAAAGCACATTCGGCAGCCAATGCGTGCTAATGAAATTGGCAAAGCCCTCGCCAAAAATGGCCGACAGCACAATGCCCACAATCACATAAATCAGCACAATTGAAAAACCGTAGAAAAGTGCCTGCCGCTTACCGCCATGCTTCATGAAATATGAGATTGTCATCGGAATCATGGGGAAGACGCACGGCGTGAGAATGCCCAAAAGTCCGCCGCCAAAGGCCAACAAAAAGAACCACAGCAGCGACATATCGGCAGAATTTTCAGAATCGCTAACCGCCTCATTTTCAGCAACTTTTCCAGCAACAACGAGCGAAAAATCGGTACGAACAGGCACACAACGCCCGTCCATGCAGGCTTGCGCATCTATTTTGCCTTCAATTTTGAAAGATTTGTCTGCAAGCAACCGAATGCCGCGACGGAACTCCACTTTTTCAGTAAAAAATCGCTCGGTGTCGTCAAACTCGGCATCGTAAACTTCGGTATATTTCGGCTCGTTCCAAAAGGCGGAGGTGTCGATCAACGCATAGTTTTCGTTCGGTGCCAAAGTGATGACCGTAGGCAGCGCCATGCCATTTTGATGCTGCGAATAGAGATGCCAACCTTCGGCAATTTGCGCCGTTACGACCACCTCGGCAACACTGTCGGAAGTCTGCTCCACCGCATAGTGCCACGTCACAGGCTCCTCCATTTGCGCCACAGCCAGCGCAGGCACAACGAGCGCTAAAGCCAGTGTTTTCAAAAATCGTTTCATTATTTTCGTTGATATTGATTCGATTTCTAATTTCTAATTTCAAGATTTCTGGTTAAAGTAAACCAAGCAAACCGCAAAATCCAAAAATCAAATTAAATAATTGGAAATTAAGCAATTAGTTAATTACTTTCCACAAGTTTTTCCTCTTCGCAGCAGAAAACGCGACCAGGATAAACGTTCAAAAACGAATGGTTGTGTGTGGCGATGATCACTGCCGTGCCACCGCGCGAAATCTCGTGGAGCAGCGAAAAAATTTCGTTGGCGGTTTCTGGATCGAGGTTGCCCGAAGGCTCGTCGGCCACAATTATTTCGGGCGAATTGAGCAGCGCGCGCGCAATCACCACACGTTGTTGCTCGCCACCCGACAGCTGATGCGGGCGCTTGTAACCTTTGTTTTTCATGCCAACAACCGAAAGCACAAGTTCAATCTGTTCGGCAATTTTGCGCTTATCTTTCCAACCTGTGGCACGCAGCACAAACTCAAGGTTTTGGTCGACACTGCGATCGCCAAGCAGCTGAAAATCTTGAAAGACAATGCCAATTTTGCGCCGCAGCATGGGAATATCTTTGCGCCGCAAATGCAAAAGATCGTAACCCAGAAGAGTCGCATCGCCGCGTTTTATCGGCACTTCGGCATACATCGACTTGATGAGCGTGCTTTTGCCGCTGCCCACCTTGCCAAGCAGATAGATAAATTCGCCGCGCTCGACGCTGAAATTCACGCCACGCAACACAGGCATCTCGTCCTGATAAATATCGACATCCTTATATTCTAATAACATATTCTTTTAATTTGAAAATTCGTAAAGTTCATAGAGTGTTTTGTCATCGCAGTTAACAGCATTTTCCAGCAGTCTTAGTCTTCGTCAATAGTCACTTTCTAACGACCCTCATTCTAACAATCACCACATCTTGCACGGGCCGATCGTCGGCATTGGTTTCGAGGGCGCATATTTTGTCGAGCACCGCAAAGCCCTCGACCAGCTCGCCAAACACGGTGTACTGTCCATCGAGGTGAGGCGTGCCACCAAACATTTTGTACTGACGGCGCTGTTCGTCGCTGTATTTGAACTGTCCAGGTTTGCCAATGGCGCGCCCAATGTAGCGTTCAATCTCGTTCAGTTCGGCATCGCCATATTTTTTGCCTTGCACAATGTAGAATTGGCAAGCCGACGAGGCACGCGTGGGATTTGCAGCATCGCCAAGACGAGCCGCAGCCAATGCTCCGCGCTTGTGGTAAAGCGCAGGAAATTTGATTTCGGCAGGCAACGTATAATCCAGTCCGCCCGAACCAAGACGCGCATCGGCAGTGCAGTCGCGCGAGTTAGGATCGCCACCTTGCGCCATAAAATCTTTTATCACACGGTGAAAAAGCAGTCCGTTGTAGAAACCCGATTTCACAAGTTTCACAAAATTGTCGCGATGTTGCGGCGTCTCGTTGTAGAGCAGCACTTTCATAGTGCCAATGTTTGTCTCAATCTCCACATAAGTCGATTTTTCGGCATCTTTCGCCATTACCGCCGTCGAGCAAAGTGCCGCCACCAGCACAACGAGCCATTTACAACCTTTCATAACAAACCCAAATTATAATTTTCTGCAAAGATAGCATTTTTTGGTAGAATAAAGAGTAAGGACAAAAACAAAGATAGTGAGGAGTGAGGAGTTTTTCAATTGATAATTGATACGCTTCAACACTTCAACAATTCAACGATTCAACAATTCAACAATTCAACAATTCAACAATAAGAAACCAGTGATTAAATCCTAATTCCTAACTATTTTATCGCTATTCTTTATTTCAAAAAAAATTGTATCTTTGTCGGTTGAAAACAAATCATTTTTTTAACTCCAAAATTTTTCAAATTATGAAGAAACTCTACTCATTATTTTTCGCCATTCTGCTGGCATTGCCGCTCTTCGCCGTCGACTACCAAGCACCCATAACTGTTTGGGAAGGGGAAAGCATGTCTGTTTATTATGGCGCTGCCTATAATTTGGTTATCCCACAATCCACTTTCGATTGGACAACGCTCCCAAAAAACACGCGTATTACAATAAAACTCTCACAATCAGTAACTGCAGATAGTTACATTTACTTGTTTGCTTGCCAAGATCTAGCGACATACGAGAAACTAGCGACATACGATAAAGAAGGTGATAAGTTCGCACTAGGAACGGCCGATGGGGGTGTATATACAATACCATATGACGAAAGTCAATATCAATTTGTGCTAACAGAAAATGACGTTACTGCATTTAACAAGATCCCGACTTTCTTCGCCCTACTTTACACAAATGTCGACATGACCAAAGTCCTTGTTGAACTTCCTGCCAACTCTGCCACTGCTCTGCAAAATGCGTCGGTGGAGAACATTTATGCCTACCAAGGCACGGTGGTTGCACCCGAGGCGGCACGCATCTATAGCCTTACAGGTCAAGATGTTACAAGCCAAAATGGTCATCTACAAAACGGCATTTATGTGGTCCGCACGGCCAACAAAACCGTGAAAGTTGTGGTGAAATAAAGCCCAAAAACAGAATTTGTTTCAGCAAATTATAAAACGAAAGGAGAGAACCGCAGTTCTCTCCTTTTTCGTTTAGATGGCTTTTGTCTTGTCGCGCAACCACGCTCGTTCGGTGTCGTTCAGCCGCGGGCTGAGTCGCTCGTAAACCATTTTGTGATAGCGATTGAGCCAATCTATTTCGCTTTCGGTCATCAGCGTGCGTTCGAGTGCGGTGGTGTCGAACGGACAGAGCGTCAAAATTTCGAATCCAAGAAAACGACCAAACTCCGTAGTCTCCACTTCGCGCACTGCCAGCAGGTTTTCGTGCCGAATGCCATATTCGCCAGCGATGTAAACACCAGGCTCGTCGCTCACCACCATGCCAGGCTCGAGCCGCGTTGGGTTGTTGTCGGTGCGAATGCTCTGCGGGCCTTCGTGGTCGCCGAGGAAATGTCCCACGCCATGACCCGTGCCATGACCGTAACTCAGACCATTTTGCCACAAAAATTGTCGCGCCAAAATGTCAATCTGATTGCCGCGCGTGCCGTACGGAAAACGCGCCTCGGCCAGCGCAATGTGGCCTTTCATCACCAGCGTGTAATCGCGTTTTTGCTTGGCTGTGGTCGCCCCCAGCGGAATGGTGCGTGTGATGTCGGTGGTGGCATCGTAGAACTGCGCGCCCGAGTCGAGCAGCAGGAAATTTTCGGCTTTCAGCGGCACATTGCTTTCGGGCGTGGAGCCGTAGTGAACAATGGCGCCATGGTCGGCATATCCTGCGATGGTATTGAAACTCTCTTCGACAAAATTTTCCTGTTCAGTGCGAAAATCGTGCAGTTTGTCAATCACGCTCAGCTCGCTCTCGTTGCCCGCAGGCACAGCCTTTTCGAGCCACATCATGAAACGCACAAGCGCCACGCCATCTTTCTCCATGGCGCAACGGAAACCCGCAAGTTCCACTTCGTTTTTCACGCATTTCATGCCAAAAACAGGCGACGGGAAATCGATCACCTCACATTTTTCGTTCACCGATTGATAGAGTGCGTAGTTCACTTTGCCAAAATCGAGTCCAACGCGACTGTCAGCCTTTGCAGCGTGCAGATGTTGCGCCACCGCATCGTATGGCAGCACCTCGACGCCCATCGAGTGCAGATATTTGCGCATTTTGTCATCAACTTTTTCGGGATTGATGAACAAGATAGTGCGCTCCGCATCGACCCACACAAAAGCGATAGCCACAGGATTGTAAGCGATATCGTTGCCGCGCATATTGAGCAACCACGCCACATCGTCGAGCGCAGTGAACAGCGTGATGTCGACATTTTTTGCAGCCATGGCACGACGCACATCGGCCAATTTGTCGGCAGCCGAGCGACCAGCATATTTCAGCGGCAGTTCGTAAATGGCATCGAGCGGCAAGGCGGGACGATCGGTCCAAACCTGCGCTATCAGGTCGTGGTGCGTGTCGAGCGCAAGACCTTGCTCCTGCAAATCGCGGCGCAGCGCATTCAGTTCGTTCACCGCAAACATGGCAGCATTCACCGCCACCGTTGCGCCCTTTGCAAGCGTTTGTCCAAGCCATTCGGCAATGGTTGGCGTGCCAATTTCGCCATCTTTTTGCAACTGCAAACCCGAGGCTTTCAGCTGTTCGGCGGCCTGCAAAAAATAGCGCGAATCGGTCCAAAGGCAGCCGCCATCGATGGTGACCACCGCCGTGCCAGCCGAGCCAGTGAAGCCCGAAACCCACTTGCGTTCCTGCCAATGTTCTGCCACATATTCGCTACCGTGCGGATCGACGCTCGGCACCACAACAGCTGCAATGCCCTGCTCTTTCATCAACTTGCGCAGCGCAACCAATCTCTCTTTTACTTCCATAATCATTAATCATTTAGTTTTTCGAGATGCAAAGTTACAGAAAAATCAAACAATTTGTTCTTCGCGCAGCAAAAATACCAAGAAATGGGGAATTGGCATTTGATAATATTTATAATGAAAGATGAATAATAAATAATAAAATAGGGAAGAAAAGCATCAAAATTACCAACCTAACAACATAGTTGATAATCAAATAGTTACAGATTTAATTACACTTTTCTGGGCGACTTTTCGGCAAAAAGGTGCACTTTTCGGGACGACTTTTCAAATTTTTCAGCAAGAAATTTCAAAAAAATTACACAAATTCATCTGACTGCAGAAAAGCCCTCGCCCATTTTTTGTATCTTTGCAAAACAAAATTTCAAAAAAAATGGACTACAAACGATTTGGAGACAAAATTGTGGCGCGCCTCGATGCTGGCGACGAGATACACGAGCAACTGCGCGCCATTGCCGAGCGCGAGCAGATAACGCTAGCCAACATTTCGGCACTTGGCGCGACAAACGACCTGACAGTGGGCGTTTTCAGCCTTGAAAAGAAGCAATATCACGCGCATCACTTCACTGGCGACATGGAAATTGTGTCGCTGGTTGGCACCATCACAACTATGAATGGCGAGTACTATGCGCACCTGCACATCAGCGCGGCCGACACAGCTGGGCGCTTGGTTGGCGGACATCTGAACCGCGCCGTCATCAGCATCACCTGCGAAATGGTGATCGACATCATTCACGGACAAGTAGATCGCCAATTCAATCCCGAAGTCGGAATAAATGCGCTGAAATTTTAGGATTACACCATATTAAATGGTGCAGCGGCGGAAAAATTTGCTAGAAA
>CAVFDI010000063.1:0-9386 GCA_963621145.1 Paludibacteraceae bacterium | reverse complement strand
CGAAAAAGATGCCGATTAGAAACGAAAATTCGCAAAGAGCGACAAAAATCGCAGAAATTTTTTTGAACCGACCAAAGAGAACAATAAACGCGTAGAATTTTTAGAATCTACCTAAAATCTTTTGAAACAAAAATCTGAAATTAATAAACATGGAAAAAGAAGAATTGATTGCCAAAGTAAATCAAGTATTGGCAGAAGAATTTGAAGTAGAAGAATCGGTTATTACGCCCGATGCAAACATCAAAGAGACGCTCGAACTCGATAGCTTGAGCCTTGTCGACATGGTTGCGCTCATCGAAAATGAGTTTGGTGTGAAAATCAAACCCGCCGAGATGCCACAAGTGAAAACCTTCGGCGCACTCTACGATTTCATTGCTGAGCGCATGGCGTAATGGCAACGAACGACAATCCACTATTGTCAGGCGAAGCCATCTACAAACTCATTCCGCAGCGTCCGCCCATTGTCATGGTCGATACGCTGGTGAGTGCTACCGAAAGTGAGGCGCACACGGCTCTGACCGTCGAGAGCGACAACATTTTCTGTGCCGATGGCAGGCTACGCGAACCAGGGCTGATTGAGCATATTGCTCAGTCGGCTGCTGCTTTTGCGGGCTTTTCTACGTTTCAGCAGGGACTTGCGCCCAAGTTGGGCTACATTGGCGAAATCAAAAAGTTGCGCATCGAGGCATTGCCTGCCGTGGGCAGCACGCTGCAAACCACGCTGCGCATTCTTGGCGAGGCGGCTGGTATCACGCTGCTCGAGGCTGAGACGCACGTCGACGATGCTGTGGTGGCTTCGGGACAGATGAAGATCTTTATTAAGGAGGATTAGCGGAGTTTTTTCCGCCCAATCTGAAACAAAAAGCGCAAATCCAAAAGGAGTTGCGTTTTTTTTTATGGTGTTACCACTTTCAGGGCGTTTGGCACAATTTCAACATTGATGTGGTCGGCCAGCCCGATGTAGTCGCCATCGCAGTGGAGTGGCGTTTTTTGTGGCGTGGTGATGGTTAATCGCTCGCAATCGAAGGTCTCCACGTATTTTTTCATGTGGTCGAGCCGCTTGGTAAATAGGCAAATCATTAGCCGCAATGCCGTCCAAAAACCAAATGGTTTTATTACCGTGATGCTCAATTTCCCGTCGGAAAGGTCGGCGCGCGGCGCAATGTAGGCGTTGAAACCGAATTGGCGAATGTTGGCGCAGTTGACCATGAATGCTTGTCGTGTTTCGCTAATGCCATCGTGCTCGAAAGTGCAGGTGAGCGGTTTGAAACGGAAATAATTTCTCACGCAGAGCGACACATACATCCACAATCCGCGGTGCGAACGCTGCGTTATTTCGTAAGAGATTTGCGCATCGAAACCGACTCCGCAAGTGCAGAAAAATGGCACATCGTTCACCCGTCCGTAGTCTATCTGCTTGAAATTCAGATGTTTAATGCAGCTAATGGCACTAGGTGCAATTTTGGTAGATATGCCAAGTTCGCGCGCCAAACCATTGCCCGAGCCGAGCGGCAGAATGGCCAATGCGGTGTCGGTGCCAACGAGCGAACTTGCAATTTCGTTCACCGTGCCATCGCCGCCAACGGCCACCACTATCGGAATGCAGTCGGCTGCGGCTTGTTGCGCCAGTTCGCAGGCATGACCGCGGTGCGTGGTGTATTTAAATTCCAGATCGAAATCCTTGGCTAGCATGCGCGTAGCCATCGAAATCCAGTTGGTTTTGCTTAGCGTTCCCGATTTTGGATTGACTATGAAGAGGATTTTTTTGCGCATGTCCAAAATTCTCAATTTCTACCTTGAAAAATATTAGCAAGAAATTTTTTCTAGAGCGTAGCGCAGACGGCGCAGCACTTCGTCTTTGCCAAGAATTTTGGTGATGACGAAGATTTGTGGACCACGCATTTCGCCAACAAGCGTCAGGCGGAACGGGTTCATCACATTGCCAAGACCATAACCTTTTTCTGCGCACCAGGCTTTTATTTCTTCTTCGGCGGCTTCGGCATTGTCGAAAGTCGCGATTGTTTCTAGTTTTGCTAGCAGATCGGTGAGTAGGGCAGGAGTTTCTTCTTTCCAACGTTTCTGCACATCTTTTTCGTTGAATTCGGTTGGTGCAACGAAGAAGAATCGGCATAAATCCCACAAATCGTGCGTGAATGTGGCGCGCTCTTTCATCGCTCCGATGGCCATCTCCACTTTGGCTGGGTCGGCAGTAATGCCAAGTTGATCGAGATGTTGTTGAACCTCGGGTGCCAACTCTTTGTCGCTACGTTTTTGCAGATAGATATGGTTGAAATGTTTGCCTTTTTCGTAGTCGAATTTGGCGCCGCTCTTGCTGCAGCGTTCGATGTTGAACAGGCGCACAAGGTCGTCAATCGACATCACTTCCTCGTCGGTGCCAGGGTTCCAGCCCAGCAGCGCAAGGAAATTGATTACTGCTTCGGGCAGATAGCCGCTTTCGCGATAGCCGCTCGACACCTCGCCAGTTTTTGGGTCGTGCCATTCGAGTGGGAACACGGGGAAACCCAAACGGTCGCCATCGCGCTTGCTCAGTTTGCCGTTGCCATCGGGTTTCAGAAGCAGCGAAAGGTGTGCAAACTGCGGCATCGAATCTTCCCAACCAAAGGCGCGATAGAGCAACACATGCAGCGGCGCGCTTGGCAGCCACTCTTCGCCACGAATAACGTGCGACACCTCCATCAGATGGTCGTCGACAATGTTTGCCAAATGGTAAGTTGGCAGTTCGTCGGCCGATTTGTACAACACTTTATCGTCGAGAATGGTGGAGTTGATGTGCACATCGCCACGAATCAGGTCGTGAACGGTGATTTCTTCGCCTGGCTCAATCAGAAAACGCACCACATATTGTTCGCCTTCGGCAATGCGGCGGTCGACCTCTTCTCGGCTCATTGTCAGCGAGTTACGCATTTGCATGCGCGTAGAGGCATCGTATTGAAAATTGGGAATCTCTTTGCGTTTAGCGTCCAACTCTTCGGGCGTATCGAAAGCAATGTAGGCTTTGCCCGCATCGAGCAGTTGCTGCACATATTTTTTGTAGATTGGTTTGCGCTCGCTCTGGCGGTATGGACCGTAGTTTCCACCGAACGAAACGCCCTCGTCGAATTTTATTCCGAGCCAACGAAACGATTCCAAAATGTACTCTTCGGCACCTGGAACAAAGCGGTGACTGTCGGTATCTTCGATGCGAAAAATGAGTTCGCCGCCGTGCTGACGGGCGAAAAGATAATTGTACAACGCTGTGCGCACGCCGCCGATGTGCAGCGCGCCTGTGGGCGATGGTGCAAAACGCACGCGGACTTTTCTCTCTGCCATTTTTTTTGAAATTATTGGACTGCAAAATTACAAAATAATTGTTACCTTTGCAAGTTGCAAATTTCGCAGATTTTTGCTCTGCTCGCAAAAAAACTATGACTATGACTCTCGGTATCCGAAACTCAATTCGGATTTCAATTAAAATAACTCCTCACTCCTAATTGAAAAAAATGTCTCGTTTTCGTTTTGCAATAGTTGTTTTGCTGCTGTCGTGCGTTGGTGCGCAGGCGCAGTTGCTTTGGGAGATTTCGGGTAATAATCTGCCTTACAAATCGTATCTTTTTGGCACGCACCATTTGGTTTCGGTCGATATTCTCGATTCTGTACCTGGCGTTTATCGGGCGTTCAATGCTAGTCGTGCCGTGGTGGGCGAGGTGGCGGTCGACGATCCTGCGCTTGTGCGCAAAATGACCGATGCTGCTCGCATGCCGAACTACATCACCATGCGCGAACTCTTTTCGGATAGCGATTATGTGCTGGTCGATACCACGCTGCAGCGCGTGCTTGGCATGGGGCTGACCGAATTGGCGCTTTTGAAGCCCGCTATGATTCAGAATCTATTCCTTTTGGAACTCTATCGGCAGGTTATGCCGCAGCAAGATGGCGATTGGTCGCTCGATTCGTTTTTTCAGCAGGTGGCTGCACAGAAAAATATCCCCGTCGTTGGGCTCGAGTCGGTCGACGACCAGATAGCGTTGCTTTATAATGCGCAAACACTTCATCGTCAGGCGTTTTTGCTGGTTGGTGCCGTGCACGAGGCTAGTTCGGTGGCTGATGAGGTGGCGCAACTCAATATGATCTACCGCCAAGGCGATTTAGACGGACTTCTCTCGCTCTACAATGCCGACACTACGCAGTATGCGCCTACGCAGCAGGAGCGTTTTGCCTTGCTCGACGAGCGCAACGACGCTTGGGTGCGTCGTTTGCCAACACTGATGGAGTCGCAACCCTGTTTCATTGCCGTTGGCGCTATGCATTTGGCAGGCGAGAACGGCCTTATCGCCTTGCTAAAAAAAGCGGGCTACAAAGTGCGCGCTGTGAGGAGGTGATTTAACTCACCCTCATTTCCCCTCAAGATCCTTCAGCACCATCTGCAAAATAATCTCTTTGCGGTGGTCGATGAAAGCGCGCTGTTCCTCTTCGTTTTTCTGCAGCCAATCGGCATAAATGGGCAGCACAATGAATGTGGAAACCGTTAGCGAAACGATGTTCAGCAGCAGGTCGAGCGTGTCGATGGGGCGGATATTGCCTTTGGCGGCCTCGCTCTGCACCAACTTGTCGAAAGTGTAGTAAACCATCTGCCGTCGCTCGTTTTCGATGATGTGACGGCGGATAAATTCGCGCCTCTTGTCGTTGATGATGAGTTCGCTCAAAATGAAAAACGGCAACCGACGATTTTCTTGTAACATCTTGAAATACTGCGAGATAAGTACCGCAATCAGTTCTTTAAAATCGCCGTTGAATGTGGTTCGGTACATATCGGCGCACGAGAGCGAAAACTCCATTTTCTTCAGAAAAATTTGTTCAAACAGGTTGTCTTTCGTCCTGAAATAGTAGTGCACCAACGCTTGGTTGCAGCCCACTTTGCGCGCAATGTCGGTGGTCGATGTGCCTGCCGAGCCCTTTTCGATGAAAAGTTCTTCGGCTGCCTTCAATATCTGATCTTCGAGTGAATTTTCTCTGTTCATAATGGTGTAGTTTGGTGGGTAAAATTACGCATTTTTCTGCTGATTTTTGCAATTCTCGACCATAAAGTGCAATCGGTTGTAGATGTTTGCCTCCGATGTGCTGCTGTCGAAGTCGAGAAAGAGCAGGCTCAACTGCGGATAAACCTGTTTTATGCGTTTTTCGATGCCTTTCGAAATGATGTGGTTGGCAATGCAGCCAAATGGTTGCAAACTGACCACATTTTGCACGCCATGTTCGGCCAAATGGCAAATTTCGCCAGGCAGAAACCAGCCTTCGCCAAAATCGGCAGCGCCACAAATTACCTGCCGCGACAGCTTTTCGTATTCAAAAATGCTGACAAACGGGCGGTAAAATGGGTGAACGGCGCAGAGTTTATCGCATTTCCGAGCGCATCGGTCCACATATTTATAGATTAAATCGGTGAGCCACAGCGGTTGTGTTTCGCGCTTAATGTTCAGTTGGCGGTTGATGTGGCGGCTGGCGAACGAGGTCGAGAAAAAGCCCGAAATGGCTGGCGGAACCACCTCGATGCCTTGCTGCACGAGCCAATCGACCACGCCTTTGTGGCTGAAACTGTTGTATTTCACAAAAATCTCGCCAACCAAACCAATCACGGGCGTCTGCTTCGTCGCGTCGGTCTCGAGTGTGAACTCTTTTGCCGCATGGTCGAGCGCGCCGTAGAGTTGCTTGGTGTCGCCTTTTTCGATGATCATTTGCCCGACCGCAATGTATTTGTTGCGCAGAAATTTCGCGTTTCCTTTACAATTTTCGCGTACAGCTGTGGCGTAGTAGAGTTTTTCAATGCAATCGGCGTAGAATAGCGTGGCAATCAGCATTTTAGCGATTTTTTCCCACTGAATGTCGAAGCCTGGCTGCGTGTTGTTTAGTCCCGCGCCTGTGGCCAACGAAACCACTGGCACATCGCTGAAACCAGCCGTCACTAAAGCATTTTTGATGAGCGCGTAGTAGTTGCTTGCGCGACATTGTCCGCCCGTTTGGGTGATTATCACCGCAGTCTCGTTGCGATTGTATTTTCCGCTCTGAAGGGCGTTTACAATGCTGCCAACCACCAGCGTGGCTGGGTAGCAAATGTCGTTGTTGGCATAGCGCAAACCCGTTTCGGCATCGGTCTGATTTGCCAGCGGCAGATTTTCCAATCGATAGCCAGCGAGTTTGAAAATGGGCGGCAAAAATTCGGAATATCCTTCGGCAAAATAGGGCGCAATGAGCGTGCGACGGCGGTCGTCGAGGTCGAAAATCTTTGTCGTTACAAATGGTTTTTCTATTTTTTCTGTGTCCTGCGGAATCTCTTTTGCCGATTCAACCAGCGACCGAATGCGCAACCTCAGCGAGCCAATGCTGTTCACATCGTCAATTTTCAGAATGGTGAGATTTTTGCCGTGGCGGCGCAGAATAGTGCTTACTTCGTCCAAAATGAAGGCGTCGGGACCGCAGCCAAAACTCGTCAGTTCCACAAACTGCAAATTCGACTTTCCCCATTGCGCAGCGAAATTCGCCGCTTTGAACAGTCGGTTAGGGTAAGCCCACTGACTTAGGGCGTTCAGATTGCTGAAAATCGCATCGTCGTCGTTCAGTGCCACATGCTCGGTTATCACGTCGATGCCCATGCTGGCGATGGCTTGCGAAATCTTGTGTTCCACTAGCGGGTCGGTATGATAAGGTCTTCCAGCCAACATTATCACCATGCGATTTTCGTCGGTGGCGCGCTGCAAAATCTCGCAATTTCGTTCGGTGAGTTGCTCCAAATAGTCGTTTTGCGCTTTTTGTGCCAATTTAACGGCATTTTGTGCCAATTTTTTCGGTACATCGAGCGTTTGCAGATATTCTACGCACGATTTCTCGAGCAGTCGCGTGTCGTTGAACGACACCACGGGCGCATCAAGCGGAATGCCATAGCGCGTTTGCGGGTCGATGGAGCTTTTCAGCACATCGCTGTAACCGCTCACTATCGGGCAGTTGAAGCAGTTCTTGGCGTGCTTGTTTTCGTTGCGCTCGTAAACCACCCACGGGTAGAAAATGCGGTTGACTTTCAGTTTCGCCAAATCCTCAACATGACCATGCATCAATTTCGCCGGAAAGCAGATGTTGTCGGCCATCACACTACGCAATCCGTTTGCGTAGATCTTCGTAGTCGATGGATGCGACAGCACGAGTTCGAATCCGCAAGCGGTGAAAAGTGCGTTCCAAAATGGAAAATTTTCGTAGATTCCCAGTCCGCGCGGAATGCCGATTTTGATGTTTCGTTTTGGCGCATTGTACGCTGGCGTTGTTTTTCTGCCAAACAGAAGTCGGTATTTTTCGGCGAACATATTTGCACCTTTTCGGGTCGATTCTTTGGTGTTGGAGTAGACTTTCTCGCAGTTATTTCCCGAGGCGTAGGTGTGTCCGTTGGCAAAGCTGAAAAGTCGCACGCGGCAATGATTTTCGCAGCCGCTGCACACTTCGTCGCTTGTGGTGTATGCGCTCGATTTTATCAGATCGTTCAGATTCATCGTTTTTAAAATTGATTTTTTGCGTAAATTGCGGCTCCGTACGCGCCCATCAGTTCGGGCAGATCGCAAAACGACACCTTGCAGCCCGTCTGCAGTTCCAGTGCGCGCGCTATGGAGTGGTTGCGGAAAGTGCCGCCTTGAACCACAATTTTTTCGCCCAATTCGTCGATTTTTTTCAGTTTCAGCACTTTGAAAAGGCAGTTTTTCACCACCGAATAGCTGAAACCCGCGGCAATGTCGGCCACGGCAGCGCCTTCGCGCATGGCTTGTTTCACTTTCGAATTCATAAAAACGGTGCAGCGCGTTCCGAGGTCGTAGGGCTGGCTGGCGGTGATGGCCATTTGCACAAAATCGCCCACTTCGTAGCCCAGCATGTTGGCAAAAGTCTCGATGAACGAGCCGCAACCCGACGAGCAAGCCTCGTTTATTTCGATGCGGCGTATCGCGCCATGTTCTGCAAAAATCGCCTTCATATCTTGTCCGCCAATGTCGAGCACAAACGACACTTGTGGTTCAATTTTTTTTGCGGCAATAAAGTGCGCCATCGTCTCCACAATTCCAAAATCGAGTCCGAAGGCGGTGCGCAGCAGATTTTCGCCGTAACCTGTGGCGCAACTTGCCGTAATGTTCACATTTTCAGCGTTTTCGGCCGTGGCATGGAGCCGTTGCAAAGCATCAGAAAAGGTTTTGAAACTGTCGCCGTTGTTGTGCCGATAGTCGGTGTAAACCACTTTGCCATCGGCATTGAGCAGTACGATTTTGGTGGTAGTGCTGCCCGAATCAACGCCCAAGAAATAATTTTTTGGCTCGCTTGTGTCGAATTTTGCGCGTGGCACATCGTGTCCCTGCTTGTTTTTCAGCCATTGGTCGTACTCGTTGCGCGATGCGAAAAGCGGAGGCAGACTGTGCGCTATTTTCATGGTTGTGGCGTCGGTTTTTTCTTCCAACTTTTTGATAAAATCCGATAGCCGAACCGATTTTTTTGCGTGCGTCTTTGTAAGCAATGCGCAGCCAATGGCTGGAATCAATTGTGGGTGTTCAGGTTCTACGCAATCCGATTGCATAGTTCCGAAAACGTTCAGAAAACTCTTTTTCAGTTCTGGAAGATAGGCAAATGGTCCGCCGCAGAGAAATACTTTCGGCACAATGTCGCGCCCGCGTGCCAACGATGCCAAAACCTGCATGGCTACAGCGTTGAACACCGATGCGGCTATGTCGGCACGACTCACATTGCGCGCGGCAAGGTTTTGAATGTCGGTCTTTGAAAACACGCCACATCGCGATGCAATTGGGTAGATGGTGGTGGCCTGCGCTGCCAGCGTGTTTAGTTCGCTAGTCTCGATGCCCCAGAGCGATGCCGTTTGGTCGATGAATGCGCCCGTGCCGCCAGCGCAACTGCCGTTCATGCGAATGTCGGGTGTTTTGCCTTCGTCGAAAAATATCATTTTCGAGTCCTCGCCGCCCATGTCGACAAAGGTGCGCACTTCGTGATAGCGCTGTTTGATGGTTTCGGCGGCAGCCACCACTTCTTGCACAAAACCGAAATCGAGCCGCTCGGCGTAGCCCATGCCCACCGAGCCAGTCAGAACTACATCGAGCGTGCAGTCGCCTAGCGCATCGTAGAGTTGCTTGGCTGTGGCATAAGCCGCTTGACGAATGTCGGCATTGTGTCGGCGATAATCGGAGTGGAGTAGCGCACCATTTTCGTTGAGAACGGCTATTTTTAGCGTGGTCGAACCAATGTCAACTCCAATGCTGTATCGTTTCATTATTGTTGATTTTCAATAAGTTACATTTTAATAGGCTTATTTAATAGGCTTATTAAACCCGCTGCAAAGGTAACTCTTTTTTATT